>NZ_JAAFZB010000094.1 GCF_010692725.1 Flavihumibacter soli | reverse complement strand
GCGAGGCACGAAGCAATCTCTTCTTTCGGATGACAATCAATCTGTACCGTCATTGCGAGGCACGAAGCAATCTCTGAGATTGCCACGGCTTGCTGATAGGGCAAGCCTCGCAATGACGGAACTTACCGATAGATGCAAACCTCGCAATGACGAATAGGTAGTTCTGATAGAAGCAAACCTCCCAACTCCCCACTCCAAGCTGTCAACTCCCCACTCCAAACTGCCTACTCCCAACTGCCAACTCGGTCCCCCCCGCACACAGCTTCGCCGCGTCAGTCCCACTTTTATTTTAAAAAAGTCTACTAACTATTCTAGCAATCCGGTGAACACTAGGCCATCAGCTCCAGGAACACCGCCGGTATATTCACCAGTACCACCCGGCCGGTATTGTCGAGTCGCAGCAACATCTTCTTTTGGGAAAGGTGCTGCACGAGCTCACCGGTAAGGCCCATCAGGGGACCGCCTTTTACTCTTACTTTTTCGCCGGGCTTAAACTCCCGGTCGGATACTTCCAGCTCGGCCTCCGTGGCCAGCAATAACTGGAGCTGCGTGATCTGCCGTTCGGGCATACTCGCTACCTTTCCGGCGAAATACAGGAACCTGCATACGCCCTTGGTGGTCAGTACATCCATCTGCTGCCTTGCCGTGATCCTCACAAACAGGTAAGACTTTATCAGCGGCTCTTCGACCCATTTTTTACGGTCGGTCCACTGTTTAAGTTGTCGTTGCAGGGGCAAATAAACTTCAATACCTTTTTTTTCCAAAAGTTCGGCGGCCTTCTTTTCAGCCCGCGGATTGGTATACACCGGGTACCAGTTATGCTGCTCGGCAGAAGTCAAAATGGTTTTACTTATTTTTTTTCAAATGTTTCCAAAGCTCCCACCACTTACCTTTTTCATCATCGGTATAATAGCCCGATGAAGAATAGCCTGAATAATCTGAATAATAGTAGTATGTAGAATGAGAGCTGGTAGCGTAATTGGTCGAGTAGTAGCGGCTGAACAGCATATCGTCGGTGAAGGCGTTCAGCACGATCACCACGTTTGTCAGGCCGTACTCCCGGGAGATACGGTCGGGTACGGAGCCCGAGGTATGCTTGGAAACACCGGAGCGGATCACATAAAGGTTGATGTCGGCCTGGCGGATCAGGGGGATCGCATCCGATACCAGGCCCACGGGGGCCGTATCGATCAGGACGAAATCGTATTTTTCCTTCAGCTCATTGATGAAATCAACCATCCGCTGGTTGTGAAGCAGTTCCGAAGGGTTCGGCGGCACCGGCCCGGAAGGGATAAAGTGCAGGTTCTCTACATCCGTCTGGAGAGTGATATCTTCAATGCTTTCCTTGTTCGAGAGGTAACTGCTCAGGCCCTTGCCGTTATTTACCCCGAAGGTCTTATGCAGCTTGGAGCGGCGAAGATCGGCGGCCACAAGGATCACTTTTTTATCAATCAGGGCCAGGGTACTGGCCAGGTTAACTGTCACGAAAGATTTCCCCTCACCGGCGATCTCGGAAGTGATACAGATCACCTTGCTTTTTTCTTCGCTGGCAAGGTAGCTCAGGTTTGTCCGCACCGAACGAACCGATTCGGCAAACATGGACTTGGGCTTTTCCAGCGAAAGGATCTGCCGGTTCTCATGGTCAATATAGTCCGGAAACCGGCGGATGATCCCGATAATTGGAATATTGGTCAGGCTTTCAACCGTTTCCTTGTCGTAGATATAGGGATTGATGATGCGAATCAGGAGGATAAGGCCGATACCGGTCGCCAGTCCGAAGAAAATGCCGTAAGTATAGATCGTCTTGGGGACGGGGGCTATCATATAACCCGGTGCAGCTTCGTTGACGCTTGTGGCGCCGGAAACGATGGCTGCCTTGCTGATCTGCGCTTCCAGCTTCTTTTCCGAGAGGTAGGAAAATACCTTCTGGTTAATATTGAAGACCGACTGCAGGTTGACGAAGTCGCGCTCTGCCCTTGGCAATTTACTTAAACTTTGCTGCGCCAATTCGATTTGGGCGTCTACAAAGCGTTGGGTCCGCTTATTGCGATCACGGGCAAGCCGGATATTATTCACGATTGCTGCTTTGATCTCAGCGATCTGCTGATCACTTTCCTGCACAGGTTGTGACTTGGCATTGAACTGGATCAATTTTTTCTCCCTTTCGATGATCAGCTCATTCAGCTGGTTGACGAGGTTTGAAAGCATTCCACCCCCTGATTCTTCCAGGTTAAAGTTCAGGCTGACCCGGTCTTTATTGTTGATTATCTGCTGCTCGAGCTGGCTAATGGCCAGGTCCTCCAGTTTTAACGTGCTTTTCTGCGTTTCGTAGTTGGTCAATTTTCCTACGCTCATTCCGGTGTTGGTACCGATATCGATCAGTTGGTTGGTTCGTTTAAACTGCTCAAGTGCCGAACCGGATTGTTGTACCTGGTCGGAAAGGAATTGCAGCTGCTGGTCAATAAATTCGATCGTCTGGGAAGCCGCCTGCGCCCGCTGGTAACCGTCGAAATACACATATTCCTTGACGATCGCGTTTAAGATATCAGCAGCGAAAAAAGGATTGGCGCCGGTATGTGAAAGGAACAAGACATTTGAACCTTTCCCTGCTTCGCCCATACTGAGGCCGCTAGCTACCCGACTTAGAAAGTCATTTTTTGTATTAAATTTAAAGCTGTATAAAGACCCATCAACAGCTGAACTGGATTTTATTTTAAAGACAACACCTGGTTTTTCAATCCGGTCCCCATAATGATATTTTTTCTTTTCAGTTACAGATCCCACCTGTTGAGATAATTCAAATGTGGTGGCATTGATATTTCTTATACCATAAATCTGCCCGTTAAAATTAACAGTATCCTGACTGATAATTTCGATAGGATAGGGGATCTCGGGATACATTTCTGTAGTACGAACACGTCCTTTGATATAATACGAGATTTTCCAATCGATTCTGGATATCGCATTTAGTAATACCGGGTAGGACTGAATAACGTAAGTTTCCGATTGTACCTTATTTGTTCGGTCATAAAAGTTACTCACCTTCAGCAGCTCGGTGATCTCCGATTTCTTCTCGTCGAATTTAATGGAGGCTGAGGTGGTATAAATGGGCGGCGTGTACCAGAGGTAGATGTAGGAGATGACCAGCGCGATCAGTACGCAGCCGGCTATCCAGTACCAGCGGCTCCAGAGGATCTTAATAACCTTCTTATAGTCAATATCCTGGTTGGCCAGTTTATTTTCCTGCAGCAGTTCGCTCTTCATTTATTGGGTAAAAGTGTATATCAATATGGCAAAGTTTACAACCAGCAGCAGGGGCTGAATTACGGTGGATACTCTTTGTATCCTTTCGGAAGTATTATATGCTCCCATCGGTTCAATATACAGAATATCGTTGTTTTGCAAAATAAGTTTCGGGCTTGCCAGGCTGTTAATGTTTTTCAGGTTCACGTAGATGATCTCCGGGTCACGGCGGTCGCCGCGGATGATCTTCAGTGTTTTAGGGTCGGCCCGGGGGCTGAAGCCGCCCGCTTTCCCGATAATATCGATAAGGGAGGTATGGTCGTCCTCCAGTAAGAACGCACCCTGGCTGCCGAATTCACCCAGCAGGGTCACCTTTAAATTAACGATGGACAGTTCGATGATAGGGTCCTTCAGCAGGTTCTGTTTATAGGCATCCTGGATCTTCTGCGTGGCTTCCTTACGGGAGAGGCCGGCGACCATCACTTTACCAAGGACAGGCAGCACCACGCCCCCGTCGTCTTCCACGCGGAAGCTTACCGGCGCGCTGGCCTGTGCTCCGCCCTCGCCGGCTGATATGAACCCAATGCCCTGGAGATTCCGGATGGCCAGTACGTCACCGGCTTTGATGCGGTAGATATCGGCACGGGCATCCGTTGAATTGATAGCGAAAACTGTTTTGATGGTGTCCGTCAGCATATCGGTTTTGCTTGTAAACAAGGCGTTCTGATAGCGTGAAGAACAGGATGACAGGAGTGCCAGTACGCAAAAACAGAAAAGAACGGGAATTCTGGCAGGTAGAAGTTTGATCATGAATGAGTTCCGGGCTGTAGATTTATGTTTTCTGGCTGGCCAAAAATAAATCATTTTTAAACAATATATCCATTAATTTGTATCGCCAATGAAAATAACTATAATCACCGTAGTTTACAACGGGGAGGAATTCCTGGAGAATTGCATACTTTCGGTGATCGGCCAGACTTACGGCGATATCGAATACATCATTATCGACGGCGGATCAGGCGATTCCAGCCTTTCCATCATAGACCGGTACCGCGATAAAATAAGCATTGTTGTATCTGAAAAAGACCGGGGCATTTATGATGCCATGAACAAGGGTATCGTCCTTGCCGGCGGCGAGGTGATCGGTTTTTTAAACGCCGATGACTTCTTTGCCGATGATGCCGTTATCGCCCGTGTCGCCGCGGCTTTTGCCCGGCCGGAGGTCGGGGTGGTCTATGGCGACCTGTGGTACGTCAGCCGTACCGATCCCGAACGGGTGATCCGCAGGTGGGAATCCAGCCCTTACAGCCGGAATTCCATGGCCTGGGGCTGGATGCCCGCTCACCCAACCTTTTATGCCCGTTCTGACGTATACAGGAAATATGGTGGCTATGATCTGAAATTTAAAAGTGCGGCGGATTATGAATTAATGTTAAGATTTTTATATCTTAAAGAAAGTAACAGTCTCTATCTGCCCCGGGTGTTTGTGAAAATGAGGATGGGGGGAGTCAGCAACCGTTCATTTTATAACCGGCTTCTCGCAGCAAATAGTGATCGGAAGGCTATGGGAAAAAATGGTATCAGGTGGCCGTGGATAAAGATGTGGTTCAAGCCTTTAAGAAAGATCTGTCAGTATTTCTAATCAACATAAAAGACGCTACCTGTTAAAGAATTATTTGGGATTATGAACATAACCTGGCTCGAAGGGAATCCATTGCATTATTTCTATATACTCATTTTTTCGTTTTTGCTGGTCTTCCTGGCAATTCCCTCCATCATACATATCGCCGACAAGCTGCAGGTATTCGACAACAACAAGGTAGCGCGTAAGAATCACAGGCATGGCGTGTCAAGGCTGGGCGGGATCGCTGTTTTTTGCAGCTTGATACTCACCTCCCTGCTTTTTGCCGATTTCATCAATTTAGATGTCTTCAATTACCTCTTAACGGCCTTCATACTCATATTCGCGGTGGGCCTGAAGGATGACCTGTGGGGGGTTAACCCGAGTACGAAATTCTTTATACAGCTGCTCACTGCTTTAACCGTTGTGCTGCTGGCGGATATCCGCATCAGCAATATGCAGGGCGTCCTGGGTATCTGGGCACTTCCGTACTGGCTGAGCGTCGGATTTTCGGTGCTGCTGATCATTTTCCTCACCAATTCATTTAACCTCATCGACGGGATCGATGGCCTGGTCGGGATCACCGCCCTGGTCGTCAGCCTGACATTCGGGCTCTTTTTCGCCTATATGGGACAGGCCAGTTATGCCTGTATCGCTTTCATCCTGACCGGCGGAAGTATCGGTTTTTTAAGGTTTAACATGTCGCCTGCAAGGATCTTTATGGGTGATGCGGGATCTTTGCTGATCGGGCTCGTTGCGGCTATACTGGCAATTAAGTTCATCGAGCTGAATATTCCCGGAACGGCAGGCCGTGCTTATTTTGCTTCCGCTCCCGCCATCGCCATGGCCGTGCTGATAGGACCCATATTTGATGTGATCCGGGTTTTTGTGATCCGCCTGCTGCGGAACAGCTCGCCTTTCATTGCCGATAATAATCATACCCACCACCGTTTGCTCCGCCTGGGATTTAATCACCGGCAGACCACCCTGATCCTGATGAGCTTCAGCAACCTGCTGCTGTCGGCCGTTATCTATTTCCGGGAGCTTGGAAGTACCGTGCTGATCACCTTTCTTTTCCTGAGCTGCGTGGTTTTTAACACGGCCCTCACCTTCGCCCTGAACATCCGGGAACGGAAATTTAAGCGGACACTCGCAGCTGAAGCGGGCGAATTAATCAGGCGTTTTTTTAGCAAACGCACCGATGCCGAGGGTATTGAAGGTTTGTAAAAGACAGGGCGGTTTTGATCCTGGCACCCTGAGGGTCGCGTTTATTATGTTAGGATTTCTATAAATCTGAAATCCCCTCAGGATCAATAAATCCGGCGATGTTTATTTTTAAAGAAATCACTTCCTATAATCTGTCCCCTCGTCGGCCTCACAGGATGGAGCGTTAAGAAAGTTTTAAAAACGGCCTGCAGATACTTTCAATAACCCACACCAAAGAGCAATTCGGGAAGTGATGCAGTAACAATGATATCATTCACTGACTAACCCACGACTTCAAATTGCAGATAGCCGGTTTTACTCAGATTGTTTATTTTTTTATTGGCTTTCGTGGTCTCGCTTTGCTCGGCTAGGACTTTTAGCTCCAGGCTGTGTAGCCTTGAATTTACTCAGTTTTTGTTATTGTTTTTTAATGGCCTTCGTGGTCTCACTTCGCTCGGGATTGTTTCTTTTCCATCAAGGGAAAAAAATAGCCCCTCCGCCGGCTATGAGGCGGACGAACTTAAAGCAAAGTACAAACGAAGTTTTTACTTGCACTGACGTGGATTAATCAGTAGAGTTATCAACAAGGTTGGATGCGATGATATTCAAAAAAACCACTTCCTTCAATCTGTCCCCTCGTCGGCCTCACAGGATGGAGCGTTAAGAAAGTTCTAAAAACGGCATGCAGATCCTTTAATTAACGCACTGCAAGAGGCAATTCGGGAAGTGTTGCAGAAATGATCAGCATTCATTAACGATCCCACGGCTTCGAATTGCAATCAGCCGTTTTTAGGGCTTTTAGCTCCAGGCTGTGCAGCCTTGAATTTTTGCTTCTTTTTTTTCAAGAAAAAAGAAGTAGGCCCCGCCGGCTATGAGGCGGACGAACTTCAAAACAAGTTTCAAACGAAGTTTTTATTTGCACTGACGTAGATTAATTAGTGTCGTTTTGATTAGTATCAGATTCAATCGGGCAACGCCGCCCTAAGCACTATAAATAAAAATTTTACCTTTAGAATGCCGTTGTGCGGCAAAGGCCCGAAGCAGGTCTTTTCGCTTAAATGCCGGCCTATAGGATCACTTCAAAATAAAAGAGCGATGAAAAAATCGATTGAACGGATCATTCCCCGCCCTGCGCGGCCGGGAATGGTCGGAGATGGTTTCAGGGTGTTTAATATGATCCCCGGTGCGGGTATCCCGCAGGAAAGGATCAGTCCTTTTCTCCTGCTGGATTTCGGGGCCGAGTTTGACTTTGGACCTTCCGATCATGTACGGGGCGTCGATGTGCATCCGCACAAAGGTTTCGAGACGGTCACCATTGCTTATAAGGGCAGCGTGGCCCACCACGACAGCACGGGCAACAGCGGTATCATCCGTGCCGGCGATGTGCAGTGGATGACGGCCGGCTCGGGCATCCTGCATAAGGAGTACCACGAGGAAGAGTTCTCTAAAACAGGCGGCCCCTTCGAAATGGTCCAGCTCTGGGTCAACCTTCCCAAAAAGGATAAGACGACGCCCGCCCATTACCAGGCCATCAGCGCCGACCAGATGGGTAAGGCGGAGCTGCCCGATAATGCCGGCCTGGTGAACGTTATCGCGGGAACCTTTAACGGGGTAAAAGGCCCTGCCGATACCTACACGGCAGTGAACCTCTTCGACATGAAACTGCATAAAGAGGGCCGGGTATCGTTTTCCATACCGGCTTCACACAATACGGCCATGCTGCTGGTTAACGGCAGTGCGGAAGTGAACGGGGAGCCGGCGCCGGAACATAGTTTCGTGTTGTTTGCCAATGCCGGCGAAGACATTTCCATCAAAGCGAATGAAGAGGCCGTGATCCTCCTGCTCAGCGGCGAGCCGATCCATGAACCCATCGTCAGCTACGGTCCCTTCGTGATGAATACCGAGGAGGAGATCGAGGAAGCGATCCGAGAGTTCCGGTCCGGGAAGTTTGGGGTGTTGAGGTAGGCACGATTGTGTATCACTACAGGATTGACTAGAATTTGGTAAAGAAAGGAATAGTAATTTCTTGCCGCCGTGGAGGTCGAAGAAATTGCATTTAATCACTAATTTCTTCTCATTAGCCAGATATCCGGTTGGCTAAAATATTTCTCTTTAGTGCAGGAGATGAGTTCTTCAGGAGTTCTCCGTTTTTTGGAACTAAAACGTTTAACTTCTTGGTTGTCGAGCCTTGTGACCGCCACAGGTGTTTGTAGGCTCTGTTGAGCTTCCTGTAAAACTCAACGATGCGCCAGTTAGTATTCCAAAGTCGTAAAATGAATATGATAAAAACTTATATGTAGAAAAAAAAGCTCCCTTTTGGGGAGCTTAATGATCAATTTCCAAACGCCGTTAACGTCGTTGTAATGACAATTGTTGGATCGGACAATGTGGTTGACAATGGCCGATGCTTTACATAGACAAACCGGTTGGACTTGCTGATTTTTAATTTTAGGGATTTCTTTTGTTCCATAATTTTTTTTTATTTGTTTCAATATAAGTATGACAATATTTCCTAGCTATTTTATTACATCAAGTGCTGCTTTCACGTGATATTTTAGGCCTTTCCAACGATATTGGTTTCAGGCGGCTTCTAGTTAGAGTTCCATCCATCTTTTTTCATATTATGGCCTGGATCCTGTTTATCTCTTATGAGATTTCCTTGGCGGCTGCCATTTCGAAAAAATTTGGGCATATTCTCGACTATGTCTTACATTATGCGTTGTACATCGCTACGTTTTATTATCATAGCTATTACGTATTAAATGTTACTAAAGTCAGAAAGGAAAGAAGGTGGCTGAACTTGCTCCTCAAACTGACTTCGGAGATTATACTGTTTTTTATCTGCGGTGCCCTGATTGGCATCTATCTGGATATCGAGCTAATCGAACAGAAATGGAACTTTCAGAACAATTTCATTATCGGCAACATTTACCGGTGTATTTACATTCTTTGCGGAAGTACCGCATATTGGTGCGTTCTGCATCTGAAGAGAAAAGAAATGCGGATCAACCGTATGAGGAGTGCGCTCTTAATTTCTTCAATGGAGAAAGAAAAACTGAAGCTCGCCTTGGTTAAATCGACGATTAATCCGCATATGCTGTTCAATACATTAAACTTTCTTTACAATGAGGTAAGAAAAGTAGATCGTCCCGTGGCAGAACATATCATGTCTTTATCGGAATTAATGCGTTATTCCCTGTCTGATAACAGTAACGAAGAAAAGGTCAAATTGAATGATGAAATAAACTACATTGAACATTATATCAATCTACATAAAAAGCGGATCCCTTCCTATATTTCACTCTCTAAAGAAGGGATAATGGATGATCTGCCATTACGGGTTATACCATTGATCCTCGTGACCATGACAGAAAATATTCTCCAGCATGGAAACTTAGAAAATCCTGATAGGCCGGCTTATATTAACATCAGCTACCGCAGCGGATGCTTAAGAATACACACAGAAAATATGGTTCGGCAGGGCGCCTCCTCAGGTCATCGTATGGGGGTAGCTAACCTGAAGAAACGCCTGAAGTACGCTTACCCCGACTCCTTCAATTATATTATTGAGAATGATGGGATGACATACAAATCTTTCTTAAATATTCACTTGAATTAAGCACTTATGTTACACTGCTATATCGTTGACGACGAAGTCCCTTCTATTGAAATCATAAGCGACTATATTAACCAAACAAAAAATCTTAGGCTGCTCGGGTCGAGTACAAGGCCGCATGATATTATTGATATTATTTCAGGACCGGTGAAACCGGATATCACCTTTCTGGATATCGACATGCCAGCCATAAATGGACTGGAACTTGCCGGAATCATCAATCATTACACATCTATTATCTTCATTTCAGCATACCCTGAATATGGGGCTGAAGCGTTTGAAAAAGATGCTTACGACTTTTTACCAAAGCCAATTTCGTATGCCCGGTTCATGCAGGCAATCGTCAAGATTAAAAATAGGATACAGGTTAATCAAAAGGGGGCCAACCGGGTTCCGGATGAGTATTTTTTTATTAAGGGTGGTAGGAAAGGGCAGTTGATCAAGATTTACTTTTACGACGTGCTGTATATAGAATCGATGGAGAACTTTGTGAAGGTTCATACCATCAAGGGTAAGTTTGTCACCTATCTTACACTGAAAGAACTCGAGTTTAAGCTGGATAAAGAGAATTTTATTCGGGTTCACAAGTGCTTTATGATCAACATTGATAGGCTTCAATCCATAGAAGGTAACCAAATTGTTATGGAAGACCAAAAGCAGCTTGTTCTCGGTGGCGTGTTTCGAAACAGGCTGATTGAGGTTCTGAACACCAAGATGGTCATTTCCGACCGCATTAACCCTGCGCGGTTTTAAGCTGCCGGATCAACTGCTTATACAGGTAATAGTAACACCGCGCTTCTTGATGATTCGGTTCATGGGGAAACAGTCGATTAAGGTGTAAATGATTCATATCTATAAGCACCTTATATTTATTATACTGATTCAGATTGCGAAGTTTTGCCGATAAGACACCAAAATACTGGTCTTGAGGTTTCATCCTAAACTTTTTACTGAAAAGTCTAGTCATAGCTCCAGACATAATTCTGTAATCTTGGTCATAAATAATCCTTAGATCTTTATTGATATTAAGGTCTTTAAAAAGGTGGTTGACGCTATTCTTGCAGAAATTTATCACTTCATCAGGCTTAAAACCTGCGGCCTCAAAAGCTGCATTTAAATGTAAAACGCCTGCAATCAAGCGTGGAAACCCTGACTCATTTGTTAATGATAAATCATCCCCGTCCCACTTAATACTTGCAGGTTCAGCATCAAGAGGGGAGTTCTCCTCCTCGAAGTCACTTATTGTTTTCAGCACTAGTCCGGTACTGAGGCAAAAAAGCGTTTCGGCAGTTAAAATCCCTATGGGAGCGTATCTTTCAAGTTCTTTCTCATAGCTTGCCAATTCAAGAGATCGGAGATTGGGAAGCGCTTGAATACGAACTAGGAAGTCTTGCAATTCTTTTAATAAAAGTAATTCTTTTCCTTTACTGCATTTTATCCTGATACGCAGGTGGTCATCCCTATCATAGTAACGGATGAAGAACCATTGGATAGTCGGTATTCTCTTTGAGACATCTTTTATAAACGGACTGAAGTAATGGATCAGAAAGCTCTCCATACCGCAGGGGTGCATATAAGCTTTTAAATAAATCCAATCCTTTAAAAAGCAGACAGCATTCACTTTCTCAACGAGATCCCGATCGTTAAGGCCACTGTAAATACTTTCGCCGTTGAGCATTATCGCCACAAGTTCATGAGCGAAAAGTCTATTCTCTTCATCTCGAACGAGTCCGCTCTTATCGTCGTGATATTCTCGCAAAAAGACATGCTTTTGGTTCTTGACTGTTTCAATTAACATTTCAATATCTTCCCAGAACTCCCTACGTACTAGTAGGCGCTGGTCATGTTGTTCATAAACAAATAGTTCAGGAAGCTGTAATTCCCGTGCGAGTTTTCTAAAAGCATCCGACCTTTTCTGTTTGTCCAATTTGCTCATTTTCTTAAAAGTATTGCCTTCTATCTGCCATTTCGCCGGATCCAGAAGAATGTTGTTATAGTAAACGGAAGGATAAAAAGGCAATCCGGGGTAGAGAGAAGACATGCTGAAGTTTAAACAAGGCTGTACTCCTTCGTTCTGCAGATCGCAAAGAAATCGATATATAGAAAGAGTCTCTCTACGATGATTATATGCAGTACTCAATCTGGGAATCACCCGTTTATTCAATCTGGCTGATCGCAGTACCAGTGTGCCATTTGATGCCGACAGATAAAGATCATTCAACTCTAAGCGATATTCCTCTTCCTTTCCGCTATCTGTTAAAACTGGTATGACCATTTCTCGAAGGTCATGTCTGGTATTCAATTTATCTGCTAATTCGTCGCTTTCATGAATTACCTCCGCAAATATCACATCGGGATTCGCGGCCTGCTCCAGTTCTCCTATCTTCTTGGCCATTTGCTGTAGTTCATTATCAAATATGGTGAAACGGCCGAGTATATTTATACCGCTGACACCACCAGCTGAATGTAAATGGATACCACCAGGGATAATGTTAAAAAGTGCCATCATACTTGGTGCCCGGTGTTGAATTGCTGTTGGTTCTAGTAACTTAAGGTCCTCATCAGTCAGCCGGATTATCGGAAGTCCGGAGCCTCTGTAAAGAGTCCATTTCCCAAGCAACACTTCATGGGTCCGGGTCCACTGCAAACCTTTTGAATGTCTATAGGTTTTTGTTTTCTGATTAGTTGTCCAAGATGCATTTGATCCGTAATCAATCCCCGCTTCAGGGTCAAGAGCCAGTAGAAGCGGGACTTCCCGCCTGTCGAAAAGCGAAATGAAGCGACGTTTGAATTCTTCAAGATTGGTATCATGCTCTAAAACGCACAGATGCTTGAGCGCCTTTATTCCCTCGCGGATCTGAGCTTGGATATCGACATTCAACGATCCACACGTTTTGTTTGACGTATGCGCATACAAATTTGCACCTATTCCACTGCTTGATCCCCGATATAATAGGGGCCTCAACCGGGGCAGCGCGGGTTTTCTCACTTTAAGAAGCACCTGATTCTCCAAAAGTTCGTCTATAAAGCCCCCAACTTCCCGTAATTCGAGGCCGTACATAGATAACCGATTAAGCAAATCGACCTTTTTAAACCAGCCTTTTTCGGAAAGAATGTCCGTTGGAATCCCCTCCACATTAAGTTCAGTTATTTTAAACAAGCGTGCACCCTGCTCGTTTTTTCCAGAACCCTCATATAACCTATAAGTGCTGCCGTAGGCATACAAGGCGGGGTTTACTTGAAAATACTCTTCGAGAGAGTCGTTAATTTCAGGCTCGTGAGGATCCAAAGTCTGAATATCAAAACTGCAATTCCGAATATTCAGGCCTCTTTCGTCGTTGCCCCAATTTACAGCAGATACTGATGCAAAACCTCCAAAAGGCGTCGACCGGTAACATATCCGGTGCTGGTACTTCTTTAAAGTCTGCCTAACTCTTTCATCGCATCCATCCAGTTCGAAACTGCGTTTTTTCAATTCTTCATAAACAGAATTGCTGGCCAGGTAAAGCGCATCCTGGAATACTGGGTTGTTTACTAGTTCCTGCAGATCCATATCTATTAACTCTTTTGGAAAACGAGGAACTCTAAGAAGTAATTGACCGAAAAATTCATATGATTTCATATGACCAAAATAAGCAGCAGGCTATCGCCATATCGGAAGAATATCGGCTGAATTAAGCATGTTATCACGGTGAAAGCCCTCTTTGTCAAGTATTTTTTTAAGATATTTTTAAATGCTCCGAATCCGGTAAAAAGGCATATGTGAAAGAGTAGGGCAATCATTGGTATTCTCCTCGTGTGTTTTGGATTGGATATTAAAATATGATGTTTCGACCCAGGCCACTTTACTGTAAACCTCTAAGGCCGCTTCCTTGCGGCCTCATATTCAACGAACTGGTTGCGGGCTTGTTCGCGGGAATGTTCGATCCAGGGTTGATATACTTCAATTCGGGTACGAATTTGCGGGTCTGTTCTGAGGGATTGAAGATCAGGAAGTAGGGGCGGCAGCGCAGCCGCCGCCCCCCGTCACTGCCAGTTCCCATTGTTGGAGACCGGCAACACGCTTATTTCTTTCAAATAAAAAAGCCGCCTCAAAAAATGAGACGGCTTTTTTGTAGCAAATGCCTGATGATCTAAAGATTTCCTCTCAGGTCCTGTTCCCTTTCAAGGGCCTCAAACAGTGCTTTAAAGTTTCCGGCACCAAAAGATCGGGCTCCTTTTCGCTGGATGATCTCGAAGAACACGGTTGGACGGTCTTCTACGGGCTTAGTAAATATCTGCAGCAGGTAGCCTTCATCGTCGCGGTCGACCAGGATACCCAAATTCTTCAGGGGCTCCACATCTTCTTCAATCTTTCCTACCCGCGCCTCCAGGTCATCATAGTAGGTGCCCGGAACCTTTAAGAATTCAACACCCCGGTCCTGGAGTTTAGTGACCGTATCGACTATGTTATGGGTAGCAATGGCGATATGCTGCACACCCTCGTCGCCATAAAATTCAAGATACTCTTCCACCTGCGATTTTTTCTTACCTTTTGCAGGCTCATTGATCGGAAATTTAACATAACCGTTTCCATTGCTCATCACTTTGCTCATCAGGGCTGAATATTCGGTCGAGATCTGCTTATCGTCGAACGTCAGGATATTGCGAAATCCCATGACATCTTCGTAGAACTTAACCCATTTATTCATTTGATTCCAGCCCACATTGCCCACACAGTGGTCAACGTAGAGTAAGCCCACAGGTTCGGGGTTATAATGACTTTCCCATTTTCTGTAGCCGGGCATGAACGGACCCTTATAGTCTTTACGTTCGATGAATAAGTGGACCGTCTCACCGTAGGTATAGATACCGCTCATTTTCAGAACGCCATGCTCATCTTCCAGCGTTTGTGGCTCCATATAGGTTTCCGCGCCCCGCGAAGTGGTTTGCTGATAGGCATCATAGGCGTCATCTACCCACAGAGCGATGATCTTTACCCCGTCGCCATGCGCGGTTAATTGCTTGGATATCGGATGATCCGGGATCAGGGGAGTAGTAAGCACCAGCCTGATCTTATCCTGGATCAAAACGTAGGATGCACGATCCCGAACCCCGGTTTCCGGGCCGGCATATGCCAGGCTTTGGAAACCGAATGCCGACTTGTAGAAGTGCGCTGCCTGCTTTGCATTACCGACATACAGTTCAATATAATCAGTGCCGTTCAGCGGCAGGAAATCTGCCGTCTGCGTTTTATTCTCCATTGATTGCGTTTCCATTTTTTTACTTAGTAGTTAGTAATTAGTATTTAGTAGGTAGATCGGCTTTTGGGTTTGTTAGCTGTTTTGCCATTTGCAGAATTCCTCCTTGCTCTTTGATCCTTGCTCCTTGCTCTTTATCCCTTGCTCTTTGTTCCTTGCTCTTTGCTCTTTATCCCTTGCTCTTTATCCCTTGCTCTTTGTTCCTGTCTTAATTCTTAATTCATAATTCTTAATTCAACTCCAACCTCCCAAACTAAACTTATTCAATATTCACCTGCCAGCTTTTATGATAGCTTTCGTCTTCAATACCCACAGCGTAATCAGTGAGCATCAGGGGTTTGAACGGATCGATCATGACAGCCAGTTCGTCTGTTTTTTCCTTGCCGATCGATTTTTCAACAGTTCCCGGGTGCGGTCCGTGCGGAATTCCGCCGGGATGCAGGGTTATCTGACCCTTAACAACGCTTTTACGGCTCATGAAGTCACCGTCAACATAATACAGCACTTCATCGCTGTCCACATTGCTATGGTTGTAAGGGGCAGGGATGGATTCCGGGTGGTAATCGTATTTACGCGGTACGAAGGAACATATCACGAAATTGTGCCCTTCGAAGGTCTGGTGTACCGGTGGCGGTTGATGTACCCGCCCGGTGATCGGTTCAAAATTATGGATCGAAAAGGCCCATGGGTAATGGAAGCCGTCCCAGCCTATGAAATCGAATGGATGTGTTCCGTATACGTAGGGATATATCAGCCCTTGTTTTTTGATGAGCACTTTGAAGTTGCCTATTTCATCGTTGGTTACAAGATTTGAAGGCCGTTTGATGTCGCGTTCGCAGAAGGGCGAGTGTTCCATTAACTGTCCCCATTCATTTCGGTATCTTTTTGGGGTGCGGATAGGGCTGAAGCTCTCTACAATAAACAGGCGGTTAGCCTCCGTATCGAACTCCATCTGGTAGATCGTTCCGCGCGGTACCACCAGGTAATCGCCGTATTCAAAGCGAATAGATCCGAAGCCGGTTTTCAGTGTTCCTGTCCCTTCGTGGATAAAAATAACCTCATCAGCCTGGCTGTTCTTGTAGAAATAGTCAGTCATTGATTTCCTTGGGGCGGCAAGGGAGATGTGAATATCTGAATTCACCAGTACCGGTTTCCGGCTTTCCAGGTAATCGTCTTCCGGCTTGATATTAAACCCGATGAGACTGGTGTGCTTTAGATGTTTCTCACGGGCTATCCGGGGCTCAACAGAATAGGGCTCACCCAGCTCTTTAACAATAGTGGGCGGATGGGTGTGATAGACTAATGAGTAAAGGCTGGAAAAGCCCTCAGTGGAAACCAGTTCCTCGGCGTACAGGCTGCCATCGGGTTTACGAAAAACCGTATGGCGCTTAGCGGGAATAGTCCCTAAAGTGTGATAAACAGGCATAGTTGAAATATGATGATTCAGGTATAAAAATAACGATTAATTGCCGATTGTGTTTAAAGGGCCTGGGCTGGCGAGCAACTATTCGGAATACTGGGCGAATACGAGTTTGGAAAGCAGGGCATACCTGAATAATGCGACAGCCTTACTGGATATTAATTGCTGAATATGGATTGGGGAGTGATTCATTTCAGTGTCTGGCTAAAGGTAGGACTTTAACACTCACCCCGCAAATGATAAGGAACAGACCCGGTATTTTAAAGGGTTTTTTTATTAGTTTTGGGCACATTTAACCCGTAAGCCATATGAAACTAGTTTCCTATAAAACTGAGGATCGTGAACACTTAGGTCTGTTTATCAACGGACACATTTATAACCTGAATTCATGTGACAAGCTTATCCCTGATACCATGGCGGGATTCCTGGAAGGTGGTGTGGATCTGATGGACCGGGCGAAGAAAGTAAACAGCGATATCTTCTCCGGGAAGATGCAGGCAAAGGAGGAAGTTTTTTACGAACTTCTTGCTCCGGTACCTCATCCTGCTTCCTGTCGCGACGGCTATGCTTTCCGTCAGCATGTCGCCTCAGCCCGCCGGAACCGCCGGGTGGAGATGATCCCTGAATTCGACCAGTATCCGATCTTTTATTTCACTAATCACAATGCCATACAGGGCCCCGGCGATATTCGCTGCATGCCTGATCATTTCCAGAAGCTTGATTTCGAGCTTGAAGTGTCGGTCGTTATCGGTAAAAAGGGAAGGAATATCCGGGCGTCTGAGGCCGACGAATATATCGCCGGCTTTATGATCATGAATGATCTGAGCGCACGCACCCTGCAGATGGAGGAAATGCTGTTGAACCTCGGCCCGGCAAAGGGGAAAGACTTCTCTACGGTTATTGGTCCATGGCTTGTCACCCCTGATGAGCTGGAACCATATAAAGTGCCTGCCAAGCCCGGTCATACCGGGAACAGCTACGACCTGCAAATGAAATGTTTTGTTAACGGGGTACAGGTATCATCGGGGTCTGTGGCCGATATGGACTGGACGTTTGCCGAGATCATTGAGCGTTGCGCGTACGGGGTTGACATATTGCCGGGCGACGTGATCGGTTCCGGCACCGTGGGCACGGGATGCTTTCTCGAATTAAACGGTACCGGCCTGCTAAACGATCCGGATTATAAACCTCAGTGGCTGCAGCCCGGAGATGTCGTTGAAATGGAAATTACCGGTCTTGGACGATTAAGCAATACGATCATTAAGGAAGATACCGATTGGTCGATTCTGGATCTTAAAAAGCAATTGGTGAATCAATAGTCAATACCCGGGCGGGAGATTAATTTTTCGGCGATGAGCATATTCTTGTTGCCAACCTCTATCGATATATGCTAACACTTCATACGGCCGGCATGACACCGGCTGAACTGCAAAATTATCTGCAATATGCTATCGCACCGCGGCCGATTTGCTTCGCCTCCACGATCGATAAGGCCGGCAATGTTAACCTGAGTCCATTTAGCTTCTTTAACTTATTTGGTACAAACCCGCCTATGTGCGTATTTTCTCCGGCACGAAGGGTTCGGGATAATACCACCAAGCATACGCTGGAGAATGTGCTCGAAGTGGGCGAATGCGTAATAAATATTGTCAGTTACGGCATGGTTCAACAGACTTCGCTGGCTAGTGTTGAATACCCGAAGGGGGTTAATGAGTTTGCCAAAGCAGGCTTTACCGCGATTCCTTCAGAGCTGGTTAAGCCGCCCCGGGTGGCTGAGGCACCGGTCCAGCTCGAGTGCCTGATCCGGCAGGTAATTCCTCTTGGAGATCAGAATGGTGCGGGCAACCTGATACTGGCAGAAGTAATGATCATCCATATACAGGATTCGATTCTTGATGCAGACGGCAAAATTGATCAGGCAAAAATTGACCTGGTGGCGCGGCTGGGTGGCGACTGGTACTGCCGGGTTACGAAAGAGAACCTGTTTAAGGTTGCCAAACCTGTGAAAACTATAGGGATTGGTGTTGACTCCATTCCCCCTTCAATAAGAAACTCAGGCATTCTGACTGGTAATAACCTGGGCCAGCTTGGCAACGTGGAGAAGCTGCCGACCCCGGAAGAAATTGATTGCTTCAGGAGCAGCCGGGAGATACAGGAAATGCTTAAAGAAACGGGAACTGACAGAGAGCTTAGGGAAGCGACGATTCATGCAAAAGCAAAAGCATTGCTTGATGCCGGGGATGTAAATACTGCCTGGAAAATTCTTTTAATAGGCAGCTGAACTTCGGGTCATATTCCCTCCTGGTAGGTTTTTTTAACGATCGCATGGATTACTTTATCCATATCCTTTGCGCATAACTCCAGTTTTTTAATGATCTGGCTATTCAGGTTAGGGTCTGCGCAGCTCTCATCAAACATGCTCACCAGTCCAAGTATACTGGCCACCGGGCCACGAAGTTCATGTGAGCTGAGCTGCGCGATCTCCCGCAATTGTTTATTTTGGTTTAAGAGCTTCTCCTGTGCCTTCCGCCGGTCAGTAATATTGTTGGCCACTATCAGCCTTGCCCTGTGCTCACTTAACCTTATAATGTGCGAAGCGATATCCACGTAAATAATGGAGCCGTCTTTCTTTTTATGCTGCCATTCTGAAGATAATTTCAGATCATGATATATATACTTATCCTTTAATTCTTGTCTGAGCCTTTCATGTTCACCTTCAGGTCGAAGGTCATACAAGTCCAGGGCGAGAAACTCCTTCCTGTTATAGCCATAGAGACTTAGCGCCGCATCATTTACCATCAGGATTTTTAGCTGATCCAGATCATATGCCCACATGGGCAGGGGATTATTGGCAAACATTACTTTGTAATCTTCCGCCAGATGTTGCATATCGATCTCTTGTTTTTTTCGAATCGGTCCACCGGCCGTTTTCTCACTCTCCGCTTGCCCGGATTGTCCGAAACACTCCGGCTTTCCGGAAATATCTTTTGCCGTGCAGTAATAAAGTTCGTGCTGCGGGATTGCATAGCAATTCCATAAAAACCGCTTGTGTTGTAAGTTTTTAAGCTCAAACCTGTTCTCAAACGTGATGGCGGCTTCCCCGGCTCTCATTCTGCCCAATATTTCGCCAGTAAATTCACGATCCTGAGAATGAACGAAGTCAGTAAAAGGTCTGGAAACCAGTTCATGGTTTGAGTAACCGGATGTATTGGAGAAAGCAGGGTTGGTCTTCAGAAATTTTCCCTCAAAATGAAGCAGACAGAGGCACTCCGGGGAAGATTCAAATAATAACTCTAGTTGATTAGCAGACAGATTAGGGAATTGCATGTAAAACGATAGGTCGAACTATATATAACGTAAACAAGCTGATATAGTATCTACCTTAATTGGATTAAAGTCAATTTGTATCCTGTTATTAAGGATACCAGGCATTATCGCCCAGGTAATAATAGAATTATTCCGGAAAAGAGGGCGAAGTTTCGCTTTCCAGCCAGGTTTTTCCAACGATATTATGGATCACTGTATCAAGCTCATTGGCAGTGACGTCGAGGTACTGAATGATCTCTTTGTTTAGAGGATTACTTAGATTCTCTTTGTCGAAAAGGTTAACGAGACCCAATATACTGGCCAGTGGCTTACGCGTTTCATGGGAACTTATCTGGGCGATCTCCCTGAGGCGCCTGTTTTGCGCCAGTATTTCCTGCCGGTCTTTCTTTTTATCTGTAATGTCCTTTATTGCTACCAGGCGTGATCGGCGTCCGTTTATGAGCACGGCATGAGATATGACCTCAACGATCATTGCCGACCTGTTTTTTCTCAAATGTGTCCATTCCTTGGAGACATTCCGGTCCGCTAAGAAGGCCTCGCTCTTCATTTCCTCTCTTAACTTCTCATGTTCCTCTTCTATGCGTATAGAAAGGAGATCAAGTTGTAAGAATTCCTCTTCGGTATAGCCGTATAATGCGAGAGCAGCAGCATTGACCATCGTAAAATGTTCACTTTCCATATCATACGTCCACATCGGCGTAGGATTATTGAAAAACATATTTTTATAGTTCTCTTCTGACTGGATGAGTTTTTCCTGGCTTTTCCGGATCTCGCTAATATCCTGAACCGCGCCAACTATTCTGACAGCCTGTTTTTCTTTATCCCGGACAATAAAGCCTTTATCAATAACCCGGGCGTAAGAGCCGTCTTTTCTTAAATAGCGATACTCTGCTGTCCATTTATTGATTGAGTTGTCGGCCAATGCATTTTCGAGACTGCTTTCAACCCGCTCAGCATCCTCGGGGTGAATATTATGTTCCCATTTTCTGAGTTCTATTGGTTCAAAGCCAGGTTGCTGATTAAAATATTGATCAAAACCGTCACCCCGGTACAATCTCTGGCTCTTTAAATCCAGATCCCATATGCTATCGCTGGTAGCCTGGGTGGTCAGCTGATATCGTTCGTTACTTAGTTCAATATCCTTTTTTGCCTGGTTATTCTCGAGCAGCAGTTGAATGATCGTCCCCAGTCTTTCGATAAGACCGGTTCCTGATTTTAATAGTCGCCTGTGACCGCTGTTAAAAAGGGTGAAGACAGCTAATACTTCCCCATTCTTATCGATAACAGGTAGGGATAGCGAGGAAGTTATTTTATGTGCCAGCAGCGTATCCCTGAAGTTTCCGACAATTCCATCGGTTAAGATGTTAGATACATAAACCTCGGAATGATTCACAGCAGCCAGGGAGCAGGGGCCGCTTCCCGTTGAGATTTCTACTCCTTCACTATCTGTTTTATAAAGTCCGGTTATTGAAGGAACTGACAATGGAACAAGCTTATTCGTTTCCTTATCAACGATCGATAAAGAGGCCTTCAGGCCCGCATGGATATTTTCAAAGCCGGATAGCAAATGGTCTGTCAGCTGTTTAAAGCTGTAAGTTGACGCTGCAGTCATTTCCAGCACTTCCTTCTCGAGTGAAAGGGTGAGCTGCTGGACCTTTTGTTCAGTGATATCCCGGATCATCACGGTCAGTGAATCTTCAAACGGGTAGGCATTCACTTCGAACCATTTATTGAAAAGGGGTGAAAACTCCTTAAAATGAACAGGGGTATTTTCTGCAAAGGCACGCTGAAATTCGGTGTAAAAAGCGGTGTTTTTAGCGTTCGGGATAGCCTTCCAGATATTGACACCGACGGTCAATCCTTTGGGTAGTTCTGGTGTATTCCGAATTACGGAATTGAGGAAAGTGAACCTCCAGTCCCTGCTAAGAATAAACGAACCGTCCCTGTTATGCTCTATCAGGTTACTGAGTTTCCGGGAGTTCCGAAGAATATCGCTTTCCATTTCTTTGTGGAGGGTGATATCCCTGGAATTAACGACTATTCCATTGATCGTGGGATCATGAAGCAGGTTGGTTGCTACTGTCTCCAGCCAGTGCCACTTGCCATCTGAGCTGATAAACCGGTATGCAGGGAGTTCAATTTTTAGATTATTGACTATATTCTCGAAAAGAGGTATCAGGCGTTTGAGATCGTCGGGATGAATAAAAGAAAATGCATTCTTTCCTATGTAATATTCGGGATCGAAACCCAGTATTCGCTTTACGGTCGGACTTACATATTTATATTCCCCTTCGATCGATAAAATAGCAAGCAGGTCGGTGCTGTTTTGGACGAGGGTTTTAAACCTGTGCTCGTTTTGGGCGCTGGCTCCGGCCTCATCAGAACTCATTAGCTCCGCAAGCGAAGTGTCTGAGGTCAGGGGCAGTGTATCGGTTTGCATAAAGCGATGCGCCAAAGGCCCATGATTACTTATTTTTTTTCCCGCCAGGTAAAGATTTCCGCCGGAAAGGGTCGCTTTCCATAAAAATGCTTTGTAAGCATGTCGAGAGTAAGGAAGGCGGGCTTCAAACTCGACGATACGACCCGGGCCGGCTGTTAAAAGCGCCTGATTTAATTGATTTACATCATCCTCGTGGATGAGGTCGGCGAAAGAGCTTGAAAGGAGTTCAGCTTCGGTTAGTCCTGACTCTTCGGCAAATTTGTAATTCACCTTCTCGAAGTATCCCAAAGTATTGATAATACATTGGGGATCGTCTGATAAATTAAATAGTATGTTAAAGTCTATGGCACCACCTGCCGAAATCTCACCCTGGTTTTTCAAGTTATTCTGGTCCCTTTATTCGTATTAGATTTCGAAGATCTGTGATCGTGAAGGTTTATACGTAGCTGCGATAATAAAGGTTAATAAGATTTTACAAACCCAGGGTCTGTTTCAGTTTCGAATACCCGGTTTTACTAACAGGTATTTTAGCACCGGACTTAAGGATCGCAATGTGCGTTTCTTTCTCATAAGGATCGATACGCGTAATTTCCTGAACTTTAAGAATATATGAACGGTGCACTCTTACGAACTGTCGCGGATCCAGCATTTGCTCAAAATACGCCATGGTCTTATTTTTAAGATATGATCCATCTGGTGTATGAATATTTACATAGTCATCATCGGCGGCCAGGTAAATTACGTCTGAAACCGGGATGATCTTTATCTTGGTGCCGGTCTTCACGACGATTCGTTCTGTCGATGGTGAAGGAAGACTGTCGAGGAGTTGTTTGGTGTTTTGGGAACTCTGCGCGGGCTCAAATTGATCAATAAATTTCTGGATCGCCTTATCAAAACGCTGCTGGGTGAATGGCTTCAGCAAGTAGTCAATTGCATGTTCTTCGAATGCCCGGATGGCATATTCGTCGAAAGCAGTTGTGAAAATTACGGAAGGTGGATTATCCACAAGTTCGAGCATTTCAAAACCATTTACTTTGGGCATTTGGATGTCCAGGAAGATAAGGTCGGGCTGGTGTTGCATGATCGCTTTGACGCCTTCAAACCCGTCATTACATTCTTGTATGATCTCTATTTGCGGCCAGGCTTTAAGATATTCAATAACTACCAATCTGGCCAGTGGCTCGTCGTCAATTAGAATTGCTCGCATTTTGGATTACTGCGGGATTTTTACAGTGGAGGTAAATATATGGCTATCACTTTTGGTTTCCAACAAGTCTGTACGTCCAAATAATAAGTGGAGGCGGCGTTTTACACCACTCAGGCCAAACCCGGTTCCATGCTTGGGCCGCGTGGTTTCAGGATCGTAAGGATTTTGCACACTTACATGAAGCTCATTATCATGGCATTCTGCTTTTATAATTATGTTCACAATGCCTGTTGTATCGTATAATCCAAATTTGATTGCGTTTTCAACAATTGGCTGCAGGATCATTGGAGGGATAAGCATTTTTCTGCAGGCCTCATCGGCTCCAATTTCAGTAGATAAGCGGTGGCCAAATCTCACCATCTCAATATCAAGGTACAGTTGCAGATGGGTGAGTTCTTCGGCGAGAGAAACCGGCTGCTGATCCTCCTTCTTTAACGTACCTCTTAAAAAGTCAGATAACTTATGGATCATCTTCCGGGCTTCTTCCGGGCGCGTGCCTATCAGGGCAGTTATCGAGTTCAGGCTGTTAAATAGAAAATGCGGTTGCAGCTGTTGTCGCAGATTATAAAGTTCGGCATCTCGGGCCAGCTTCTCCGCATCCGCTTTACGCTGCACTATTTCCTTTTGATCCTGTTGAGTATACCAGAGTATACTAACGAGTGCACTCAGCCCGATGATAAGGAGTCCGATAAAGAACCGAACAGGTAAGGATTTATATAAGAAATTAGCGTAGTATGCATCGGATGAAAACAGGAGGGATAAGATCCACTGGCTTGTAAAGAGCCATATCGCAGCCAGGATCAGACACCAGATAAGCATGTAGAGATACCTGTTTCTCTCCGGCCTGTAGTATTTCAGGTTATTGGCCATTAGTAAACTGGCCGCGGTAAGTATGGCGATGCTGATAGCGCTATCGTATATTGAAGTTTGGACAGTAAATCCATACCAGAACAATACGATGAACTGGAAAAAGATACAACTCAGCACATACCTTATACCTATCCAGAAGTACTTGATCTTAATATTTGAAGTTGACAAAATTTACAGATTAGGATGAATTTGTTACCAGTGGAAGATCAAAATCAAAAACTGCGGATGTCAATTCCCCCAAAGATCGATGTACCGTCAATTATCAGGATCTTTTCCGGGTTAGGTTCGCTGGCTTGCAGGCGTTTATCTTCTATGCCGCCGAATACCGCTACCATTTCTGAATGAATGATCCAGTTTGCGGGTATTATTATTTTAGTCCCTCCAAACACCTGTGTCACTTCAAGCTTCACAGTACCCTGGATATCTGCCTGCATCAGGTTTAATTCTGCACCGCCGAAGAAGTTAATGATTTCTCCGCCCTTGAAGTTTTTGGAAACAATAGTTTTTTTGATACCCCCGAAAATAGATGTTGAATTTAAACGGTCGTCAATTGTACGGCTCTCCCCTGATCCGCCGAACGGTTCATTATGTGGCTGAGTTTCTTCACCGGTAAGCGGATCGATCCGTTTGTCCCATCCGGCAGAGCCGCCAAACCAATTTCCCTTCGATGGCTTAAGAACCATCCACAATCCGAAACCGATTATAGCCATCGGCCAGACAAATCGCGAAAGATCCCAGTCGGGTACGATGCGATGGGCCAGAAAGATGAATCCTAAAAGTATAAGTATGAAAGGACCAGGCTTCTGGTAACCTTTACGCGCGCCTATGTAAACGCCAATCGCAATTAGCCACATCGGCCAGCTGAACAAATATCCCGGCAGGAAAAATAAGTCAAGTGTTCTAAGCAGTAATATACAACCGAGAGCTAAAAGCATGAACCCGATGACAGTTTTGCCTGACTTTTTATTTGAAGATTGAAAGTTCTGCATGTTTATATGTTTTCATCAAATGTATGTTGCATTCATTCACAACGCAAAGTGATATTGGCAACGAGCCGTATTTCTCGGTGAAATGCCAGATTTTCTCGGTGAAAATGCACTTAAAATTCTATTAATGAAAATTATCAAAACCTTATCCTCATGGTCATTGTCATTTAAGCATGTTTTTAAGCTGTCAGAAGACTTGATATGGCTTGGACGATGCAAAAGGAGATCATCCCTTTCTACGCCTGAATAAAGAAACGAGTAAACCTGAATGGTCGCCAGCGTATGTCTGTTTCAAGGACAAAGCTTTCCAGTCGAAAAGGAGCGGCCGGGATCAGGAAGTTAATAAATCCGGTCACAAGATCCTTTAGCGATGAGTAGAAATAAATTCATGTTCAGCACGGGTATTGAGAATAGCTACCCCATGATCACGCTGCCTGATGGTAAGAGGAAGCGCGTGGATGAAATGGAAAAATGCGGCCACTACACCCGTTGGAAAGAGGACTTTCATCTTGTGAAAGAGATGGATATTGAGTTTTTACGGTACGGACCGCCTTACTATAAGGTGCATACTGCGCCCGGGCAGTATGACTGGGCGTTTACCGACGAAACTTTCCAATACCTTAAGAAGCTGTCAATAATACCCATTGTTGACCTATGTCATTTCGGCGTGCCGGATTGGCTGGGCGATTTTCAAAATCCGGATTTTCCTGAACATTTTGTCGAATATGCAACCGCTTTCGCCAAGCGGTTTCCAGGTCTTCAATTCTATACGCCCATAAACGAAATTTTCATCGCGGCTACTTTTTCTGCTCAATACGGGTGGTGGAATGAGCGCCGATCGGATGACCGTTCGTTCGTTACTGCGCTCAAACATATTTGCAAGGCTAATGTAATGGCTATGCAGGCCATCCTGAAGGTACAACCCCACGCGGTATTTATTCAAAGTGAGTCGTCAGAATATTTTCATCCTGAAAATCCGAAGTGTGACCCGCTTGCTACGTTCCTGAACCGGAAGCGATTTTTGTCGCTCGATCTTACTTATGGGTTTCCAACCAGTGTGATCATGTATGAGTATCTGCTGCAAAATGGAATGACGAAGGAGGAATATCACTGGTTTCAATCGCATAATTTCATAAAAGGGAGTTGTGTAATGGGGAACGATTACTATGTTACCAATGAACATATGGTACATGAGGATGGAACGACTTCAGCCTCCGGGGAGATCCTGGGCTATTATGTTATCACTCACCAGTATTTTAGTCGTTATAAATTGCCCGTTATGCATACAGAAACGAATATCATTGAACCGAATTCTGTGATTTGGCTCCAGAAGCAATGGGCCAATGTCCGCAAGCTTAAGCACGACGGAGTGCCGGTATTCGGTTTCACATGGTATAGTTTGACAGACCAGGTAGACTGGGATTCGGCCTTACGAAACGACGCAGGCAATGTAAACGCCCTGGGCTTGTATAGCCTTGAACGGAAGATAAGACCGGTCGGTGAAGCGTACAGGAAACTCATACAGGAATGGAGGCACTCGCTGGAACATGAAAGTTTTGGGATACATTTTCAATAAAAAGCTGCTATTTCACCAGCTATTTCATGAACATGTTCCTCGTCGGTCCCGCAACAACCGCCGAAAATATGTAATTGGCCAAACGATTCCTTCAGGTGTTTGTAGGATATTCCCAGTTCCCGCGGATCGCCCCGGTCTAATTCCGTAGCTTCATCCAGTTCAGCGTGGCTTTTGCATGATGCGTTCGCCCTGATACCCCTGATCCGCATGGTCCATTCTTCCTGCAATCCCTTGTTCAATTCACTTGTAAAGTGCGCGGGATGAGCGCAATTGATCATGTAGTAAACCGGGCGAATAGTGGCATTTGCATCGACCTGGTTAATTGCGTCCTCCAATGTCATTCCTGTAGGCAATTGCCCGTTTGTTTCAACAGTAAATGAGATAACAACGGGGACCTTCAGCTCGTTAGCCGCCGCTACTATTCCTGCTGCCTCCTCAACATAGTTCATTGTGATGGCCGTGATCATATCCACGCCTGAATCTACCAGTGCTTTTGCCTGTACCATATGATATTTCCTTGCCTCCTCGACCGTCATGGTGACGGTTGGACTATATCCATCGCCCCGTGGGCCGATACAACCGCTGATAATAATGTTCCCGGTATTTGCCCGATATTCATTCCTGAGATCAAGCAGCATACGGACTGCCTTATTATTTATTTCCGATACAGCCGCTTCAGGATATCCTAATTTCAATATCCAATCAGTGCTGGCTCTCCAGGTGGCGCTTTCAAGCACAAACCCCGTGTTGTATTCTCTGGCTATATTCAGATAAGAGGTAAAGTACTTCCTGAGGGAATCATAGCCCTCGCTTGTCTTCAGAAGTTCGAAAGCTGCAAAATACGGAAGGTCATAATGGTCCCTGAAAATCAAAGTTGTTTCCAGTCCTCCATCTGTCAGATACAATTTATCCGGGCGATAAAAATCAGGGATCTCAATCATGATAAGGTTTAAGGTGGAATGATTCACACACACATATTCGCTTTTCCATTAAATATAAGAATTCCGACCTGAAAGAGTCAATTCGAACGAAAAATATGAGATCATTTTCGAAACGAATTCTACTTTCAATTATTACCACACATTCCTGACAGTTTTATTATAAATAGCTGTAACATACATAAGAACCGCTCCGTACCGGGGATATTTAATAATATTTCGTTTTCGGGACGACAGCCTATGAATTTAAAAACATCATCTCATTTAACACCCCAGCAGGTACAGTCAGGTTTAAAAAATGTTGTCAGGGAAGGGGTTGCCGCTGAGATAATGGTAAACCTGACGGGCGGGACATTCCTGGTCGCGATGGCTATTCATCTTGGTGCCTCGAATTTCCAGATCGGTTTGCTTGCTTCATTGCCGATTTTAACAAATATCTTCCAGCTTATATCGGTGTGGCTGGTCAAAAAATATCAGAACCGCCGTGCTATCTCAGTAATTACATCGTTTATTGCGCGATTCGCACTAATCATTATTGGCTTAATACCATTTTTCTTTACCGGATTCGGTGGAGTGGAAGTACTGATCTTTCTTTTGTCGATCCATTATCTTTTTGGGTCTATTGCAGGAGGAACCTGGAATTCCTGGATGAAGGACCTGGTGCCTGATTCTATTTTGGGGAAATATTTTTCGCACCGTACCAGAATAATGCAGATAGTAGGTGTCAGTTCTAATTTGCTGATCGCATTTACCGTTGATTTTATCAAAGCCCGCTATCCGGAATACGTCACCAACTCCTACTTCATAATGGTACTGATCGGGGCGATAGTAGGGATGATTGGCGTATACTTATTATCAAGAGCGGATGAACCTGCACCAGTGCCCGCCCAGGGAAATTTTTTGCGTCAGCTCATAAAGCCTTTGCGGGATGTAAATTTCAGAAACCTGCTGGTATTTAATTCATTTTGGTCCTTCGCGCTTAATCTTGCCGTTCCGTTCTTTACCGTTTTTATGATGAAAACAATTGGCCTGTCGTTAACCTATATCATGGCTCTTACGATCATCGGGCAGCTAAGCAGCATTTTTTCGGTAAAAATGTGGGGACGTTATGCCGATCGTTACAGTAACAAAACGATCATCAATATTTGTGCGCCTCTATATATTCTATGTATCCTGGCAATGGCTTTTGCTGCGGCGCCAGCAGTGCACTTATTGAGTGTCCTGATGCTGGTGCTGATCAATGTTTTCAGTGGTATTTCAACCGCGGGGATCAACCTTGCATTAAATAACATCGGGATGAAGTTAGCGCCGCAGGAAGATGCGACCGCCTATATCTCTGCAAAGAATATTATCATTTCTATTTTCTCCGCTGTCGCCCCACTGGTTGGTGGTCTTGCTGCAGACTTCTTTACTTCTCATTCCCTGGTATGGAACATTGAATGGAAAAGCGGAACCCACAGCACGATGCTTAACCTGGTTAACCTTCAGGGATGGAACTTCTTTTTTATAATTGGCGGAGCACTCGCCCTATTTTCTCTAAGAACGCTGGTTAAGGTTCGTGAGAACGGAGAAGTTCAGAAGGGAAAGGTGGTTCTTTATATGCGAAGCCGGATGCGTAAGAATATCGCTCGCGGTGCTAAAAGATCATTGGAGTACAGTCCGGCTGTTATCAAGGGTTTTCGGCACATGTTTACCTAATTTAGCAGGTAAGGAAACCTGCCACCGCAGCTGCTATTGGCAAAGTTTCGTGCCCTTCTTTTGCTTAAAGTTTTCGAAGATCTGGTTCTGCTTGGTTTGGTATCATCTTTGCCTAATACAGATTGAAACCCAATTAATTTTTAGTTGATGGAAAGTTTAGATTTGACCCGGTGCTAAAGACAGGGTTAAATTCATTGCCCTATTCCAGCAAAAAATCGATTGTTAAAGAAAACTTATGAAAGCTTTTATTCTCTCTGTTGTATTAGCAGGATCAGTTCTAATGATCGATGCCTGCGCTGTAAATCCGGTAAGCGGTAAAAAGCAGGTCGTTTTTATGTCGGAAGCTCAGGAGCTCGCTATGGGGAAGGAGGCAGACCCCCAGATCATCCAGGAGATGGGTTTATATGACAACAAAGAGCTTCAGGACTTTATAAACCTCAAGGGAAAGCAAATGGCTGCTATCTCCCACAGGCCAAACATTGAATACCAGTTTCGTATCGTCGATTCGGATGTCCTGAATGCTTTTGCTGTTCCCGGCGGGTATGTTTATTTCACCCGGGGTATTATGGCTCATTTCAACAACGAAGCGGAGTTTGCAGGGGTTTTAGGGCATGAGATAGGACATATTGCAGCAAGACACTCTGTGGAACAGCAACGGGATCAGATGCTGAGCCAGCTGGGATTAATAACCGGTATGATTATTTCTCCCGAATTTGCACAGTTTGCAGAGCAAGCATCGCAGGGTCTCGGCCTTTTGCTGCTTAAGTTCGGCCGCGATGCCGAAAGAGAATCAGATCGTCTCGGAGTCGAATATTCTTCAAAGATCGGTTACGATGCTCACCAGATGGCCGGCTTTTTCAGCACCCTCGAAAGAAAATCCGCTGGTGAAGGAGAGGCTATTCCAGATTTTTTATCAACCCACCCAAACCCGGGCGATCGCCATGTCACCGTAGACAAGCTTGCAACGGAATGGAGTCAGAAGCTTAACCTGAAAGATCCCCAGGTGAACCGCAACACGTATTTAAAACGGATCGAAGGATTGGTCTACGGAGAAGATCCGAAACAGGGTTTTGTCGAGAATAGCGTCTTTTACCACCCGGTTCTGAAACTGCAATTCCCGATACCCGCTAACTGGGCTTTTCAAAATAGTCCGGATAAAGTGCAGATGGCACCAAAGGATGGCAACGCGATGATGATGGTCACCCTTGCGCCCGGCAAAACATTGCAGGAAGCTGCATCGGCTGTTCTTCAAAGGTACAGCCTGAAGGCTCTTGAATCTAAAGAATTAAGTGTTAACGGCTTACCGGCCGTGGCGATAGTCGCTGACCAGGTCCCTGCAGAGCAGCAGCAGACCCAGCAACAAGAGGTTGTCCGGACCCTGTCTTATCTGATTCAGTACGGCGGGAATATCTATCACATGATCGGTGTGACGAGCTCGACTAATTTCAATAATTACCTTCCTTTATTCACCAGCACGATGGGCAGTTTCAAAGAGCTGACCGATGCATCGAAGATCAATCGCCAGCCTGAAAGAGTTCGCATTAAAACAGTCAAGCAGACTGGAAGCCTTCAGCAGGCATTCGTTACTTATAATGTTCCCTCCAAGCGTTATGAGGAGTTCGCTATCATTAACGGGATGAAATTAACTGACCAGGTGGCCCAGGGAAGCCTGATCAAGGTAATCGAACACTAATCTGGCGTCATAGGGTTGATCTTATGAGCCTGGCTTGAATTCCGGGTTATAGATCAACCCGATAATGTTACCCCAGGGATCTTTCACACTGGCAACCATGATTTCACCGCCGACATTCTCCGGCTGGCTGTGCGAGACAGCTCCGAGACCTAATAGCCGGTTATATTCAGCAGTAATATCCTCAACACCCCAGTAGGTCAGCACGCTTTCCTTCTTATCTCCAACCTCTCCGGCCTCAGGCTGAAGTCCAAGTTCATAGCCGGCAATATTAAATCCCACATAAAAAGGCTCATCAAAGTAGGGTGGTGTCAGGAAAGCATCTGAATACCACTGTTTTGCCGCATCGATATCGGCCACCATGTATATGGTCGTCCGAAGTCCCAGGACATTATTGTTGCTCATACAAGTGTGTTATTTTTTATTTGAACGGTTAAAAGATTGTGTTAGATAATCGGTAATGCGGTTATCAAGCTGACTGATATCAGTTAATACGACCATATGAGATATTCGCGGCATAGGTCCGCTGAGCTTTGATTTTTGCACGATCTCATTGAAGGGTTCGTCGCCAAGGTCCAGGCCCAGGCGAATTTCTTTGGGCTTGAGGTTAATTGCTGCAAATTCACGCTGAGCAGTGAATGAAATATAGGTTTTCTTAGGGATTAGTTGCGTTCCGGGGAATTGTGTGAGGATGTTCTGCGATATAGAATCGAAAAGCGAACGCATTGCTTCGCATTTTACAAATTGATTTTCAAGAAGATTGTTTTCATTCTGGTAGACCACCTGCCCGTTATTCAAATAAATGTTAGCCAGAAAATTAGCCTGCATGTGATTGAGCTTATGATCGGATTTAAGCCAGTTTAATATCTCCATCGGCCTGGTATAACCGCTCGGCTTTATCACATCGAGCCATTCATCAAGGCTTTTTCCGGTTTTTTCTTTAGCGGTCTGAATGAATTCCTGTTCGAATTCTGCAGCTGTTTTTGCCATAGCATAAAATTAAAGTAGTGAGGTTGGTTTTTGTTATTCAGAACAATTTAAACAAATTAAGTATACTTTTTTAACAGTTTGCTAGCCAGTCTGGTTGAAATCGTATCCGCTCAAAGCAGTAGATAGGTCGGTTGAGCCTTGCCGATAATATCCCGTAGGATATTATCCAGTTCCGTGATATCCTGTACGGTGTGAATAATGCAGATCGCCTGCTTCTCAACCAACACAGGGATATTTTCGGGACTCCAGTAACGTGTTTCGGATTTGCCGGCCACCTTGTCAGGGTGTTGAGAGAAAATCAGGCTTCCCCATGGGAATAATTGATGTTTCATTTAATGTTTCCGGACTCGATCAGTGTGCAATTATCTTAAAAACCTGTAACTTACATCATGCCAGGATATCGGCAGGCTGTGGGAAATTTTCAGGCGGAAGGTTAAAATCGTCGGCATGACAGAACTGTTATATAAATCATTTTTTAATGCAGCCCCGGTTCCTTTAATTGTTACTGACCAGCAGGGAGAAATTAAGCTGATCAATGAGCGGGCTAAGGCATTTCTAGACAACAAAGAAACCCCGTTTTCCGGGTCGAATTTCTGTGATTTTATTGACGGGTCGTTCCTGAAAGAGTACCGAAACGCAAAAACATTTTCGTTTGAAGATTTTTTGACAGCCTACAAGGCGGAACATAAACATTGGGTAAAAAGTAAGGAGGGACACCATGTTTACGCCGACATTAATGCCGTCAGTTTTGGATCCGGCAATCATATTTATTATATCTGGACACTCGATCCGGTAGAAATAGGCAGAAAATTGTCGTACGATCTAAAAGAGCGGGTAAAGGAGCAATTGTCTATTGTAGATTTGATTGAAGTGTTCTTTCAGAACCCGAATATTAAAACCGCATTAGAACTATCTTTAGATCCTATCCGGGAAGGCTGGCAATACCCGGAAGTAACAGGGGTTCGCATAGTGCTGGGCAGCGGTGAAGAATTTAGTACGGAGAACTTCAGGAAAACTGGATGGCTTCTCCAGTCGGAAATAAAAAGTACCAATGAACATTACGGTTTTCTGGAAGTCTGTTACCTCACAGAAGTTCCTGCCTATGAAGGTTCTATATTTTTACCGGAGGAAGGAACCTTGATCAGGCTACTTGGGAGAGTACTGGGAGTATTTATAGAACAATGGAGAGCTATCGACAAGATTAAATCGGATGCTTTGCTGTTGAAGAACATAACAAGCCAGGTGCCGGCAAACACCTATCAGTTTGAAGTCCAGCCTGACGGCAGAACCAAAATACTTTTTATGAGTTTAGGTACGGATGCCTATAACCATAGTATCAATGATTCGGAACCTGACATCGACGAATTACTCGAAGTTATTTATGAACCTGACAAGCTCACATTTAAGGAGGCATTGGCAAAGGCATACAGAACGAATGATTTCCTGAGTGTTCATTATAGAGTTGTCTTTAATGATACAATAAGATGGCGGTGGCTTCGCGCAGTTCCGGAAAACAGGGCGGATGGAAGAACGATCTGGTATGGCGCTACACAGGACATAACTCTCTTTATAGAGTACATAACTTCCATTGAACAAATTTTATTTGACATCTCACACATCATTCGAAGGCCTATTGCCAATATTTTAGGAATGAGCAAGCTTATTAAGGACGCCGATCTGAACGAGAAAGACATGCTTGACATAACAAAAAAAATATTGAACGTCTTTGAAGAACTGGACTCCTACATTCAACAACTTAATATTTCATACGATAAAAAAAGGCAGCTGAACCAGGAGTATAATATTGATTTCTCACCCTTAGTTGACAATAGAGATAGTTTTTTTGACAAGGCGGATTAGTGACTATACTTTTGCCATACTCTGCCATCATGGGCTTCCGTCAGGGTCTTAACGATCCACATCCCAGGCCTACGGATTCTTGTCCGTCCACGCCCTTGCGGGCAGCAGGGGTATATTTATTAAAAAGAACAGGCTGCAGCTCGCGCGGTATTCCGATGCCATCAGCGGTTTCCATGCAATCCTGGGGCTGACACTCAAACAGGCCGTATGCGCAAGGGGTACTAACGGCATCAGGCCACGGATCAGATCTCTAAAGAACTTTTGATCTCACTGCAGTTCTCCATGGTCAAAGGCTTTGAAATAAAGCCGCAGACGAGGGGATAATCCTCTGATTTTTTCCGGTCAAGTGAATCGATCGAAGAAGTAACCAGGACAACGGCGAGTTTTTCTCTGAACGGCGCTTCTTCCAGGATGTCCAGTAGCTGCCAGCCATTCATCACCGGCATCTGGATATCCAGCAAGATTAGACACTTTTCAAATTCACGATGATTGTTGTTCAGATAGTCAAAGGCCTTGCTGCCGTTGTCAAACGAGATTGGGTCAATGCTAATATTGCATTCTCTGATAATCATTTTGTGAATAAAAACCACGATATCGTCATCATCAACTATTAATATCGTGTGCGTCATACCTGGATTGGAGCTAAAGAAAGTTTAGTATGAAAGAAAATGCTGCATAAAAAGTTTTGATGAATTGCTATCTGGACAGGAGGTTTTTCATTTTTATGGATATATCAGTCATAGTGTTTATAGGGTTATAGAGTTAGGTAGGAGGGTCGCGGCACTCTGACATTTTTCTTATTCAGGCGATTTTGTTTACCTTATTGGTATGAATGCTGTTACCGCACATCGCCGGAGAACTTACCAGGTCGGCAGGCTTATTTTACTCTGGACCTCCATTCTGTTAAGTTCCTGCATAACCAGCCAAAGCCATCAGGCCACTCCGGTACGCAGATCTGATAAGGTTTGGAATGCTGAAAATATAGCGCATTTTGAGAAGCATCTTGAAGCTCTTCGTAAGCGTTATAACATCCCGTCCATATCGGCGGGCATCGTAAACGAAAGAAACCTGATCTGGAAAAAAGGTTTCGGTTATGCAGACGTAGAGAACAAAGTAGTGCCGGATGAGCATACGGCTTACCACCTGGCATCCGTAACAAAGACCTTCGGCGCCATCATCCTGATGCAGCTGGCAGAGCAGGGTAAGATCAGCCTGGAAGACCCCATAGCCAAATACGGCATCGACCTGGGAGGGCGCTGGGACAGCGACAAGCGGATAAAGGTGAAGCACCTGCTTACCCACACGGCAGCCGGAAATGACTTCAATGGCTACAAGCCGGGCTATAGTTTTAAATACAACGGCGACTGGTATAACAGGCTCGGTCAGGTGATCGAAAAAGCTTCGGGGGAAACTTTCGGGCAACTCCTGACAGCGAATATTATAAGCCCCCTGCACCTGGCAAATACGGTTCCCAGTATCGACGACAGCATAAACTTTAAGCTGTCGGGATATGATCCCGAAACTTTCCGTAGCAGGATAGCCAAGCCATACACCTGGGGTGGCGGACGGCTCCACCCGGTTCAATCTCACTACGGATTTGGGCCCGCCGCCGGTCTGATGAGCTCGGTTTCAGACCTGGCAATCTATTCAAACGCCATCGATGACGGGATGTTTCTGAAGCGGCAGACCTGGGAGCAGGTATTTACTCCCTATGTAACACCCACAGGCAGAAAGCTTCGCTATGGTTACGGCTGGTTTGTTAAATATTACCTGGGTGTAAAGATCGTCTGGCACACAGGCTGGTGGTTCGGGTATTCTTCGCTCTTTATTAAGATCCCCGAAAAGGATCTGACCTTTATCATTCTCGCCAATTCACAGGACCTCAGCCGCCCGTTTTACCTGACCCTGTACCCCCCTATCCCCTTACCTAACCCATTTAAAACCAGCCTGGGTAAAGATCTTTTTGTTTCCGATTTCGCCCGTGCTTTTATCGAGCATTTTTCCGGTATGTAATAATTGGCCTTAGTCACAGGAGATAGACTGGCATCGTGTCTCCGGATGGAGCCTTCAGTGGCAGGTCAGCCTATCACTGCTCAAGTTTTTTCCAATCCAGCGATAAGCCTTCCCGTCGCGATCTTAAGCCGGTCACCTTGCCCTCCGCATCTTTCACAAAGCAGATCTCCAGGTTAAACCTCCTGCTGTAAAAGCGGCTGCCGCCGAGGGAAACCAGCGGGTCATCGGAAACCCTGGTGGCTGGCGAGCCATTTAAATGCAGCCTGCCATCTTTTAGACTGATAAAGAAGCTGAGCTTATCGCTGTTTGAGTAGGTTCCCGCAAACTGGTCAAGTACCTCTTTGCCGGGTTCTGCTTCCGGACGGCTTCCCCAGGGATAGGGCTGGCCGAATACAAGCTGGGACGTCTTCACGCACAGGTCCCATAAATTACCTGCGGTATTACTAAGTAAGATCAGGGTAATGTCTTCATCCACAAAGTGCAGGATATAGCTGCTGAAATTCGCAGTTAAGCCGCCATGGGCTATAAACTTTTTACCGAAAAGCGAATCGACCGCCCAGCCAAAAGCGTAATTGCTCCTATAGGGACTTAAGGCCTGTTGCCGGGAAGCGGCGGACAGGAATTTCGGACCCGAGAAGGCTTCCGTCCACCTAAACAGGTCGCCGGCCGTGCTGTAGATTCCGCCCGCGGCATAAAGCACCGTGGAGTCCATGTCAAAAGCCACGGATTGCCTCTCCCTGTAAAATACGCTGTAGCCCGTCGACCGGGATGCGCTTTTTAAGCCGCGGAAGTCGAAGCCGGAATGGCTCATACCCAATGGCCTGAATATCATTTCCCGGACCACCTGCTCATAGGGCTTACCTGTCACCTGCTCGATGACCATCCCCAGGAGGTAATAGCCGGAGCTGCTGTAGCTGAAGCCGGAGCCCGGTTCAAAAGCAAGCGGCTTATCCCGGAAAATGTTCAGTATGCTCTTCCGGTCGGCCGTTTTTTTGATGATAAATTTGTAAGGTGCCAGGCTCTGCGTATAGTCGTAAATGCCCGAAGTGTGGGTAAGAAGGTGATGAAGCGTGATCTTATCGCCGTTGGGATAGCCCGGAAGAAATTTCGCGAGCGGATCCGACACGGATAATTTCCCCTGCTCCTGCAATTTCAGGATAACAGCCGCGGTAAAGGCTTTGGTGATGGAGCCGGTTTGAAAAATACTGGCCGTGTCATGAAGCGTATTACTCTTTATGTTTTTCCAGCCATATCCTTTTTCTATGATCACCTGGCCGTCCTGTGCAAGCAGGGCTACCCCGTTGAAAGCATATTTTTTAGAAGCGGAATCAAGAAGGTGGTCAATCGCCGCCGTATCGATTACGGCCGGGCTATGCCTGGGCTGCCCGTTTGCGCTCAATGCACCAAAAAACAGGCAGAAACTAAATGCAGCGGGAAATAACCGGAACATGCTTGTAACCAAACTTACTCATTTTGGCCGGATGAACGAAGCCGTCTTCAAAATCATTGAGACGGCCTCCAGCAATAAGGTAGATATAGGGTTCTAATTTAACCCAGCCGTCTCTATAAGGTTTTAATTTTGAAAATAAATAGCGATCATGGTCCGGGACACCGAAAGAGGTCGCACATCGCATTGCCGTTCATGCTCATTCTCTGGCACGTAAACATTTTTGCATTTTTTTGCTTTATGATGGCATGACAGAGATTGAACAAATTCTGGAAGATACGGGGCTGCGATATGTAAGTGGCTCAACTGCCGGAATTACGAGAAAAAAAACAGCTCAGGGCTTTGTCTACCTCGATAAGAGCGGGCAGAAGATTAGGGATGAGAATGTACTGGAAAGGATCAGGAAGCTGGTTCTGCCGCCCGCCTGGACCGAGGTCTGGATCGCTGATAAGGCCAATGCGCATTTGCAGGCAACAGGAATTGACGCTGCGGGAAGAAAGCAGTATCGCTATCACAATGAGTGGAGCAGGCGCAGGAACGACACCAAATATTTCCGGCTCCTGGAATTTGGAAGCAAACTGCCGGACTTCCGGAAGAATATTTTGAAGGACCTTCGCCGGCGGGAACTGGATGAACGGAAGGTGCTCGCCATCTCGGTCAATGTCATGCAGAAAACGCTTATCAGGGTGGGTAATGAAGAGTATAAGCAGCTGTATGGTTCTTACGGCTTAACTACGTTGCGCGATCGGCACGTTAAAATTGAAGGAAATACGATTAAGCTCCGTTTTGTAGGGAAGAAAGGAATTGAGCATGAAATTAAGCTGAACGATAAAGCCCTGGCAAGACTGGTGAAAAAGTGCCGTGATATACCGGGACAGGAACTGTTTCAGTACTATATACCGGGGGGTGAGCGTCGTTCAATAGATTCCGGTAAGATTAACAGCTATATCCGGGAGGTCAGCTGCTGTGATTTTACAGCCAAGGATTTCCGTACCTGGTCAGGCACCCTGGAAGCGCTCAGGCAGCTGGCCTGTTTTGAGTATCCGGTCAATGAGACACTTCGCAAAAAGAACATTAACACTGCACTGGATGAGGTATCTGCACGCTTAGGGAATACCCGTACGATATGCCGTAAATCCTATGTCTTCCCTGCTTTGCTTGAGGCATATCTGGACGGTTCGCTCAAAACCTACCTTAGGAAGATAAACCGGGCGGCCGGAACATCTGAATTAAAGACGCTCGATCACGATGAAAAGGTATTGCTGAGTTTTTTGAAAGCTGAAAGAAAGCGACGCAGAGTTGAGATAGGAGGTAAGAGGTAACAGTAACCCCATAACCCTAATCCTTCGGCTCCTTCTTCACCGGGTGAACCGGTTGTTCATCCTGCTCCCTCCGTTTCGCCGGGTCATTAAAGCTGGCGTCCTGCTTGTAATAAGCTTTATCTTCCGGTTTCACAACTGCTTTGTCATCGTTCCGGGGATGTTTTATATTCTTTTGATCGGAATCCTGAGGTTCCAGTTTTTCGGGTTTTTTGCTCTGGTTGTTCATGCTATAAAGCGATTGTTGTCTTACCAATAACGCCTCATCCTCCGGATTGTTCACCCGCTGAGTTTATGAACGCCGCTATCTCCCCTGGTTTAAGGATATGAGCCGTCGGATTTCTTTCAATAGCTTTCTGCGGCATGTAAGAGACTTCTGCGCTGGACGGGTCTTGTACAGCGATTACAGCGCCTTTTTTTCCGGCAAATTCAAGCCCTTCTGCTCCGTCGGTACTGGCGCCCGACAGCAGGAGGCAGGTCAGGGCCGTGCCGTAAGCTTCCGCTGCGGTCTGAAGGGTTATATCGATGCTTGGTCGCGAATAGTTAACTTTTTCGGAGACATCGAGCGAGAGGGTGTGATCTGTTTCGATCAGCAGGTGATAATCGGCTGGGCAGATGTAGATCCAGCCCGGGAGGATGTCGTCCTTATCATCGGCTTCTTTCACCTTCAGCCGACTTTTTGCCGACAGGAGCTGGATCAACGACGAATCCGCGTTATTTTTACGGTGAACGACAATAATGATCGGAACCTGCAGATCTTTTCTGATCAGTGGAAGTACAGACATCAGCACATCCAGGCTGCCCGCTGATCCGCCAATGACCATCAAAGCCGGCTCTGACCGTGTTATCATATCTTGCGCCATATTTTATGAGGTGCTACCTGTTTGAACATATCGATTACGGAGGAAAAGCGAAGCGTTTCCTTACTACCGAGAGCAAGGAAGCCCAAAGCTTGCAAACTTTCATTGAACAGGTTGAATACCCGGTTTTGCAAGTCTTTATCAAAATATATCAGCACGTTGCGGCAAAGGATCAATTGAAATTCATTGAATGAACCGTCAGATACCAGGTTGTGCATACTGAAGATCATTTGGGTGGTCAGTTCAGGGTTGAACTTGGCCAGGTTGTAATTAGCCCTATAGTAAGACGAGAATTCTTTTGTGCCGCCCGAGAGAATATAATTCTCCGAATACTGTTTCATCTGGCTAAGCGGAAAGATCCCCTTGCTCGCTTTCTGAAGGACATCCGGATTTAGGTCTGTAGCATATAAAAGCGTTTTGTGAAGCAGGCCTGCCTCCTCCAGCAGGATGGCAATCGAATATACCTCTTCCCCGGTAGAACAACCGGCCAGCCAGACCCTGATGAAGGGATAGGTTCCCAGCGCAGGCAGAACTTCTGTCCGGAGTGCCTTATAGAACAAGGGATCGCGAAACATCTCGGTGACGTTTACCGTTATTTCCTCGACAAAGCGCTTCAAATAAGTTCTTTCTGTACGCAGGTGATATCTGAATTCGGCGAAGCTCGGAAATTTGTCGAGCATGAACAGGCGGTTTATTCGCCTTTTCAGTGAAGCTCTCGAATAATCTGTAAAGTCATACCCGTACTGTTCGATCAGGTCGTTCAGAAGTATTTCAACTTCATTGTCGTTGATCAGGTCTGCCTGCACAGGACTATCTTAAGTGTTCGTTTAAAAGTTTCATCAGAAGGTCGACATCCACCGGTTTGGAGACATAGCCGTTCGCACCGGCCGCAAGGCATCGTTCCTTATCGCCGGCCATCGCCTGGGCGGTAACCGCAATTATAGGTATCTCGGCTGTTGCACGGTTCCCGCGAATCCTGGCGATTGCTTCGTAACCATCCATCCCAGGCATCATTATATCCATTAAAATGATACCGATATCATTGTCCCGGTTTAATTTCTCTATCCCCTGGAAGGCACCGGAAGCGGTCTCGCACAGGAAACCACGGGCTTTCAGCACGGCATTTAAAGCGAAGATGTTCCGCCGGTCGTCATCAACCAGCAATATTTTTTTCAAGGATCTCATTGATCAGGGGCCAGATATTTACATTCCATTATCGTAAAGCCATACCCTAAGCAGGGAAATCAGCTGATCTGCGTCAACCGGCTTGGATATATAATCTGATGCGCCGGCACGGATACACTTTTCCCGGTCGCCCATCATTGCTTTTGCAGTCACGGCAAGTATGGGCAGATTTTTGTACCGGGGATTCTCCCTGATCCTTGTTGTCGACTCGTAGCCATCCATTTCCGGCATCATCATATCCATTAACACAACATCGACATCCGGGTTTTCCTCAAGCTGTTTCAGTGCCTCTTTCCCGTCGGTTGCCGAAATAACATTCATATGGTATTGCTCGAGCGCTTTTGTGAGTGAGAAGATATTCCGGACATCGTCATCGGCAATCAGGACCGTTTTATTATGCAGCACTTCTGAAAGCCCCTTCATCATTTTATTCTGTTTAGGCTTATGCGTTTCAGAACTATCTTCAATAATATGTAGGAACAGGCCAACTTCGTCCAGAATACGCTTATAGGAATGAGCGGTTTTAACCACGATCGAATCTGCGTAGTGCTTAATTCGATTTTCTTCAGGCTTTGACAGATTTTTCCCTGTAAAGATTATGATCGGCAGATTTTCGAGCCCTTCTGTTTTCTTTACCCGTTCCAGTTCCTTATAAGCGTTTTTATCAGCCAGACCCATGTCGAGGATCACACAGTCAATTTGTTCCTGCTGAAGCAGACTGATCCCCCCGCTAACTGTACTGCTGATCTCGGAATTGATTTTGAAATTGGCGAGGAAAAAACTCAGTGCTTTGGCGTGTTTTGGATTTTCCTCAACAATCATCACTTTTTTGGGATGTCGGCTCAGGGCATGTTCCAGTTTGCTGAATATTCCTGCCATCTGCTCCAGGGCCACCGGTTTCTCGATGAAATCAACAGCGCCTTTTAAGAGGCTTTCTTTCTTTCTCTCCATTGATGACATAATATGAACAGGAATGTGCCGGGTTGCGGGATTGGATTTCAATTCCTGCATCACCTGCCAGCCGTCTTTTACGGGCAGCTGAACATCCAGCAGAATTGCCAAGGGCTTGTATTTTACAGCCATCAGGGTTCCCTGGTCGCCGCGAACCGCAGTTACGCACTTATAGCCTCTTTCTCTTGAAAATTCCATTAGTGCCCGGGAGAAGTTGGTGTCATCTTCAATTATCAGGATCACCCGGTCACCGTCTCTTATCTCGTCGCGATCATCAGGAATTTCGGCCGGGATCTTATCAACGGTAAAATTTTCAGCTGGTTGAGCTTTTATTACTGGCGGCATTTCCATTTCCGAGGTCGGATTCGTGAGCGTCAGAACTGTTGTTGCCGGTTGTGAAGGGGGGATCAACAATGTAAATTCACTTCCTTCACCGGGTCTGCTGCTTATCCTGATCTCGCCGCCAAGAAGCTTCGCAAGTTCCCTGCTGATAGACAAGCCCAAGCCGGTGCCGCCGAATGTACGTCTTGTAGATCCGTCTGCCTGCTGGAATGCTTCAAAAATCAGTTCCTGTTTATCGGGTGCGATTCCGATACCCGTATCCTTTACTGAGAAATGTACGAAAGCAGAATTTTCAGGCTGTGTTATATTCAATTCAACCATCCCCGCCTTTGTAAACTTGATTGCATTGGATAGAAGATTTTTCAGGACCTGTTCAAGTCGCATTTTATCACTTATGATTACGCCGGGAGCATTCGGTTGAACATGCATGTGAAGTTCAAGGCCCCTTTCACGGGCCAGAGGTTCAAACAGGCCCCGCATTTCTTCTGTTATCCCTGTCAAAGTCAGGGGAGAATATTCAAGTTCCATTTTGCCTGCTTCAATCTTGGAAAGATCCAGAATCTCATCAATAAGGCTCAGCAGGCCCTTGCCGGCATTCTGAATTACATTGGCATACTCTACCTGCTCGGTATCTAATTCTTTGCTCTCCGACATCAGCCTCGAAAGCAGCAGGATTGAATTAAGGGGCGTCCGCAATTCATGGGACATATTGGCTAAGAATTCGGACTTATATTTTGTACTCAGTTCAAGTTGTTCGGCCTTCTGCTGGATATCGAGATTTCTTTCCACGATCAGTTGGTTTCGCTCCTCAAGCATGCGTGTTTTTTCTTCGAGTTCCTGGTTACTCTGGAGCAGTTCTTCCTGTTGTACCCGAAGTTCTTCTTCAGAAGCCTGGATCTTTTGAGTCTGCATCTCCAGTTCAGAGTTCAGATTTTCAAGCTCGCTGTGCTGGCTTTGCAATTCCTCTGACTGCGATTGCGTTTCTTCAAGAAGCTCCTGTTGCTTACGGCGGATAATTGCCGTGTTGATGGCGATGCCTACATTATGCATGATGGAGGATACATATTCGACTTGCAGGGCTGTAAATTCTTTTGTCGACCCCAGTTCGATCACAGCAAGTACCTGCTGGTTATACAATACCGGGACGGCCATAATAGTGGCAGGTTTTACCTCGCCGGAAGCAAAGCTCACGGTCAGGTCCCCAGGTGCGATATCCGTTAAGAGCATTTCCCTGCCGCTTACAGCAGCCTGGCCGGCAAGACCTTGTCCAAGCTCGATACGATCGCGTTCACCTTTATGTGAAAATGCGTATCCACTCAGCAATTTTAAATACTGGTTATCTTCTACCATGTATAAAGCAGCGACCTGGCTTCCGGAGTAGTTTGCGATGAATTCGATGATCTCTGATGAGAGGGTATGCATTTCCTTTTCTTCAACCATGATTTGGTTAAGTTGGGCGATGCCTGTTTGAAGCCATTGCTTATCATGCAACTGGTTGAATGAGTGTTGCAGCGAAGTAGCCATTTTATCGAGGGAAACTGCCAGGCTCCCCAATCCATCTTTCTCCGTATCATTTATTCGGAGTTTATAATCGCCGGAGGATATCTGTTCCGCAAGGGTTTGGATAATATGAATACGATCATTTATTTCCTTATCCTTCGATTCCAGTTCCCGCTGCATCAGGGATTTTTCCTCGAAGTCCCTGTTCACCCTGAAATAAAAGAAGAGCGTGATAAGAAGGGCTAGTAAGGCTGCCAAAACTATCACGATGGGAGTGAAGCCGGCAAACCGGTTCATCGTTACTGTCCGTTCCTTTAAAAGCTCTTCTTCATAGGCTTTCATTTGGTTGACCAGGATCCGGGCCTCATCCATTTGTTTTTTTCCTTCTTCCAGAAGGGGCAGCGTTACAGTTTGTCCCTTCTTTTTCTGATCTATCAGTTCCTGCAGATGGTCCAGGCGGGATATCAGTATCGTTCTTAATCGTTCATGGCTTTTCTGCTGCACCGGACTGCCGTTGGTAAGACGGTCTATCTGATTTAAATTACTAATGGTTTGATTACGTGCGCCATTATAAGGCTCCAGGAATATTTCCCGGCCGGTTAATAGAAATCCACGCTGCCCTGTTTCGGCATCTTTAATCGTTGAAATGGTGTTTTCCAGTTCGCGGATTAGATTATTTGTATTCCGGACACTCTCTGTGCTGCTGAGTAATGCACTTATGCTCAAGTAGGAAGCGACCGAACTGATCAGAAGAAGTAGAAGGGAGAAGCCAAAGCCGATTTGAAGATTGCGTTTTACAGCTGACATTTGAAGGTTGCTTGTGTTTAATGATTGCTTTATTTCTCAGGTTGTTGTGGGTGCGGGTCAAGGGGAAGCTTGAAATAGAACTCTGATCCATCGCAAGAGTCGCTGATTACTCCAAATTCGCCTTTGTGTCTTTTTATTATTTCCGAACTGATATAAAGGCCCATGCCGAGACCCTGAAAACGGGTAGATGTTTCCTCCACTCGATAGAATTTATCAAATACATGTTCCTGTAGTTCTGAGGGTACACCGATACCAAAATCACGCACGCCCAGGTAAATTTCGTCCCGGCCTGTCAGGTAAAAGTTTACGTGAACTTCGTTGCAATCAGGGGAATATTTCAGGGCGTTTGTGAGATAGTTGATTATGACCTGTTCGATCCTGTTCTCATCGCCGTAAAACCTAATATTTTCTACAAAGCTTTTTAAAATGATCGAGCATTCCTGTGTTTGTTCGATGATCTCAATTGCATTCTTAACCATTTGGCCGAAGTCGAACCACTCAGTATTATATTGAATTTTGCCGCTTTCGATCTTCGAAATATCAAGCAGGTCAGCCACCAGGTTATTTAATTTGCTTAGCTGAACATGGGTACGGTTGAGATAATTGCTGATCCCCTCCTCGTTATATTTTTTAAGCGAGCGCTCAAGGATCTGGATGTATCCCTTTATGCTGGTGAGAGGAGTTTTTAACTCGTGACTGGCGATACTTATAAACTCATCCTTTTTCTTTTCGGCAGCCTTCCGGAACTCAATTTCTTCCCGCAATACTGCCTGGGTGGCGTTCAGTTCGGCGGCCTGTTCATAGAGGCGGTAAAAAGTCTTCACCTTTAATAGAAGAATGTCGGCATCTACCGGTTTTGTTATATAGTCAATGCCGCCGGATGCATAGCCCTTGGTAATAAAGCGTTTGTCTGTATTGACTGCCGAAAGAAAAATAATAGGAACATCTTTTGTCTTGCTGTAGCCTGAAATCGTTTCGGCTACTTCGAAGCCGTCCATTCCCGGCATCTGCACATCCAGGATGATGAGTATATAGGAATTCTTGAGAATCTTTTTTAAAGCCTCCTCGCCGGAAAATGCCGTATCAACTTTGAAATTATTGAGTTCTAAGACTTTTTTTAATGAATAGATATTTTCAGGATTGTCATCAACAATTAAGATCATTAGTTTTTGTGTCTTGTTAAACTCGGAAGCCGTAATTATAGGTATAAAAACGCAAACCAAGGGCCAGGGCATATAGATACGGTGAACAAAAATGCTGCCGGCTATGTTTCGCGATGAATGACAATTAAATCTCTTCAATTTAGATAACTTTGAATTTTACTAAAAGTCAAATATGAGAGTTGCCATAAACGGGTTTGGCAGGATCGGGCGCATATGCTTCCGGACATTGCTTCAGAAACCCGGAGTAAGTATAGTTGCGATAAATGACCTGGGAGACCTGGAAACCCTAGCCCATTTGTTAAAGTACGATACAGTACATGGTCACTTTAACGGCGAAATTGAAACAAGATCCGGACGACTGGTAGTTAAAGGAAAAGAGATCAAAATATATTCACAGTCTGACCCTGGGGGTCTTCCATGGGCGGAACTGGGAATTGATGTTGTTATTGAATCAACCGGGCGATTCCTCTCACGCGAAAAAGCATCCGGTCACCTTAAGGCCGGGGCGAAGCAGGTTATACTTTCAGCGCCATCTACAGATAAGGACGTGGCGGCAGTGGTTCTTGGCGTTAATGACGACGATATCGATCTGTCTGAACAAATTATTTCCAACGCTTCCTGCACCACTAACAATGTGGCTGCCATGGTCAAAGTTCTTGATGACAATTGGGGAATTGTCAATGGCTATATTACTACCGTTCATTCGATGACCGGTGACCAGAATCTGCATGATGCTCCGCATAAGGACCTTCGTCGTGCACGGGCAGCCTCAGCTTCGATCATACCTACTTCTACCGGTGCAGCTAAGGCCATTACAAATATCTTTCCTCACCTGGAAGGGCACCTTGGAGGTGCGGGTATCAGGGTGCCGGTGTTAAACGGATCTTTGACCGACTTCACCTGTATCCTTAAAAAACAGGCTACCGTTGAAGAGATCAACAAGGCCTTCCGGGATGCTTCCGGGGATTTTCTTAAAGGGATCCTGGAATATACGGAAGATCCGATAGTCTCGGTAGATATCTTGCACAACCCGCATTCCTGTATTTTCGACTCGAAGCTCACCTCCATAGTAGGAGGACTGGTTAAAGTGGTAGGGTGGTATGATAATGAATATGGCTATTCCAGCCGGCTGGCAGACCTGGTGGAAAAAATGATGTTGCTCAGGGAGAATAAACACGCTTTATCCAACACCACTTTTTTCAAATGATCACTTTTGTTGGAACAGATGCGGTACTTCCTTTGCGCTCAAGGGTTTTACGCGATGGAAAACCTTTCCAGGAATGCGTTTTCCCCGGTGATGAGCTTGAAACGACCTTTCATCTCGCCGATATCCAGAATAACGAGGCAGTATGTGTCGCCACCTTTCATTTGCATGCTCACCCTGCTTTTAAAGGAGACGCATACCAGCTGCGCGGAATGGCCACTGCCCCGGAATCCAGGGGAAACGGAATTGGTAACCAGCTGCTGAATTTTGCAATTGTGTATCTGCGCGGCTTAAAAACGGATTATGTGTGGTGCAATGCCCGTAAGGCTGCTTATTCATTTTACCTCGGTGTGGGATTTGAGTTTATTTCAGAGGAATTCGAAATAGCCGGTATCGGTCCGCACAGGGCTATGTATTTGAAGATTAGACATTAGATGTGAGATATGAGACATTAGATCTGAGATATTAGATCTGATACAGGGTGTTATTGAGAAAGCTAGCCACCTGTCTAATGTCTAATATCTAACTTCTAATATCTATTTCTAAAACGATTCGATACATTCGCAGTTCTAACAATATCCTTTAACCAGCTTATCCTAACATCTAATATCTAACGTCTAAAATCTAATTAAATGAAGACAATCGATTTTATAAACTTTTCCGGAAAACGGGCCCTCATAAGAGTTGATTTTAATGTGCCGCTTGATGACAAGTTCCATATCACGGATGATAACCGAATGCAAGGGGCTGTATCTACCATCGAAAAGATATTGAAAGACGGCGGTTCGGTGATCCTGATGTCGCACCTGGGCAGACCTAAGGATGGACCCACAGATAAATATTCTTTAAAGCACCTTGTAAAGCATTTGTCGTTCCTTTTGAATCTGCAGGTGCAGTTTGCGGATGACTGTGTTAGTGGTGAAGCATTGCGGAAATCAAAAGAATTAAAGCCCGGGGAAGTGTTGCTTCTCGAAAATCTGCGTTTTTATAAAGAAGAGGAGAAAGGCGACAGGGATTTTGCTCATAAATTATCCTTAATGGGTGATGTATATGTTAACGATGCGTTTGGAACAGCCCACCGAGAGCATGCTTCCACCGCGGTGATCGCCCAGTTCTTTCCCGATGCTAAATATTTCGGCTACCTGATGGCTTCCGAGCTCAGGAATGCTGAGAAAGTACTTAATGATGCTGAAAAGCCTTTTACTGCTATCATGGGTGGTGCAAAGGTTTCAGATAAGATATTGTTGATTGAGCGATTGCTCGACAAGGTTGATAACTTGATTGTCGGGGGCGGAATGGCATACACCTTCGCCAAAGCGCAGGGTGGTAAGATCGGTAAATCACTTGTAGAAGAGGATAAGCTTGACCTGGCGCTGGAACTGATTGAAAAGGCGAAAAAGAAAAAGGTTAACCTGCTTTTGCCCGTCGATTCCGTGATCGCGGACGCTTTCGCCCCGGACGCAAATACGGATACCGCTGAAAACACCAATATCAAAGACGGTTGGATGGGCCTGGATATCGGGCCTGAATCGGTTAAAACATTTAAGGAGGTGGTGTTAAAGTCAAAAACCTTGCTTTGGAATGGCCCCATGGGAGTCTTTGAAATGGAAAAATTTGAGCAAGGTACAAAAGCTATTGCGGAAGCAGTAGTTGAGGCTACTAAAGGCGGAGCCTTTTCGCTGATCGGCGGCGGGGATTCGGCTGCTGCAGTGTCAAAATTTGGCTTTAACGATGATGTGAGTTATGTTTCGACCGGGGGCGGTGCCTTGCTGGAATACATGGAAGGCAAAGAACTCCCCGGTGTCAAAGCAATAAATGATTAAGATCTCCCGGGCAGGCTTACCAGGTTGGGATAGGTCTTTCTGGTTCCCCTGGCAAACTTTGGTGCTCCTTACCATTCTCTCATCCCTCTCTATTGGGTCAGTATTAACTTTTCTATAGACCATCTAGGGGTTAGTCCACTAAATTAGCGGAATAACTCCTAGATGACCCTAACCTGACCTCTGCCATGTGACTTCCTTTTTAGTAGTCCGACGGGTAAACCTATGACTCAATCCGCCCTTTCATTTTTCTTTAATGGAGTTATAAATCGTCCTGTTTGAGGAGTAAAAATCAAGTTTTAGGTTTGTTGAAAACTTTTGTGGGGCATTGTGGGAAAAAGTGGTAGAAATGCCTACTTTTACTCTACATAAAAAGGGTAAGTGCCACTATGTCTCATTTTTTAGGAGAATTTGATTGTAAACTAGATGCTAAGGGCAGGATGGTTATCCCATCCAACCTGAAGAAACAGCTTCCGGAAGCTGAGGCAGAAGGTCTTGTGATCAATCGTGGCTTCGAAAAACACCTGGTGGTTTATACTAAGAAAGAGTGGAATAAGATCACCGATGAACTTAGTAAACTCAATCAGTACGAAGAAAAGAATCGGACCTTTCTGAGATATTTTACCCGCGGTGCGACGGAACTGACGCTTGATTCGGCTAACCGGGTCTTGCTTCCCAAGTCACTAATGGAGTATGCCGGTATCCAGTCAGAGGTGACCCTGCTTTGTCAGTTTAATAAGATCGAAATCTGGTCTAAGGAAGCTTATGAGGCACATATGGATAGCGAGCCTGAGGATTTTGCTGCTCTTGCCGAAGAGGTGATGGGTAATGCAGGAAGGAGGGCGAATGACTGATTATCACAGTCCGGTTATGCTCAGGGAGTGTATTGAGGGTTTGAATATCAAGCCGGAGGGTATCTATGTAGACGTAACCTTTGGTGGTGGTGGTCATTCACGTGAAATTTTAAAGAATTTAAATGAAAAAGGGCGCTTGCTGGCTTTCGATCAGGATGCTGATGCGCAGAGTAATATCCCAAATGACAATCGGTTAACCTTTATTGACCAGAACTTCCGCTATTTGAAAAATAATTGCCGTCTACAGGGTGCCATGCCTGTAGATGGTATTCTGGCTGATCTTGGTGTCTCATCACACCAGTTTGATCAGCCAGAAAGGGGGTTCTCAATTCGTTTTGACGCCGACCTGGATATGCGGATGGATCAGGCCACTACGCTTACTGCCAAAGAGGTGATTAATACTGCCAGCGAGGAAGACCTGCATAAAATGTTTGGAATATATGGTGAGATCAAGAATGCACGCACGCTGGCTAAGACCATCTGTACAGCGCGATTGAATGCGCCTGTTGTCACGGTATCGGACCTGAAGCAGGTGATCTCTAAGCTTATCCCGAAAGGAAAAGAAAATAAATATCTCGCGCAGGTATTCCAGGCTCTGAGGATCGAGGTGAACCAGGAGCTGGATGCGTTGAGAGAGTTTCTGGAACAGGCAGTTGAGGTGCTGAAACCGGGCGGAAGGCTTGTTGTGATGTCCTATCATTCACTGGAAGATCGCCTGGTAAAAAACTTTATTGCAACAGGTAAATTTCGTGGCGAGGTTGAGAAGGATTTTTACGGTAATCAGATAAAGCCTCTCGAGGCGGTTACCCGCAAGGCGGTTACGGCAAGCGAGGAAGAGATCAAACAGAACAACCGGGCTCGAAGTGCAAAATTAAGGATAGCAGAGAAGAAGTAGTTTCTTCGAGAAATATAGGAATGAGCAATCAGTTCAGACAAATAGTAGATGAGGGGGAAGTCCCGCAGGAAGTTCAGCCAGAAGAAGGGGAGAAGGCTGAGCTTCCTCGGAACTTTTTTACGCAGCTATTTACAGAAGGCGTGATATCCAAGCAGACAGCTACCGATATGATGCCTTTCATTGTTTTTCTTGCTTTCCTGGCAATGGTTTATATCGGGAACAGGCATTTTACCGAAAATACCATCCGTGAGATCGATAAACTCAGTAAGGAGGTAAAGGAACTGAGCTGGGAATTTAAAACAATAAAAGCCGACCTCATGCTGAAAAGCACTCAGACGGAAGTGGCCAAACTGGTTGATACTTTGGGTCTGAAAGAGTCGGTCGAACCACCAACCAAAATTGTAGTACAGGACAACGAACTAAAAAGATAAGCCTGCAAAGGAATGAATATCAGGACTGACATATTATTGCGGGTGTATATAGCTTTTGGGCTTATAGTACTTCTTGCGTTGGCAGTTTTGGGCCAACTGTTCTATGTTCAGGTGGTCGAGGGGGATAAGTGGCGTGCCATGGCAGACAGCCTTTCAACCAGGTTTGTAAATGTTGAGGCTGCCAGGGGTAATATTTATTCTGTAGACGGAAGTCTTCTGGCCACTTCTGTTCCTGAATACGAACTAAGAATGGATATGCTGGCCGGTGGGGTAGCGGATCAGGAAATCTTTGATGAAAAGGTTGATTCCCTTGCAGCGAAGCTTTCAGCCTTTTTCGGTGACAAGTCATCAAAGCAATACTCACGAATGCTGCGGAATGCGCGGAAGGATCGTGAGCGCTATGTCCTTTTACGCAGGAAGGTAAGTCACCAGCAATTAAAGGTAGTTCGTAAGTTCCCGATCTTTAATATGGGCCGGAATCGTGGTGCATTGATCGTAGTTCAGCAGAATAAGCGGATCCTGCCATTTAAAACATTGGCAGCCCGGACGATCGGCTATAAGAATGAGAATGTGCAGCCGGTGGGTCTTGAAGGTGCCTACAGCGCGTATATAGATGGTGAGAGCGGTAAACGCCTGATGCAGCGAATGGCCGGCGGCGTATGGAAGCCCGTGAATCCGGATATCGAAATTGCAACCAAGGATGGTGCTGATATTATTTCCACCATTGACATCAATATGCAGGATGTGGCTCAGCGGGCTCTCGAAAAGCAGCTGATAAAAAGTAAAGCTGATTTTGGCTGTGTTGTGCTGATGGAAGTTGCGACCGGGGAGATCCGGGCGGTAGCCAATTTCAGCAAGGTGTCGGAAGGCGTTTATAAAGAAAAATTTAACTATGCGATTGCACAGAGTGCCGAGCCCGGATCAACGTTTAAGTTAGCTTCCTACCTGTCGCTCCTCGAAGATGGTAAGGTGGATACGGGTACGATGGTCGATGCAGAAGGCGGGACCTTTAAAGTTTATAATCACCGTAACAGGCTTGTAAAAACCGTTAAGGATTCGCACCTGGGTCTGAAGGTTATTTCCGTAAAAAAGGCATTCGAGGAGTCTTCCAATGCCGCAATTGCCAAGCTGATATATAAGCACTATTTGAGTGATCCGGAACAATTTACAAGCAGGCTTCATAATACCCTGCATTTGAACACCAGGGCTGGTCTTCAGATTCCCGGGGAAGGTAGTCCGCTTGTTAAGACCCCGCAAAGCAAAAGCTGGTATAAGGGTTTAAGTCTGGCACAAATGGCTTACGGCTATGAGATGAAAATGACCCCGCTTCAGATGCTTACATTTTATAATGCGGTAGCTAATGATGGTAAAATGGTGGCTCCGATGTTTGTTCGGGAGATCCGCCGTTTTGGCAGTACCGTCGAAAACTTCGGAGTAAGAGTCATTGAAGATCGCATAGCATCAGAAGAGACAATTTCAAAGCTTCAGGGAATGCTAGAAGGTGTCGTGGAAGAAGGAACGGGAAAGGACGTTATTAAAAATCCTCTATATAGAATAGCCGGGAAAACGGGAACAGCGCAGATTGCTGACGGCAAGTTAGGATATAAGGGCAAAAGAGAATACCAGTCTTCTTTTTGCGGATATTTCCCGGCAGACAATCCGAAGTACTCGATGATTGTTGTATTAGGGAACCCGATCGGCGCTTATTATGCGGCACTGGTTGCGGGCCCGGTATTCAGGGAGGTTGCCGATATGGTTTTTGCCAACGATGTGCAGATGTATAATCCTGTAAAGGAAGTTCAAAATGCAAACAATGATCGGTTGCCCGCCTCGAAGGCAGGGCAGACAAAGGCACTTCGAAGTGTTTATCATGCATTCGGCATTAAGGCCGCCTTCGCTACGGCAAACGGAGAATATATTAATGCTATTGATACCAATGGCGGAATTGAAACACGTGAAGTAAATACGAGGGAAGGGTTTGTCCCGGATGTTGTAGGAATGGGACTGAAAGATGCACTATACCTTGTCGGAAACTCAGGCCTCAAACCATATGTTAAAGGTAGAGGTAAGGTAATGCGGCAGTCGCTTGCCGGCGGGTTGAGAGTAGGCCGAGGATCGTCAATAATACTGGAACTGGAATGAAATCATTAAAGGACATACTAGATAAGATTTCCGTAAGGCAATTAATCGGATCTGCGGAAACAGAAGTCTCGTCTTTGGCTTTTGATTCCAGGAAGACCGGAGAGGGAACAGCGTTTGTTGCTGTCCGGGGTACCGAATCCGATGGCCACATCTTTATTTCCCAGGCAGCTGGTAAAGGTGCGAGCGTCATTATTTGTGAAGATCTTCCCGCTGATCTTCTTGAAGGTTTAACCTATGTCCAGGTGGAAGATTCTGCAAAGGCACTGGGCCTGATGGCAGCGAACTTTTTTGGTCATCCGTCAACGAATCTTAAACTGGTAGGTATTACCGGTACCAACGGAAAGACGACAATTGCCACGCTACTATTTCAGTTGTTTCGTGAACTGGGTTATAAGGTTGGTTTAATCTCAACTGTTCAGAACCAAATTAACGAAGAGATCATTCCGTCCACCCATACCACTCCCGATCCGCTTGCCTTAAACAGCTTATTGAGCGACATGGTTGCCAGCGGCTGCGATTACTGCTTTATGGAAGTGAGTTCGCATGCGGTGGCGCAGAGTCGTATTGAAGGACTATCCTTCGCCGGAGGTGTTTTCACCAACCTCACTCATGATCATCTTGATTTTCATCACACTTTCAGTGACTATCTAAAAGCCAAAAAGCAATTTTTCGACGGGCTTGAAAGATCCGCTTTTGTACTCACCAATATTGATGATAAAAACGGCATGATCATGCTTCAGAATACCAGGGCACATCAAAAGACTTATGCGCTGAAGAATATTGCGGATTTTAACGCCCGGATTCTGGAGAACCATTTTAGCGGTCTCCTTTTGAATATTGATAATGAGGAGGTTTGGTTTAAAATGGTTGGTGCTTTCAACGCTTACAACCTATTGGCAGTATATGGGACAGCCCTTCTGCTTGACCAGGATAAAAACAGGGTTTTGACCACTCTGAGCAGGTTAAGCGGGGCGGAAGGTCGGTTTGATTACATCACATCGCCAAACGGCGTTATCGGTATAGTCGATTACGCACATACCCCTGATGCCGTACAGAATGTTCTCAGTACTGTTCAGGATATTCGCAAAGGAATCGAGCAGGTGATCACGATCATAGGCTGCGGCGGTGATCGGGATAAAACCAAACGACCTGTGATGGCTCAGGTTGCATCTGACTGGAGTGATAAGGTCATACTTACTTCCGATAATCCAAGAAGCGAACACCCGGAAACAATCATTCGGGATATGGAGGCTGGTGTAACACCAGTGAACAAGAGGAAAGTTTTGTCAATAACCGACCGTAAGGAAGCGATCCGCACAGCTTGTCACCTGGCAAGACCCGGAGATATTATTGTTCTTGCCGGAAAGGGTCATGAAAAATACCAGGAGATTAAAGGGGTGAAATATCCTTTTGATGATAAGATGATTTTGTCTGAACTATTAAACCTGATGAGCTGATGCTGTATTACCTGTTCACATACCTAGATCAACATTATAATTTCCCGGGAGCCGGTGTATTTCAGTACATCTCGTTCAGAACCGGGATGGCTGTGATCCTGTCCTTGTTCCTGACTACGATCTATGGAAGCAGGCTGATTAAATTGCTGCATGCTAAGCAGGTGGGTGAGACGGTCAGAAACCTGGGCCTGGAAGGTCAGATGCAGAAACAAGGTACGCCAACCATGGGGGGGCTTATCATCCTGCTGGGAATTCTTGTGCCAACGCTCTTATTCGCGAAGCTTGAGAATATCTATATCATTTTAATGTTAGTCACCACGGTCTGGATGGGTGTTATCGGATTCATTGATGATTATATCAAAGTCTTTAAAAAGGATAAGGAAGGACTCGCCGGCCGCTTCAAGATCATGGGCCAGGTAGGCCTGGCACTCATCATTGGCTGGACAATGTATTTCCACCCTGATATTGTTGTCAGGGAGCAGGTAACACTTCCTGCGGTTGTAAAGGCGCCTTTGGAGGTTCACAAGCGCGGCAATGAGTACTATTATACCCAGGATCTTAAATCCACTGTTACAAATGTGCCTTTCTATAAGAATAATGAGTTTGATTACGCTAAAGTGCTCAATGTGTTCGGCAAGAACATGGAAGATTATGCGCTGGTAGTTTTCCTGCTCTTCGTCATTGTCATAGTGACGGCTGTTTCTAATGGAGCTAATATGACCGATGGAATTGATGGACTGGCCACCGGCACTTCAGCTATTATTGGTATTACACTGGCGATCCTGGCGTATGTCTCGGGTAACGTGATTTTTGCTGAATACCTCAATATTGTGTACATACCCAATTCGGGTGAACTGGTAGTATTTGCCGGCGCATTTGTGGGCGCATGTGTGGGATTTCTATGGTACAACTCTTATCCGGCCCAGGTATTTATGGGTGATACCGGGAGCCTCGCTATTGGGGGTATCATTGCTGCTTTCGCCGTAATGATCCGCAAGGAGCTGCTCATACCTGTTTTATGTGGCGTTTTTCTGCTTGAGAATCTTTCGGTGATCCTGCAGGTCTCTTACTTTAAGTATACCAAGAAAAAATATGGCGAAGGTAGGCGCATTTTCCTGATGGCGCCATTGCACCATCATTATCAGAAAAAGGGTTACCATGAATCCAAGATAGTTACCCGCTTTTGGATCGTAAGTATTATGCTGGCGATCTTAACAATTGTCACCCTTAAACTCAGATAATGGAAGGAAAGGGGTACATAGTGATTTTGGGTGCCGGTGAAAGCGGAACAGGTGCGGCTATATTGGCTCAGCAAAAAGGTTTTGATGTTTTTGTTTCTGATTTCGGAGCAATTGCTGATCACTACAAAAGTGAGCTTGAGCTGCTGGGTATTCTTTATGAAGAGAACCAGCACACCCTGGAAAAAATCCTCCACGCTGATGAGGTTATTAAAAGCCCGGGTATTCCTGATAAGGCACCAGTAATCAAAGCGCTGTTGGAGAAGGGCATAAAAATGATCTCAGAAATTGAGTTTGCAGCGAGATATACCAGTGCCAAGCTTGTTTGCATAACCGGTTCGAACGGCAAGACGACGACAACGATGCTTACCTATCATATCCTGCAGAATGCAGGTTTAAACGTAGGCCTTGCCGGAAACATCGGACAAAGCTTTGCCAGGCAAGTGGCTCATGAAAGTTTTGACCATTACGTTCTTGAGATCAGCAGCTTTATGCTCGATAATATGTACGAATTCAAAGCGGATGTTGCGGTACTGCTGAATATAACGCCTGATCATCTGGACAGGTACGAATATGAAATGGCCAATTACCGGAATTCAAAGTTTCGGATCTTACAAAACCAGACTGAACGGGATGTATTCATATACTGCCAGGATGACGAAGAAATTATCAAAGGCCTGCAGGAGCACCCTGTGAGAGCCGTCGCCTTTCCTTTTTCTATTAAGCATACCGTGGAAGCGGGAGCATACTGTGACGATAGTCACTTGCACATTAACTTAAATCAAACTAATCAACAACCATTCATTATGTCAATCAGCGAACTAGCTCTTCAGGGCAAGCACAACCTTTACAATTCAATGGCTTCCGGCATCGTTGCTAAAGTCCTGGAGTTGCGTAATGAAACTATCCGCGAAAGCATGGGCAGTTTCAGGAATATTGAACATCGCCTGGAACATGTTGCGCGAATATCAGGGATTGATTTCATCAATGATTCAAAAGCTACGAATGTGAATTCCACATGGTATGCATTGGAAAGTATGGCCTCTGATGTTGTCCTGATCCTCGGAGGGGTTGACAAGGGTAACGATTACAACATGCTTCGTGACCTGGTAAAGAACAAAGTTAAGAGCATTGTCTGCCTTGGTAAAGATAATAGCAGAATACACGAAGCTTTTGAAGATGATGTTGATGTTATTGTTAACACCTTCTCAGCCCGCGAAGCGGTTGAGATAGCCTATCATCTCGCTAAAAAAGGAGATACAGTTCTGCTGTCGCCGGCATGTGCAAGCTTTGACCTCTTCAAAAATTATGAAGACCGTGGCAACCAGTTTAAAGCCGCTGTAAAAGAACTTTAATATGCTTGTATGGTAATGTGCTAATAAGGAAATGTGATAATAATGTTTATAGGTTAATTGTATCAGTTAAAAATGCAAAGCATAATAAATAGGGCAAAGGGTGACAGGTGGATCTGGCTGATAGTGATCCTGCTGTCCATATGGTCGTTGCTGGCAGTTTACAGCGCAACGGGCACTCTTGCCTATAAAAAGGGAGTGGGGAGCGAGCAATATCTGATCAAGCACCTGGTTTTTATCGTAGGTGGATTAGGCTTAATGTACGTTTCGCATTTGTTGGACTATCGTTATTATGCAGGAATTTCCAAGATCCTTATGGTAATAACGATTCCTTTGCTGCTTTATACACTGATCTTTGGGAATACGATTAATGATGCCAGCAGGTGGGTAACCATTCCCATCATTAACCAGACTTTCCAGACTTCAGATATGGCAAAACTGGCGTTGATCACATTCCTTGCACGTACGCTTACCAGGAAGCAGGAGAATATCAAGGACGTGAAGAAAGCGTTCCTGCCGATAATGGCATCGGTCTGCCTTATATTCATTTTAATTGCCCTGGCGAATTTATCAACGGCAATTATGCTGTTTGGTGTGAGCATCCTGCTATTAATAATCGGGCGTATCAGTATCAAACAGATAGCCATTGTATGCCTTGGCGGAATGATACTGCTAACAGCAGTTGTGTTGCTTGGGCCGCGTCGCAAAACATACATCTCGCGGATAGAAACGTTTATGCATCCTGAGAAGGCAGATCCCGATAAGCTATTCCAGGGGAACCAGTCTAAGATCGCGGTGGCTTCGGGAGGACTGTTCGGTAAGGGACCGGGTAATAGTACGCAGCGGAATGTTCTACCGCACCCATATTCAGATTTCGTCTATGCGCTTATCATTGAAGAATATGGATTAGTGGGCGGTGTGCTGATGGTTATAATTTATCTCATATTCCTTTGGCGATGTATTTTGATAGTCACGCAGAGTCCGAAAGCTTTTGGAGCCTTGCTCGCTGCAGGGCTGAGTTTCAGCCTCACCATACAGGCCTTTGCAAATATGGCCGTCGCTGTAGGCTTAGGGCCTGTAACAGGAGTGCCTTTGCCGCTGGTTAGTATGGGTGGAACATCGATATTGTTTACCAGCGTGGCTTTTGGTATTATTCTGAGTGTTAGCCGTGATAACGACGAAAAGAAAGCGAAAGTTAAAACAGAGAAAGATAAAGTAATTGTGGGTGAGATCACCGAACTGGCCTAAATTTGCGGCCCTGAAAAAAAGATCTATATAAAGGAACCATGGCAAGACCAATCAGAGTAATTATTAGTGGGGGCGGCACCGGCGGGCATATTTTCCCGGCGGTAGCGATCGCTAATGCTCTGAAACGGATCGATCCGGATACTGAAATACTATTCGTAGGGGCAACAGGGAGAATGGAGATGGAGAAGGTACGGGCCGCCGGTTACAAAATTATTGGCCTGGATATACAGGGTTTTCAGCGTAAGTCTTTATTGAAGAATATCGGACTCCCCTGGAAGATGATAAAAAGTGTGATGAAGGCCCGGTCAATCATTCGCGATTTCAGACCAGATGTAGCCGTAGGCGTCGGGGGATATGCATCCGGCCCGTTATTATACGCGGCAAATCAGATGGGAGTTCCTTACCTGATACAGGAGCAAAATTCCTATGCCGGGATTACGAATAAATGGCTTGGGAAGAAAGCGGAGCGTGTTTGTGTCGCTTTTGAAGGTATGGAAAAGTTCTTTCCTGCAGAGAGGATATTGCTAACCGGAAATCCGATTCGCAAGGAAGTAGTGGACATAGAAAGTAAGCGCTTCGCAGCAGCCGAGAAGCTGAGTTTGTCTCCGCATAAGCAAACTATTCTTGTAACCGGGGGAAGCCTTGGAGCGGGGACTTTAAATAATAGTTTCCTCGCCGGAATTGACAAGATCATTGACGCAGACGTCCAACTGATCTGGCAAACAGGAAAGTTCTATTATCAGATGGTAAAGGAGAACGTTGCTGAAAGGGGAATTGAAAATATTAAAGTGATGGAGTTCCTGTATAAAATGGAATTGGGATATGCGGCGGCGGATGTCATTGTGTCGCGTGCCGGAGCAGGAACCATTGCCGAGCTGTGTGTCATCGGGAAACCTGTGATACTTGTTCCTTCGCCGAATGTGGCTGAGGACCACCAGACAAAAAATGCGCTGGCGCTGGCAAATAACAGTGCCGCGATTATGATTGCGGATAATGTGGCGTACCGTGATCTTGTTGATACTGCATTGAACCTGGTTGGTAATCCAGGGAAATGCCGGCTGCTTGCGGACAACATCAAAAAGATGGCTTTGCCTGATGCAGATGAAATTATAGCGAATGAAGTGATTAAAATAGCAACAAATACCAAATTGTAATAAGGTTGGCAAGCTAATATGGAACTGGGAAACATTAACAGGGTATATTTAATAGGCATCGGTGGCATCGGTATGAGTGGCCTTGCGCGCTATTTTAAAAAGCGGGGGGCACTTGTTTGCGGGTATGACAAGACGCCAACCGTGTTGACCGAAGGGCTGATGAATGAAGGGATTCCGGTGGTCTTTACGGACGATGCAGATAACATAAGGTTTTCATTTATGGAACCGGATGCCTCAACGTTGATCATCTATACCCCTGCGATACCGGGTAACTCACCAATCCTTAATTATTTTCGTTCCAAAGGTTTCACCCTTAAAAAGCGCTCGGAGGTTCTGGGAATTATCAGCAAGGGAATGTTTACGATTGCCGTAGCCGGTACGCATGGAAAAACGACGACATCAAGTATCATTGCGCACTTGCTTAAGGATAGTGGCTATGACTGTTCCGCTTTTTTGGGCGGTATTGCCAGTAATTATAACACTAATGTATTATTTGGCGATAACAATACTGTTGTAGTTGAAGCCGATGAGTATGACCGGTCATTCCTGACACTGCATCCGGATATTGCTGTGGTCACCTCGATGGATGCCGACCACCTGGATATTTATGGGGATGCAGGTCACCTTTCTGAGTCATTCAAACAGTTTGCAGGCCAGCTGAAGCAGGGCGGGATCTTAATCAATCGCAAAGGACTTGACCTTGATGGAGGTATAACTTATGCAGCTAATGATGATGCAGATATACAAGCATTAAATATCCGGATAGAAGCCGGCGAGTTCCGTTTTGATTTTAAGAATTCGACGAACTTGATTGAGGATCTGCAGATCATACTTCCCGGTGTTCATAATATAGAAAATGCTATTGCGGCAATAGAGGTAGCTCTTCGCCTTGCAATTCCTGAGGAGAAAATCCGGGCGGCCCTCGCAAGTTTTAGGGGAGTTAAACGGCGCTTTGAGTATCTGGTTAAAACAGACAGGCATGTTTATATTGATGATTATGCTCATCATCCGGAAGAACTGCGGGCTTGCATAACAGCAGTTAAGACATTATATCCTGATAAGAAGCTTTGTACGATATTTCAGCCTCATCTTTTTACCAGGACCCGGGATTTTGCAAAGGAGTTTGCGGAAGTACTTGGAATGACTGATGAGCTGATCATGCTGGATATTTATCCTGCTCGTGAGCTTCCAATTCCAGGGGTTGATTCTGCGATGATCCTGAATGAAGTGTTGGTGACTGATAAAAAAATATTAGGTAAACAGGAAACCCTGGACCATTTACGGGCGACAATGCCGGAGCTTATCTTAACTGTTGGCGCTGGTGATATTGATACGCTTGTGAAGCCGATTAAAAACATACTGGGAAATGCTTAAGCGAATTAACTTGAAAGCGGTACTCGTTGTATTTGCCTGGGCGGTATGCCTGAGCGGACTGGTCCTGCTTATGAGTTTCATCGAAAGGGAAAAATCGACCCTGGTTTGCAAGGATGTTAAGGTGATCATTCCGGGCAATCAGAACTTTATCGAGCGTGCAGAGGTAGACCAGATCCTGTTGGAGAACGGCGGAAAACTGGTGGGTCGTGAGATTAGAAACATCAACATACAGCAACTGGAAACAAGCTTGAGGGCAAATCCATTCATCCGTTTTGCTAAGGTATATGCCGATATGGACGGAATAGTGAATGTTCAGATACGGCAGCGGGAGCCTGTACTCCGGATCATCAACACGGCGAACCTTGATTTTTACGTAGACAAAGAGGGGAATAAAATACCGGTATCAGATAATTTTACAGCTAATGTGCTCATAGCAAACGGTCTCATCTATGAGGATTTCGGTGGTAAGGTCGATACCTTAAGAACGCGGCTAGCAAAAGACCTATACAAAACCGCTTCCTTCATTTCATCTGATACGCTCTGGAATAACCAGATTGAGCAGCTGTATGTGAATCAAAAAAGTGAGATAGAAATGATTCCCAGAGTGGGGAACCAGCGGGTCATACTTGGTAATGCCGATTCACTGGAGGTAAAGTTTAATAATCTCTACGTTTTCTATAAAAAAGCCTTACCACGGGTGGGATGGGATACTTATAAGACCATCAACATAAAATATACCAACCAGATTATTGGTGAACGAAGCAAAGACAGCTTAAGAACTCAGGCTGTACCGGTGGTAACTACCCCGATAGATTCTGTAGCCGACAGCACTAAAAACATAACTCAGGATACAATAAAAAATTAACGCGTTTTAACATGGAAAAAAGCATTACTTCCTCTTCAAAAAGTTCTCCGATCGTAGTTGGCCTCGACATTGGTACCACGAAGATATGTGTTACCGTTGGTCGAAGGAGTGATCATGGTAAGATTGAGATATTGGGTATTGGGAAGGCCATTTCTGCAGGTGTAACCCGTGGCGTGGTATCCAATATCCAGAAGACTGTACAGGGTATTTTGCAGGCTGTGGAAGAAGCCGGGGCACAGTCTAACGTGGATGTTAAGATCGTAAATGTTGGTATTGCCGGCCAGCATATCAAGAGCCTTCAGCACCGGGGTATACTGACACGCAAGGAGCTGAATACCGAAATACAACATAAGGATATTGATAAGCTGATCGAAGACATGTTTAAGCTGGTAATGCCGCCGGGGGAAGAGATCATCCATGTTCTTCCTCAGGAGTTTACCGTTGACAATGAGCCTGGAATTAAAGATCCTATCGGAATGGCAGGAGTCAGGCTGGAGGCAAATTTTCATATTATCTCCGGTCACGTAAGCGCCGTTAAAAACATCCTGAAGTGCGTCGGTAATGCCGGTCTTGAGACACAGGAACTTATCCTTGAACCTCTGGCTTCATCTGAATCGGTCCTGAGCGAGGAAGAGAAAGAGGCCGGCGTTGTATTGGTAGATATTGGTGGCGGTACAACTGACCTTGCTATCTTCCATGAGGGAATTATCCGGCATACAGCTGTCATTCCATTTGGAGGAAACAGTGTAACGGAAGATATCCGTGAAGGATGTTCGGTGATGCGTAATCAGGCTGAGTCCCTGAAAACCCGTTTTGGTTCTGCACTTGCCGATGAGAACAAGGATAACGAGATAATCTGTGTTCCCGGATTACGGGGACGTGAGCATAAAGAGATTTCTGTTAAAAACCTGGCGTATGTTATCCAGGCGAGAATGGAAGAGATCATCGAGCATGTTTACTACGAGATAAAATCCTCCGGTTATGAGAAGAAGCTGATCGCTGGTATTGTGATTACAGGGGGAGGAGCACAGCTGAAACATCTGCCCCAGCTTGTTGAGTTTGTAACCGGACTGGATTGCCGGGTAGGATATCCAAATGAGCACCTTGCCAAGAATGAACTGCTCCCGAAGAATATCTATGATGAATTGAAAAGTCCGCTTTTTGCAACTGGTATCGGGTTACTTATTAAGGGTATTCAGAAGGCAGAGCAACAGGTTGCGAGCGGCAAAAACACAAGTGCCATAGTTGATAAGATAATACCTGCGGATAAAGTTAAGAAGAGCATCGGGCTCTTCGACAGGTTGTTGCAAACAGGCGCCAAGTTTATTAAAGACGACATTAAGGATGAGGATTATATCAGATAATTTTCAACAAAAAGGAGACTTTTCCACATTCTTAACAAGTGTTAATAACTCCTGTTAATATTTATTTAATATTACAAAACGGACTGTCTATGGATAGTACGGGATTACCTAACTGATTATTAAGGCTATGCAGTTTGAAATGCTCAAAGAAAAATCATCAATCATTAAGGTGATTGGTGTTGGTGGTGGCGGTGGCAATGCCGTAAACCATATGTACCGTCAGGGGATAACCGGTGTTGATTTCATTATTTGTAATACGGACGCTCAGGCATTGGAGTTAAGCCCCATACCCAATAAGGTACAGTTAGGCGCTAGTCTGACAGAAGGAATGGGAGCAGGTTCTATCCCTGAAGTAGGGAAAAATTCAGCTATCGAGAATATTGAAGATATCAAGCAGATGCTTGGCACGAACACCAAGATGCTTTTTATCACTGCCGGAATGGGTGGAGGAACAGGTACTGGTGCCAGCCCCATCATCGCTAAGGCAGCCAAGGAATTAGACATCCTGACTGTAGGGATAATTACCACACCTTTTTCGTTCGAAGGCAAGCGTCGGAAAACCCAGGCCGAGGAGGGATTAGATGAGTTCAAGAAGTACGTTGATTCATACCTGGTTATTTCAAATGATCGCCTGCGCGAGATATTTGGAAACCTGACCCTGGGCTCTGCATTCGCGCAGGCCGATAATATCTTAACGACGGCAGCAAAAGGTATAGCGGAGATAATCACTATTCCGGGTTATATGAACGTTGATTTTAAAGATGTTCGGACCGTAATGAAAGACAGCGGTGTTGCCATCATGGGAAGTTCTTCTTCTGATGGAGAACACCGGGCTTTGGAAGCAGTAAAAGGTGCTCTTGCATCTCCGCTTCTTAAGGATAATGAAATTGAAGGTGCGCGTTATATTCTGTTGAACATAAGCTCTGGCACTAAAGAAGTAACGATGGATGAAGTCAGTGTTATTACAGATTATATCCAGGAAAAGGCGGGTCTTTCTGCAGATCTTATTTGGGGTAACTGTTTTGATGAAACACTTGATGAAAAGATTTCAGTAACGATCATCGCAACCGGGTTCCAGACAATGGAGGAACGGCAGGTTGAAAAGAGCCAGCAGCGTAAAATATCTGTTTTAACTCCTGACAATGCGCCGCTCATTCGCCCTGTTAGTTCCAATAATTTCATTGAAACTAAAGAGGATGAGGAAGTTCTCTCTGCTGAACCTGTATTGAAAGTACAGGAGGAAACTCAGCCGGACCTTTTTGCAGGTTACTTTCACAGTCAGCAACCGAGAGTAGAAGAAAAACAGCCAGTGCCGGTCTCGGAGAAAGTCATCCGTCATACACTTGTGGAAAGAGAAGAGCCGGTACAGCAGACTCCATTATTTGAAGTGGAAATAAAGCAGGTTGAAAAGAACGAGTTGCCTGCTTACCAGGAGGAACCTGTAGCAGTACAGCCAATCAAACAACCGGAATACCAGGCACCTGCCCCTGTTGCCAATCCTGATGAACACAAAACAGATGAGTCAATAGAAGAGCAATTACGTAAATCAAAGGAGCGCATTCTGCGCCTGAAGGATTTAAGTATGAAACTTAGAACTACCAACGGTTTGCAGGAACTTGAAAGTGAGCCTGCTTATAAACGTAAGCAGATGGCGCTGCAACAAGTGCCGCATTCTTCAGAATCTCAGGTATCCCGTTTTACCTTATCATCCGATGAAGGTATAACAGAAATACGTCCTAATAACTCGTTTCTGCATGATAATGTAGATTAGATCATACTGGTTACTTATAATGAAGCCTTTATCTCATTAGAGATAGAGGCTTTTTTATTAATAGAGCGTCACTTTTGAACCAATTTTGAAATTGGTTCATTGACATGTTGAAAATCAGCCCGGTAAGAACTAACTTTGCAAAATTGAATACCTAAAAAATTTAAACATTACAGCATTGGATTTATTTGATAAAATTTCGAAAAATATGGGACCATTGGGCCAGCATCAAAAGATGGCTCACGGTTATTTTGCATTTCCTAAACTGGAGGGGGAAATTGCCCCTCACATGAAATTTCGCGGAAAAGAACATTTGGTATGGAGCTTAAATAATTACCTGGGCCTTGCGAATCATCCGGAAGTTCGTGAAGCGGATGCACAGGCGGCACTGGATTTTGGTATGGCCTATCCAATGGGAGCCCGAATGATGTCAGGAAACTCGAACCATCACGAAGCGTTAGAAAAAGATCTTGCTGAATTTGTAGGCAAAGAAGATTCATTCCTTTTGAACTATGGGTACCAGGGTATCATGTCGGCAATTGACGCATTAGTCGATCGTCACGATGTGATCGTATATGATGCAGAATCTCATGCCTGTATTATTGACGGCGTGCGCCTTCACCAGGGAAAACGTTTTGTATATACTCACAACAATATTGAGAATCTCGAAAAACAGCTGGAAAGAGCTACCCGCTGGGTAGAAAACACCGGTGGTGCAATCCTTGTCATTACCGAAGGTGTATTCGGTATGTCTGGTGCTCAGGGAAAACTTAAAGAGATCACAAACCTGAGAAGCAAGTTTAAATTCCGTCTCCTTATCGATGACGCGCATGGCTTCGGCACCATGGGTGCTACTGGTGCAGGAACGCATGAAGCACAGGACTGTATTGATGGGGTGGATATATACTTCGGTACATTTGCGAAATCAATGGCAGGAATAGGGGCTTTTATTGCTTCAACTGAAGAGATCACCAACTTCCTTCGTTATAACATGCGCTCTCAGACCTTTGCAAAGTCATTACCTATGCCTATGGTTATTGGTCTGCGCAAGCGTCTCGAACTACTGAAGAGTAAGCCTGAGCTTCGTGAGAAGCTTTGGATGATTGCAACCACACTTCAAAACGGCTTAAGAGAACGGGGATTCGATATTGGTATTACCAATACAATGGTAACGCCTGTGTTCTTCAAAGGCGACCTTTCTGAAGCAACTGCGATTACTATGGATCTTCGTGAGAATTACGGTATTTTCTGCTCTATTGTGATGTATCCTGTAATACCGAAAGGGCTGATCATGTTGCGCCTGATACCAACAGCGATGCACACTCTGGAAGATGTGGAACGTACACTGAGTGCATATAGCGAAGTTGCTGAAAAGCTTAAAAATGGCGTTTATAAAGAAACAAAACTGGCTTCAGCATAATTACATCTAACACCAACAAAAAAGCCCTTTAGAGCGTCTAAAGGGCTTTTTTGTTATCGAGCATCTAGTTAATCACTTGTTCATCAGTAAGTTACCTATTATTTATGGCTTAGTATTAATAATATTACTTAAAAATGTGGAAAAAAAGCCTTTAAAAGGCTACTTTTTATTTTTTCAAAAATTCGTTTTACCGGAAAAAGATTATACATTAGTGATATAATATCAATTACTAACCCTCACAAAAACTAAAAAGGAGTTCAAAAAATGAAAAAATTTACTGAAGCAAAGAACCTGATCGAATCATTGGAGGCAGACGCTGACAAATTCTACAACAAAGCTAACAGCGCTGCTGGTACTCGTGTAAGAAAAGGCATGCAGGACTTGAAAAACTTAGCTCAAGCAATTCGTCTTGAAGTTCAGGATATGAAAAATAAAGAAGCCGAAAAAGAGGCTAAGAAAAAATAATTCTTTACTAATTAAAGAATTTGAAGCCCGCTGTGTATATACGCAGCGGGCTTTAGTGTGAAGGATAACCCGTATTTACAACAGGTTCAATCTACTAAGCTCTGAAGCGATTTTTTCCTCAGTTTCTGTCGTAATATTTACCAGGGGCAGGCGAACCGTATCACCGCAAATATTCAGAAGCTTCAATGCAGCTTTAACTCCTCCAGGATTACCTTCGGCGAAAAAGTGCCCTGTTATTTCAGTAAGGCTGTAATGCAGAGGCTGCGCTTCTATGAAATTTCCTGACAAGCACATTCTCACCATAGTTGAAAATATGGCCGGGAGCGCATTCCCGACAACTGAGATCACGCCTACTGCGCCCATAGCGATCATAGGCAGGGTGATCGGATCATCTCCTGAAATAAACAGGAAGTCTTCCGGTTTATCCCTGATTATTCTGTTAAACTGGTCAAAGTTCGCCGAGGCCTCTTTAATCCCAATAATATTTTTGATTTCATGTGCTAAGCGGAGCGTTGTTTCTGCGCTCATATTGCTGCCCGTTCTTCCCGGGACATTATACAGTATAACCGGCAGTGCAGAAGCTTCTGCAACAGCCTTATAATGCCTGAAGATACCTTCCTGGGTGGGCTTATTATAGTATGGGCTCACAGATAAGATCGCGCTGTAGCCGCGGCTGTCAAAATGCTGCAAATGATCGGTTACTTCCTTCGTGCTGTTTCCGCCGATCCCTGCGACAAGGGGAACCCGGCCCTGGTTAACTTCAGCCGTAAATTCCCAGACAGCTTTCTTTTCTTCGCTGGTTAAAGTGGCTGTCTCGCCCGTTGTACCTAAGGAAACCAGGTAATCAACTCCGCCGCTGATTGTATGGTTGATCAGATTCCGCAAGCCGTTGAAGTCAACAGAACCATCTGTATTGAATGGAGTAACAAGCGCTACTCCGGTACCATGAAATTGAGTCATTATAGTATTAGTAGTTAGTATTTAGTATTTAGTAATAAGTATTGGATTAAAAGAATTACGGGATTTAAAGAGTTGCAAAGGTATCAAGGATTTTAATATTTTGTCTTTACGCCCGGGACTCTAAGCGATCATCTCCAGCAGCTCTGCATCCGTGATTAAAGGAATATTCAGCTTCTTCGCCTTATCCAGCTTGGAAGGACCCATGTTATCCCCCGCAACCAGGTAGGATAATTTTGCGGAGATCCCGCTTAGGATCTTACCTCCATGGGATTCTATCAGGTCTTTTAATTCATCCCGGCTGTAATTCTCAAACACGCCCGAAATTACGAAAGATTTACCCTCGAGTTTATTGCTTTGAAGTTCTATCACGGTGTCTTCAGCCTGGAATTGCAGTCCGTACTGCCGTAATTTTTCAATCTGCTCTGTATGACGCGGCTCTTTAAAATAATGAAGAAGACTTTCTGCAATTCGACCACCGATCTCCTCAACTGAAGTTAGTTCTTCAAGGCTGGCACTCATTAAGCTTTCAATATTTTTGAAGTGCGCTGCGATCTTCCTGGCAACTGTCTCTCCCACGTACCTGATACCTAAGCCAAACAGGACCTTCTCGAAAGGCATTTGCTTGGATCTCTCAATGCCCTCCAGCATATTATTGATTGACCTCTCTCCGAAACGGTCAAGAGCTTTTAAATGATCACTCTTCTCATGCAGTAAATAGAGATCGCTGATGTGGGATAAATATCCCTGCCGGTAGAAAGTTTCAATTGTCTCCGAACCCAGTCCCTCGATATTCATGGCCCTGCGGCTAATGAAATGCTGGATCTTGCCAACGATCTGAGGCGGACAGCCTTCATCGTTCGGACAATAATGGACAGCCTCACCTTCCTGCCGGACCAGGTTGCTGCGGCATTCAGGACACACATCAGGATAAATTACCTTTTCGGCATCCGGCTTTCGTTTCTCGGTATTAACTGCTATGATCTTTGGAATTATCTCACCCCCCTTTTCAACCAGCACGGTATCCTTAATATGCAGGTCGAGCCGTTTGATCTCGTTTGCATTATGAAGTGTAGCCCGTTTCACTATGGTACCTGCCAGGGGAACGGGTTTCAGATTAGCCACAGGGGTAACAGCGCCGGTTCGTCCAACCTGGTAAGTTACCTTCTCGAGTATGGTTTCTACTTCCTGTGCTTTGTACTTATAAGCTATTGCCCAGCGCGGCGATTTTGCCGTGAAACCAAGCTCCTGCTGCTGTGCATAGCTGTTCACCTTAATAACAATCCCATCGATATCATAGCTCAGGTTGAAGCGTTTCTCCTGCCATGTATGGATAAAGGCTAGCACTTCATCAATGCTGCCGCATAGCTGCGTAAACTCGGAAACATGAAAGCCCCACTTCTTCACTTCGTTCAGGCTCTCCCAATGTGAATTGAAAAGTTTTTTGTCAGTATAAAGGAAATACATAAAGCAGTCAAGCGGACGCCTGGCTACCTCTGCAGAATCCTGCATCTTAAGGGTGCCGGAAGCAAAGTTTCGGGGATTGGCGTAAGGCACTTCATCATTTTCAATACGCTCCTTGTTCAACCTGTCAAATGCAGGGCGGTGCATAAAAACTTCACCCCGGATCTCGAATTCCTGCGGAAATCCATCGCCCTTCAGCCGTTGGGGAATAGATCTTATTGTCTTTACATTGGTCGTAACATCATCGCCCTTCGTGCCGTCACCCCGGGTGACCGCGCGTAACAGTTTCCCGTCCTGGTAAGTCAGACTTAACGAAAGGCCGTCGAACTTAAGTTCGCACACATATTCGAAATTATCGCCGATAGCTTTCCGGATCCGGTCATCAAAGTCCTTCAGGTCCTGCTCATTGTAAGTGTTGCCGAGCGAAAGCATCGGCCATTTATGCTTTACTGTTTCAAAGACACGGGTAATATCACCTCCGACTTTCTGAGTAGGGGAGTCAGGATTCTGAAAATCAGGGTGTTGCTTTTCCAGTTCTGACAATTCTTCCAGCTTCTTATCAAACTCGTAGTCTGATATAAGCGGTTGCGCCAGGACATAGTAATTGTAATTGTGTTGATTAAGCTCTTTTACAAGCTCATCCATCCGTTCTTTGATCTCAGAAAGCGACATGAAACGAAGATAGGAAGAATTAGGAATTGCGTACTAAAAAATGGGATTATGACTCATAAAATGCCTCGTTTTGATCAAGCTTCGCAATATTTAAACCATCGTTTAAGGTTAATTTAAATAGCTGATCGTGCTGCCTGATTATAGCAGTCAGGTCAAAGCGTTGTGGAAGGAGATCATTCGGCATCCAGCCGCGATGCTTATCTTTTAAAATGATCAGCCCGTTATCATCGCCCAGGACAGAAAAATCTTCCTGCTGCGGTCCTTTGCTGTAAAGAGGAATTCCGCTTCGATGCAACAGGTTCTCGGCCTCCGAAACGTTTTCGGTAACGACACCTATTTCGCTTATATTCAAAATGAAACTGCCCGCTTCTACACCACTAGTGAGTTCGTCGAGATCAAAGCGCGCAACGCATTCCAGGATATTTCCGTTGTTATCATTGAAATAAACCGACCTTGCGTTCCAGCTTTTGAAATCGGCAATGATCCCGCCGTTTTCTGAAGCGGGCATGATCTCCAGCCTGGCCTGGAGGTACCTGATCACATTGTTTAACTGACTCGCCGGAATATTAAAGGCGAAGTGGTATACCGGCTCGATACCCTCGACGTAGTTGAATATCAGTTTGGTACTGCCGGCAACTATCGAAACGTTCCTTGGGTGGTGTGAGCTAACAGGCAGTTTCAGGACTTCCGCATAAAAAGATCTTGTCGAAGGGATATCATTGCTTAGAAGCGAAACCTCAAGTATGTCCATACAACTGCGCTAATGCTTCGCGGACCTGGATAAAAGCTAATTCAGACGTCGATCCAGATCGTCAAAGATGTTCATATAACATCCCTCAAGACTCTTTTGATAGTGGAGCAGCACTTCATTTAGCTGCAGCTTATGCGCAGCGTTCAAAGGGTTGTGCCACAATCGCATGCAAATGCGGTTTAATGCATAGATCAGGTTTTCCGACTCGCTGTAACTATGCAGGTAATTCACTTCAAGGAACTGGTCAAAAAACCGGAAAAACCGGGCTGTGTCGGTAACCCTGTTCAATTCCAGGAAGCGCTTAACAGCCTGGCGTTCCACTTTTGCGAGTTGATCATAAAAATGAAAGGCGTTAATTTCCTTCAGGGTGATCAGAATGCTGTCCAGCATCAGTTCCAGGGATATATGCGCCATAAACGACGGCCGAACTTCCGAGTCCTCAAGTATAGGCGCTATCTTTTCCCTGATCGCCTGGGTATGCTCTATGAAAAAATCGGAAGTGTGAAAATACTTGTCGACGTCCAGGTGTCTCTGCCAGCCGGTTAAAATAGATTGAAGTTTATGCGACTCATCAAACAAGTGAGTTTCCTTTTCAGGATGGATATTCCATGACTTATTTGCATTCTTGACCAGATCGGGCAACACGCATCCCAGTACTAACTCCGGGTTAGCGGTATTCCGGTCAAAATAGAAGTGCGATAAAAAGTTCATGGACTTTTGTTTTTTCATGCTTTCCGGAAGCGTCTGCTGATATAGCCCTAAACTTTACATCAAGCAAATTATACTTAAAAATACAAGATTGAATTGAAATTCTGCCCTAATTCGGCATATCCTGGTGCGAAAGATCGATCCGGGAACCCAATCGCAAAAATTACTGCGATTTAAAAAATGTTAAGCTAAATTACAGGTATGTCAAAATACCGGATACTTTCACTTGACGGAGGCGGAAGCTGGTCTCTAATTCAGGTGAAATGCCTGCGGCAGCTATTCAGAGATACATTCAATAATGACGATCCGACCGGGCATGAAGTGCTCGGTTATTTTGACCTTGTAGCTGCCAACAGCGGAGGTAGCCTTGTGGCAGCAGCCATGGCCGAAAATTACCGCCTATCCCAAATTGAACAGATTTTCCACTCTGAAGAAATTCGAAGAAGTATTTTTTCGAGATTAACTATCTGGGAGAGAAGCCTGCTCAATACGCTGAGCCGGCTGGTCAACATCGGGCCGAAATATGCCACTGTACGAAAGCTGGCTGCACTTGAAAAAATACTTCCCCGCATGAGCGGCATTAAACTTCACGAACTTCCGGATCATATCGACGCGGGCAACCCGACGCACTTCCTGCTGGTAGCGTATGATTACTACCGTAACCGCGCCGAATTGTTCCGCTCCGATCAAAGCAGCCGGGCATTAAGTTCCGTGATAGAACGACGCGTTTTCGCCGGTAATCCCGCTGTCTCTGCCATCGATGAGTTAACCATTTTGCAGGCGGTTCATGCTTCGAGTACAGCACCGGTTAATTTCTTTAATATGCCGGCAGAGTTTAAAATTCGTGGGATGGATCGGCATTTCTGGGACGGAGCCATTACAGGAAATAACAATCCTGTTCTTATCGCCATAACCGAAGCATGGGCGAACGGACATAATGCCGGGGATATTCAGATCCTTTCCATCGGGTCGGGCGGAACTTTATTTCCTGCGATAGAAGATTATGCTTATCGCTATAATTTCCTTCAGGCTCAGAAGAAGGATCCCGGGCTTATCAACGACATCAAAAAGATGGCTACCAGCATTGTAAACGATCCCCCGGACTTTGCAACCTTTGTAGCCTACACCATGCTGTACCCGGATTTGCCGGTGAGAAGCGAAAATTTTATCCGTCTGAATCCTCAGTTGCGGCCCCGATTGGTTCCTGTAAACGGTATCCCGGTATGGGATCTTCCGCAGGGGCTTAACGCAGATGAGTTTAAGATCTTGAAATCGCTCGATTTTGATGCAGTAAAACCGAAGGAAATTAACCTGATTGAGAAATTCTGTGAGCAGTGGCTGACCGGGAATGTTCCGAACCAGGCTATCCGGAATGATTTCACTTTGGAGCGGGTGCTCGGGCACAATTCATATAGGCAGGGGATGGAGGATTTTAAAAGCTGGAACCTTGTGCTCGCCTGATTCCATTTGCCCCTAAGATCACCGTTCATACCCATCCGGGCATTATAAGTAGAGGTCTCTTCCCGTTCATTTTACAAATCTTATATCTTTGCATTCCTGATCTAAAATACTGAGAAATGAATTTTGTAGAAGAATTACGCTGGCGGGGTATGCTGCACGATATAATGCCCGGAACCGAAGAGGAGTTAGACAAGAAAATGACTTCCGGCTATATAGGCTTTGATCCGACGGCAGATTCTTTACACGTAGGGCATCTTACTCAGATCATGACCCTCATCCACTTTCAAAGGGCAGGTCACAAACCTTTTGCGCTGGTGGGAGGTGCTACCGGCATGGTAGGAGATCCTTCAGGCAAATCAGCAGAGCGAAATCTTCTGTCCGAAGAAACCTTGAATCACAACGTGAGTTGCCTTGAAGCCCAGCTAAAAAAGTTTCTTGATTTCGATGGCGGAGCCAACAGTGCTGAGATGGTCAATAACTTCGACTGGTTTAAGAACTTTAACTTCCTCGACTTCATCCGGGATGTAGGTAAGCACATTACGGTCAATTACATGATGGCGAAGGACTCGGTAAGAAAACGGCTCGAAGGAGATACCGGCATGTCATTCACTGAATTTAGTTACCAGCTGGTTCAGGGCTACGACTTTTACTACCTCTGGAAGGAACGGAACTGCCAGGTCCAAATGGGTGGATCCGATCAGTGGGGAAACATCGTAACCGGAACCGAATTGATCCGCCGCAAAGGTCACGGTTCTGCATTTGCAATCACGACACAACTCATAAAAAAAGCCGACGGGACGAAATTCGGCAAAACCGAAAGCGGTGCTGTCTGGCTTGACCCGGCAAAAACATCGCCCTATAAATTTTACCAGTTCTGGCTCAATGCCAGCGATGACGATGCGAAAAGCTGGATCAGGATCTTCACCCTGAAAACCCAGCAGGAGATCGAAAGTTTAGAAGCGGAACATAATGAGGCTCCTCATCTGCGAATATTGCAGAAAGCCCTTGCGAAAGAGATCACGGTTCGCACGCATTCTGAGGAGGCACTGGAAACCGCGCTTAAGACTTCCGACTTCCTTTTCGGCAATGGTTCCCTCGACTTCTTATCAGGGCTTGACCATAGCGGTGTACTGGATGTCTTTGACGGCATTCCGCAGTTCAGCATCCCGAAGGCCGATCTGCTGGCAGGCGTCAGCGCAACCGATCTTCTTGCCGAAAAGACAAGTGTTTTTCCCTCAAAAGGAGAGGCCCGCAAGATGATGCAGGGTGGCGGAGTTTCCATCAATAAAGTTAAAGTTACCGATGCGGCGGAAGTGCTCACTGCAGACAAGCTCATCAACAACAGGTACCTGGTTGTTCAAAAAGGAAAGAAGAATTACTTTTTACTGATCGCTGAGTAAAGGCTGATAATTTTAGCAAGGTTTTTGATTTGGAGTAGATTATCGTAATTTCAAAAAATCAAAAGCAAAAAATTTATGAGCAACAGGCGCACTTTTATTCAGCAGGCCGGGTTATTATCGGCAGGCTTACTAATTAACCCATCCGTTTTCCTGATGAAAGATAAGGTGGTTGGCTTACAGTTATACAGTCTCCGCGAATATATTTTTAAGGACGTAAAGGGAATTATAGCAAAAGTCGCTGCCGCCGGCTATAAGGATACCGAGACTTTCGGATTTGATGAAAAGAACCAGTTCTTCGGACTGGCTCCTAAGGATTTTTTAAGCCTCCTTAAAGCAAATGGTTTAACCTCCACAAGCGGCCACTATAACCCCAATGACTTCCTGTATGGAAAGGGAACAGACCAGCTGAAATACATGATCGATGGTTCAGCCGCGATCAATCAGCAGCATTTCGTAATTCCATATCTTAATGAAGATCTGCGAAAAAATGCAGATGGTTATAAGGCCATGGCGGAGAAATTAAACGTTGCCGGTGAACTTTGTAAGAAGGCAAATCTGCAGTTGGCTTATCATAACCATGATTTTGAATTCCAAAAATGGGATGGCGTTACCGGCTATGACATCCTGTTGAAAGAAACAGATAAAGAGCTGGTCGATTTCGAGCTTGACCTGTACTGGGTTGTGCGCAGTGGTAATGATCCCCTGGCGTTATTTAAGCAGCAGCCGGGTAGATTTAAACTATGGCATGTGAAGGATATGGATAAATCGAATCCTAAGCTCAATACGGAGATCGGGAACGGCAGTGTTGATTTCCGGAAAATATTCGCTGCAGCAAAGCAGGCAGGAGCCCAGCATTTCTTTGTTGAGCAGGAGAACTTCAAAATCGATCCTTTTGAAAGTATAACAACGAGCAGCAAGTACGTTAAAAATATACTGCTAAAATAAGACGCAGCTTAGCTACAGTAAAAAGCCGTCCCGATTGAAATCGGGACGGCTTTTTTGTTTCGTGCGGTATCTGACCAGCGGTCAAACGAACGACCCTGTGCGCCCTTAGCTAAGCCTGATTCCAGCGGCCACAATTTCCACCGGCATAAATGCTGCCTGCCTGATCGGCTCACTGCCGTTCCAATACCTTAACGTTGCTACAACAACTATCACGCTGCCCGGCTCGGATCCGGTTTCAAGGTCAATGCTTTGAGGTGCATGCAAGCCGCTGATATACGGAATTTCCAATACTGCAGTGTCGTCAGAGAACTTCAGATCATTATCCGGGTGAGCAGTCGCTGTTGTAAGGCGAATCTCAAGCCTGGTTGTACCGGCAGGAGCGACGATTGCTTCGACCGGGTTGATTTGCGGGAAACCGATGCTGACTCTCCCTTCCCCAACTTCTGTGATGCTCAATGGAAACAGTAAGCACTGGGCTAACGATGAATTAGCACCAAACAGGAATCCCGCCAGGGGATTATTCTGCAGATCAGTAGATGTATGCTTTTTCGTCGAAGCGAGGAAATGCCGCACGGCAACAGTCAGGCTGTTCTGCATCTTTCTGTCCCTGGGGTCGGGAATAATGGGAGATAAGACTCTCCGTAAGTTTTTTGCCAGCGAGGATGCCCGGCCGAAATCTTTAGCGGCGCGCTGGGTGGCCATTGTTTGCTGACCCATAGTTCGGATCAGGTAATCACCGAGCCGTTCGTAATAAATGAGATCCTCTATCCGGCCCGTATATCTTGTGTTTAATTGAATTGCCATTTTATAAGGTTTATTCCTTAAAGTTAAAAAAATGGTGAAAATCTTCAAATAGACAGACGGACCTTTATGTGAAACTTTCGGGAGATTAAAGCGGAATGCTTAGGGTCTGCTAGTGGTTAGTCCACTAAATTAGTGGACTGACCTAAACCTGGGTGCTACATGACCAATCAAAATGGCTATCTTAAAAGAAATTAGCAAAATCAAATACCTTTAACCTTCCCTGTTAAATCTTAATTATCTTGATAGTAATTAAATTATTATCTATCTTGATAAACGTTACCTGTCAGCCCTCGCCGTCGTTCATGTCACATGAACTTTTTGATACCACCGAACTATTACATCAATACCGTTAAACTCATTTTTTATGGACGATAAAAAACACAGTTTCTGGGACTTTAAGCTTTACGAGGAGGGAGAATGGTTTAGATTCTTAAGCAAAAGCTTGCTATTACTTGTAGGTATATACCTGGTACTACATTGGAGTTTCAGAGGGGCTGATCATTATGGGGATACAAATTTTAAACTCGACTACGAATATGCTAAACTAGATGACAGACAAAAGCAGATAGTCAACAGAATCTATTTTGATTCACTTAATAAAAATACAAACGAAAGTAATACTGACGCACAGAAAGGAAAGGGCGATACTTTGGTGACAGGGAAGCCTGGACCACCAGTAGGTACTATCCGGGAAGTAAAGAATAAGATAATAAAGTCTTCAATTCCTCCCGCTGTAAAAGCTCTTACATTTCTAAAAAATGAATTCAATAACAAAATTGATTCTACGCAATTAGATTCAATGCAATCATATTTATTAACTGCGTCAAATCTGGATGCAGTAAGTTACCTCTCCGAAGCTCGTCTGCAAGTGAAATCCTATTTTTGGCTAACGGGGCCTGCGGTCTACTTTGAAATAATTTTCTGGTCTCTTTTTGGTGTTCTTTCCAGCCTGCTCTTTAATTTAAGCCTGGTGGCCAGAAACCGGTCTGAGGACGAGTTACATCCAAGAGTGGAATTTGACAGTAATGAAATTCCATATCAGGTAGCAAAATTACTATATGCTCCATTTTGTAGCCTGATACTTATTCTTGGTTATAATTATTTTAAGGATGCAAACATAGCGGATATCAGTTCAAGCAAGGGTGTTATTGTATTTGCGTTCATTAGCGGTTTTTATAGTGCAAGGGTAATAGCTTTCCTTGACCGTCTTAAAGAGGTGCTACTGCCTCCGGGCAAAACAGACACGGGGACCGATAAGAAGAAATTCGAAGTTGAAAGTAAACCACCTTTACCAATCGAGCCACCGGTAGAACCTGGAAATGCTGAATCAGATATTGAAGAGGAAGGAGTAAACACAGCCGACATAAATTTCAGACCGCCCTTGCCGGCTAAGCCGGTTGATGAAAATCCGGACGGAAACTAATTTTTATCCCGGGCTATTGACATAGTCACATTGCATTGAAATAATATCTACACGAACTATTTTAAGGCAGGAGATAATTAACCATAAATGTACAGATATGGAATTACTAAAAAATGGTAGCGCTGGATCCTTAGTTGTATTCTTACAACGAAAGTTAGTTCAATTAAACTACAATTTAAGCCTTACAGGGGAATTTGATGAGCCAACGTTACAGGCTGTTACTGATTTTCAGACAAAAAGTGGTCTCACGGGAGATGGAATTGTTGGAGGCAAAACCTGGACGCAGGTTTATCTTGGGACGGAGAAGGCACGAACTGCAACCGGGCGCCTGGATCGACACAATAATATTATGCACTTGCATCCAACGGTGAGAACCGCCGCGGTAAAGGTTGTAATGCAACTTCAAAGTGAAAATATCCCATTCAAAATTTTTGAGGCATATAGGTACCCGCAAAGACAAGCTGATTTATATGCCCAGGGTAGAACAAAGCCAGGTAGAAAAGTCACGTTTGCTAAGCCCTGGTCATCCTATCACCAATATGGGCTAGCCGCCGACTTTGTATTACTGATCAATGGAAATTGGTCCTGGGATGCCAGCGGAAATAATAAATTTCTTTGGCAAAGGTTGCATGAGATTGGAGCCAATGAAGGCCTCATGCGTTTAAATTTTGAGCTACCTCATCTTCAACTCGCGGGAACCAGTATTAACGCGTTAAGGGAAGGTGAGTATCCTCCAAAAAGTGATAAAAGTTGGTTTGATAATCTAACATCCGCAATTGGAGTTTAATTAAAAGACAGGGATGATCGATAAAAAAAATGAATATGATATTAATTCGATTTGTTAAAAAACCTACGGTAGTCGCTCTTATTTACTGCATAGTATTTTACTCAATTGTCTAAATCCCGGCCTAATTAGCAATACCGGTGACTGGTGCCGGCGTTTTTATGTTTGGCATTAATGAAATTTGATTAGGGCTGACAATTATGATCTGCGGCTTGCCTTTATACTCTTCAATCTTCCCCATAATCCGAACCGTCTTCCCAACAAGCTCTTCTTCCGGTTTGCCGGAAAACTTGGACCGGTCTTCTGCCTTGATAACGACAGTCACCAGGTGATTAGGGAAGTCTTCGCCGAGGTTCAGTAAGGTCATGCCGTTATTAAGCAACTTTCCGCCATAGACTTGGTCGGTTAATTCAACGCTGTCACCCATGTGCGTCGGTGCTTCCTTTGCTGTTATCTTGACCTGGCTGAAAGATGCTGTTGCTGAAATGAGAAGAAACAGGGAGAGAAGGATTTTTTTCATCGACGAAGATAATACGGTTTTTAGGTAAGAAGGAATAAAGTTATCATTAGTGATTTGATTCTGTAATATCTAACCTTCATATAACAAATGAATTTTTTAGAATACATTTAGAAAGTATAAGGTGTAGAGAACGGAGCACCAGGTGTACATGTCCTTCGAATTAGAAGTAGGGATAAAACGGCTGACGTTACATATTACAAGTTAGTGGCAATAGCTCGGAGATCGACAGTGATAAATAAGTAATGTGAAAAAATTAATTCCCTTTTTGATTTATATTCCCCTTAGCCTAATTTTTTTAGGCTTACTTCTACTTATCCTGAATTTTCCGGGCGGGCTTTTCCTTTTCTTGCTCGGTCTTTTAGGAACGACCTTGTATTACTCTGCACGGACAACAATGAATTTTATAAAAACGACAAACACAACGTTTAACATTTCACTTCAAATTCTAATTATTTTAATGTCGGTTATTCTATTTGCCAAGTATTTTTATCATGGCTTTGCAAATTATCCTGCGCTTATAATTGTTCCAACTTTTATCGTTTTAGCATTGGCAAACTTCAAGCTTAACAAATTCAAAGACCGAAGTATCAGCGTAACTTGTTTTATATATTTATTAGCAATAATGCCGCTTTTTGCATTTGAGTTCCACAATTCCCCAATACAATTTATTCCGCGGCAATGGTACAATCGATATAATGTCGAAAAAAGAGGTGGTGTAGACATGTCTTATCCTTTCAATTCTAAAGAAGTGGAAGAATTAAGTGCTAAAGGGTTTAAACTTTCAGAATCTAAAAACTATTACGCAGCATTAGCTACTTATAGAAAGGCGATTTCAATGAATCCCGAAAATCCAAGGCATTATTTCGACATCTCTACCTGCTATGCAAGTATTAACGACCTCGAATCTGGTGTTAAAGCTTTAGACACCGCAATATTTTTGGACGCTAAGAATCCAGCGTTTTACAATAATCGAGGGCTGATATTTTATAAACTTCGGAATACAGACAAAGCAATTAAAGATTATAAAACAGCAATTAAGCTCGACTCAACGGAATCTACCTATTTTATAAACATTGCTTTGGCTTATCACTACGCAGACTCTTTAGACCAAGCTTGCGAAGCGTTATTAAACGCAGAAGACTTAGGCGTTAAACTAGCCGACTATGATGAACTAAGGGCTATTAGATGTAAATAGCTACAACCATAATTTCCAACATAACTGCTTTAACCCGGGTGGCGATACGCACACATTAGCAAGTTAAGTGTAATTACAGCACCATATGACAACTAAAGTTCAAACTGACAATCCTAGGATTGTTTCTTTTAATTAATGGAGACAAATAAATCAGGAAAGAATTTTAGAAACAACCATCGATGAAAGACAACATTATTAATGTTCTTATATCTTTTAATGTTTACTCTTTGCATTTCGTCGAAAGATATTGGCTAAAGGATAGTGTTCTCTCGCCCCAAAGGAAATATTCTACCAGCTTATCGGTTTTTCTTGTTGTGCATTCTTCAATGGTACTTTTTATAAATTACTATTTTCCAGGCATAAGTTGGCGACTAACCATTGGGATTGGCTGCATGTTTAATATTACAATGGCCTTACTTTTTGATAAGAAAATAGTAAAATATGTACAACAATACTATGGTACATCCTACCCTAAATATTCTATCATTTATTTGTGTTGGCTTGCTTTAGGACTTCTCTGTTTGGTACTACTCATCTTTAAGCAATAATGAGAACTCCGACTCAAATATATCTACAGAAAGCCTGGTCTGACCCATTAGATAATGTGTCAATTAACGATGTAAAGACCGCAATTCATGAAATTAAAGACATGGACGAGGAGCACGGCGCTTTCTGGGTAGGAGTTATTTATGAAGACGAAAATATATTAGAGACACACAAAGACTTGAGCGTAATGGCAGTATTTTCAGATGAACCTGAAGTTCAATTTAGAAAGCAAGCAGACAACTGGACACAAATAGAAGACCTGTATAGTATGTTTCTCAAAGGTGAACTGGAAGCATTAAAGACTGCATTAGAGGATTAAGAATAAGGCGTTAACACTACCTGAAGCAGAATGGCCTGTAACCCGCCACAAAGCTCTATTCTAAATCAACCTGGAATATCCTGTGTGTATAGTCTGACACAAACAGGTGACCGTCATGGAAGGTAATTCCCTCAGGGAAGGAAAAATCTCTTGCGATCGTGCTTACAACTCCTTCGGTGGAGATCCGCCTGATACTATTATTCCAGCTGTCAGCAATGTACAATGAGCCATCTGGCGCGGTGGTGAGGTCATGGGGGTGATAGAATTTTGCATTACCGCCTGTCCCGTCTTCAAAGCCCTGTTCACTTCCTGCTAATGTGGACACGACGCCCGAACTGGAGATCTTCCGGATCCGGTGATTCCCCATATCTGCAACGAATAAAGTTCCATCGTTACCCACAGTTATGCCGGTAGGAAAGGCAAACTTTGCATTTAAAGCGGTTCCATCTTCAAATCCATTCTCGCTTCCGGCAACCGTCGAAACGAGCCCTTGCGGTGTAATTTTACGGATCCTGTGATTCAATTCGTCGGCCACGTATAAGGTTCCATCCGATCCCAGGGCAAGACCGGCTGGTTGATTGAATTTAGCAAGTTTACCCTGTCCGTCCTCGTACCCTTTTTCTTCCCCTCCTGCAAATACAGTTATCCGTCCGCTTGGAAGAAGTTTATAGATAGTATTCGCATTAGCGATATACAATATTCCTTCAGCGCTGACAACGACACCCCCAAGATTTTGCAAGCTTAAGGTTCCACCACCATCCGGATGGCAATTTACAGTGCTGACAATACCTTCGGGTGAAATCTTACGTACCTGTTGATTTTGCGTATCAGCAATATATAAGGAGCCGTCTGCGCCTGCGCTCAGACCCATGGGATAATAGAATCTGGCTTGCAACCTGGGGCCATTTAAAAAACCGTAATCGCCGGTTCCCGCATATGTTGTAACGGTTACATTTTTAGGACTGATTGTTCCAGGTATTGAATTTGGAACGGATTCAGTTAAATTATCATCACAACCAACAGAAGACAGGATGATAATTCCCAACAGTGCGGAGCAAAGGGTGAAATTTTTCATGATAGAAATATTTGAAGTAGGTAAATCAGGTTTTTGTTCCAATCCAAATTAATTATAGTCTTTGGTCAAGAATAGTAACGGTTTCATAGGGATTTCTTTAACTACCAATAAAAAGGTATCTGGGGGCACGGCTGGAACAGCATGATAGCCTGCAGGCGCTATTAAGAAGAGGTGCAGTAACGGAAGCTATGTAACTTTAGTGGTAGTATTCTAAAATGTTATCCCTTTCCCAACAACAGTCCGGTAGAAAAAGTTTAACTATTTACTTTCTAATTTATTATTAAAATACACATTGACTTTCTCCAGGTACCGCCGTTGCGCAGGCAACATATGGCGCGTTTACCTTCCTATTTTTTCCTATCTTCTGCCCCGGAAGGCCTCTGAACGCGAAGGCCGTAAGGTCCATATTCAAAAGAGCTGGTCCTTAATTTGTAAAATCTTAATCAGTACAGTATTTAATATGCCAAAGATCTTTACCTGCCTTGTATTTCTAATAAGTTTTCATGCGGCCAGTTCGAGCGCGCAAGCTCTTCACCCGGATAGCGCCTGGCTGGCTTTAAAACAATTAACAGGAATCAAGCAGCAACTTTCAAAGACCCTGGCTGCTCCGGCAACGAACAAAGTGCACGCAATTCAAAGAATGCTGGAACTGGGCATGTGGAAAGAGGCTGCCCGGGCCATCGAAAGGAATAAAATAACTTCTAAAAATTACAAGCTCCTTTCAGCTGAATACCTTGTACTTAATAATCAATTCAAACAGGCTGAAAAGCTGGTTAATTCCGTTCTGGCACTAGATCCCCGGAATGAAAAAGCCGTTTTGATAAAAGCCTCATTGGAAATTCATGCATGGCGCCTCGATCAGGCAGCGCTCATCTGTGAACAGGCCTTAAAGAGGGGGCGTTCGGAAAAGCTGCAGCTCATGCTGGGCAGGGCAAGGCTGTTACAGAAGGACTATACAGCTGCTCTGGCGATTGCAAAAGAGGTGTTACAGCAAAACCCGGAGAGTGCAGGTGCTTTTTTACTCGAAGCAGATGTTTATTTCTGGAACCAGCAGCCGGATCTTGCGGAAGCACCTTTAAATAGATCCCTCGAAATTGAACCCTATAATGCCGATGCCCGGTTTAGCTATGGCTACGCCATATGGAGAAGAGTAGATGCCACCCAGCTAAACGCCATGGCAGCCCAATGGGAACTGGCCCTGGCCATCAACCCGCTTCATTTTCAAACTCACTGGCACTGGGGAAACGGGCATACCAATCTGACTTATGCCGACTATTCAGAAAAGGATGACGATCTGGTACGGAAAGCCCTGGAGAAAGCCGATGATCTGGTCCGTAAGAATCAGATAGAGGCGGCAATTGAGATTAGCAGAAGCGTCGAAAAACAATATCCCGGATCAGTGCTTCCCGCTATGCACCGGGCATCGATCTATTACACCGCTTTTGATATGGACCGGACAATGAGGCTGGATTCTGCGGAAAATATTTTCCTGAAAATACTATCAAAAAAGAGCCACTATGGTCCGGCTCATAATGGTCTTTCTGCGGTAGTTAAATCTAAAAGGATCGCTTACCTGGCGAGGTATGATTCAATTAGTAATAGCTTGCGGGAAACCCGTATCACTGACATGGACAACTTTCAGAAAGTCTTTCCTGATGTTAGTTATTTTCCGGGCGAAACGGCCAAAGCGATGGTTTGGAACCAGTTGTATGCGGCGGTTGTTTATTTTCCTTTTTTGTCAAAGCAGGATAATGCTTTCAGGATCCCGCCGCTGCACAACGATCTGGCCATTACGATGAATTCACCGGCTTTCCGTTATATGACCACGTTTGACAACAGGCAATGGATGGATATCCGGGGTGTGGGAAGCGGAGCTGCGGCCATTGAATATGTGGAGCGTGGTGCATTTATGGAGCGCAATGTCATTCTTCATGAGTATGCCCATCTTTTTCATGGCAGTGTGCTCACAGACGCAGAGAACAGGAAGATAAGGGCTTTGTATTACCAGGCCATGAAAGAAAAGCGTACGCTCGATTACTATTCGCAGAATAATGAAAGTGAGTATTTCGCCCAGACTTACCCTGCGTATTTCGAGCCTCTAAAACTGCATCCACTTGACTTTAAGTCTATGAACACCACTTCCGACCTGATTGCCAGGGACCCGGAGATGTACCGGTTTTTAGATGAGCTTGTGAAAAAGGAACGGGCTTACCTGGCCGGCGATAAAAAAGTCATGGCTAGTAACTGGTCGCAAGTGTATGTGAACCTGAGTAATCAATCCAAACAAAAGAACCCGCAGCTCGCGGCAGCTTATCTGGATACCGCTTTGGTTTTTGATCAAAAATACCTTCCGGCTTTTTTAAGTTATTCGCAATTGAATACAGAAAAGCAGGATTTTATAAAGGCAGCAGAGTGGCTAAAAAAAGCGGAAGCGATAGATCCTTTATACGCGCCGATCTATTCGGCCTATGCCGGCCTTTCGGCAGCCAGGCTTGCGGCAGATGAAATTGACCAGAAAACTTCTGTAAAAGAACAGGCCGCTTATCTCGAAAGATCCTTTCAACTGGAAGATGATTACCAGGAACGAGCCAGGATAAACAGGATGCTTCGCGAAATGTATAAAAGCAATGGAATGATTGCGGAGGCTATAGAAACGGCAAGCGCTTACACCCTGTCCGGCGCAAGTGTTTCTACCTATTTAAGGGACAGGAAGGATGATGCCCTTGCTTTCACCGCCTTACTTAGATCCTCTTTGGGATATACCGATGAGGTTTCAACTTTGAAGAAGCTGGTCGATCAGAAACCTCAGAATTTTGAATACAGGAATATGTATGCGGATGCCTTATCGGAGAATAAGCAGTATCATGACGCTATCAGAACCCTGCAGGAGGCACAGCGTATTCTTGCAGCTTCAGGTAATGCACGTTCGGATTACACGCTGCGGTTAGCAGAATTGTACACTATGCTTGGTGAAAAGGATAGTTCCGCCAGGTACACTAACCTGCTGACGAAAGCCCTGGTAAAAAACCAGGATAAACTAAGGTATGTGCGGTTGCTCAGCGTGACAGGTTCTTCGGAACAGGCATTCTTGCTGTTGAAAAGCTTGCCTGCTAAGGGGGAGCCCTTTTATTTAGCTGAGTATTTCTATACAAACGGCCGCTTACTGCAGGCAGACGGAAAAAGAAAGGAGAGTATCGCCGAATTTGAAAAAGCCTTATCAGCCAATCCTTATTTTCTCAGTGCCGTTAAAGAGCTTATTCAAATTTATAAGGCCGAGGGACAGGATGTCAAGGCTAAGGAAGTTCAAAAAAGCCTCTTGGCCTTGCCAATTCAACCCGGTCCGGGATATCAAAGTTCGATTGGGTATTATGAGTAGGATTGAAAACAACTAAGCGGGAAAAACATTGTAAAAACGTCAAACCCCATGTTAGCTGCCGTTATACTTTTATAGTAGTCTTAATATTTCAGTTGTCGGCTCTGTTCCGGTCAGTTTACAATTGTCAGTGTAATTTTTGTCGGGGTCAAGTCCGAATGTTTTTAGAATCTCCTGTCTTGTTGCTTTGTGCTTTGGGTTTCTTAAATCAAACTCTGCTTTAAAATTTTGTCGTCCGTCAAAGTCAAAAACACCTTTGTTTGCTATGGTCTGTAAAATATCTATTGTTTCGTAGTGTGGTCTGAAACCAATTGAATAAAAGCCAAAAGGATTTTGAACTTTTCTTGAATAACTGTTTTCTGCTACAAACGGATTGTCGCCAACTGTAAACTTGTTGAACTTTTGTGTTGGGAGCTCTTTATGAATTAAGCCCCATTGCAGAAAAACAACTTGTCTCTGGTGGTCAATGCTCCTGCCGTATGAAATTGGAAACTCAAAATCTTCTTCTTTGAGATCTCTGTGTCCGATTACCTCATACTCGCCATACAACAGTATGTTGTCCATCATAACGTCTGTCGGAAGTTTTGGGTAATTGTCAAGTTGTGAAATATCAACTTTTTTTTTGTCGGACGAATAGGCGAATAACTGAACGAACACAGGCATACCCATAAGCAGATTTAAACCATGCTCTTTGCTGATGAGCTGTTTTTTTCTGAGCTTGTTGATGTCAAGCAACACTCGCCCAAATCCATATTTTGTTCTGCTCAACTTAAAGCAGAAATAATCGCCTGATTTGAAACGAATATTTTTCCGTTTTGCGTTTTTATACTCGTCAATCTGCTTTAAATGATTTTCTGGTGATTGTTTTATAAACTCGTCAACAATATCTGAAATGCTCTTTGTTTTTGTTAAGTCCAAATTATCCCACCGGCTTGAGTAAAAAGTTGTCTCGGTAGAATAGTTGCCAATTAGCAAGTCACCGTAATTGGTGACATTTAAGTAAATCCCGATAGGTTGCCTCCGCTCAAGAACAGAACCAGTAAGTTTTTTCTCCTTCCCCTTTGAGGTTTTCGGAAGAAGAATAGTTCTGTCCTTCGTTAGTTCATCGTAATGGCACTCGTAGTATTTGTTTTCTGTGGAAATAATATGTCGCTTAATAGTGTTGCCTTCAAAATACAGGAAACTGTCGGGACGGTAAGTGTCGCCCTTGAATGCAACTTTGTCCCAATGTTTTTCTATTGGGTCAAGTCCGAAATATTCTCGTTGTGGATTTGTCAGTTCGTATGTCGTCATCTTACTATTGTCGGTTGAAGTTTGCACTGTCGTCAAATATTGGCCGCTAACGGTTAGGGCTTTGCGATGGTGGGCTTTCAAGCACCATCCTTTCAAGCCGTCATCATGTCGTATTCATTGAAACAAGCTGATAAAGAAGTCTACTATTAGCTTTCTAAATGGATATACGGTTAATAAAATCAGTCCGGTTATTAAATAGGATTTTGCTTTAGAAAATTGATCTGTCCGTATATTCTTTACAAATCCAAATAATACCAATAACATGGAAAATATTAAAGGAAACCAGTTTTCTAAAAAATTAGATATTGGAAGTTGATAAATTTTTAGTCCTGCTTCCCCTGAACCAAATACTAAAAAATAGAATAAAGGAATGATGAAAAGTAATAGGAGTCCGCAGAGTAAAATACTTAAGGTCAGCCTCAAAATAAAATGAAAATACAAAATTCTTGTCGTTAGTACCTTTTTAAGGTTTAGCATTCGGTTATAGCATCTAAGGTTGACTATATCGGTTGAGGCTTTAAATGTAGCGGCTTAAAGGCGCTTCGCTTTGGCTTAGCACTAAAGTAGTTAGAAAGCAGTCGGTTTCAAATAGCAGTGACTGCTATAGCTTGAACCCATTGTTATGTGCAGATTATTTCTTTTCGAGGCTTTCGATTACGGCAATAAATAAATCAAGATCTTTCTCATTTCCCCTTGTCTGTTTAAATTTCATTGTTATTTCTATCGTCGTTTTGTCGGGTAAAATAACACAAAACGCCTGCGGGCGTTAAGCCGTTCAGCCTTGCAATAAAGGACATTAAAAGGAGAGTGGTTCACCTTGTACTGAAGCCCTTCTTGTCGCCAAACCGTTGTTTCCGGGTGCCGTTACTTGCGTAACTACTTGTTTAACCATCCAGAGTATTTCTGCCAGTCGTCAAGATAAATTTGCTTCATGTTCTGGTCGCCCATGCATTCGAAGCCTAATTTATAACATCTAGGATATTCAGCTTTGGCAATCACATCCCTGTAGTCTTCCTTGCTCCTCGAAATATGGATGTCGATGGCGCTAATATCTTGGTTGGCAAGCCTTATAATTGCTGCCGAAATTCTGTTTCTTCCATTCGAAGTATCTCCTGCAACACTCGCAAGTTTCATATTTACTTCATCAGCTTGATCCCCAAACTCCCGCCGAATTATCCGTTGCAGAATTTCGTCAGAAATCTTTGCAACGGGCTGTACACTACCCAATTTAATTAATAGCGTTTCAAACATAGGTACTGCTGTTTGTTGTCAATGTGTATTGTCCTTTAAAATTGCAATGTGCGTTGTTGCGGTTGCCGGTAACGTTTTGCAGATTTGCGATGGGCGGCATTTTTACCACAAATGTTGATGCGGAGCACAAAACTTTCGGCTACCACTAACTGTTTGCGGAGTACGAAACTTCTCCTATAGCAAATGTGCTGTTAGGCGTCCACCGTTTGTCCGCTTATACTTGTGCTTTATATTTTTGGTCAAAGTCAACCATCCATTCAATCCCATACTTGTCTCTGAACATTCCAAAGTAAGAACCCCAGGGGCTGTCGGCCATAGGCATTTCAATTTGTCCGCCTGCTGAAAGCCCATTAAACAGTTTGTCTGCTTCTTCTTTACTTTCTGCACTTATTGAGATCTTACTTCTGTTTTCGTTTTCATTTGTCCGCCCCATACTCTCTGGAACGTCATTGGCCATTAAAACATTCTTGCCAATAGGTAAAGCAATGTGCATTATTTTATTTGCTTCGTGTTCAGCGACCGGAAATTCCGGGCTTGACATATCTTTGAAACGCATGATCATTGCAAACTCACCGCCAAATACTGACTTATAAAATGTAAATGCTTCTTCGGCATTTCCATTGAAGTTAATGTGAGGATTAATAACTGCCATAATTTTTATTCTGAAGCGTTAATCAATTTTTGAATGTCAAATTTCGTCATTTGCATAAATGCTTCAATTACTTTTTGAGATTTTTCAGGATTGCTCATTAGTTCTCCTAAAATTGCAGGCACAATTTGCCACGACACACCAAATTTATCGTCAAGCCAACCACATTGATTATAACTTCCGCCATCTCCAAGTTTTTCCCAATAGTGGTCTATTTCTTCTTGTGTGTCGCAAGTGATCACATATGAGTTTGCAGGCGAAAACTTGTATTCCGGTCCACCGTTAAGAGCCATAAATTTTGTTTCGTTGAGTTCAAACATTACCACCATGGGATTTTCAGATACTATTCTTGAGCTTTTAAAAACAGAACAGTAGTAATCTGCTGCTACTTTGGCTTGTCCGTCAAACCACAAGCAAGGAAAAAGTTTGTGTGCCATAGTTCTATTGTTTTTGTGAATTATTGTTGTGTCGTTAGTTTCCATGTCGCTCTACAATGACCGCCAAATGTTTATAAGTGCGTATCGTTGTCTGGTTCAACCCTTAGATGGAGCCATTGTATCGCAGTTCGATAGTGATAGTCCTGAAGTAAGAGTCTAGGTTTCATCTGTAGATATATAATATAAGCAATTCAACCGGAATCTCAACAAGAGGATATTGGGAGTTCATTGATAGTCAGAACCCAATTTGGAAATAGTAGAAAGATTTATCATAATTTCCATCTTTCCCTTTTCGAAAGTAAATCTTCCTTTCAGTTCTGTCTATGATTATTTTTTGACCTATAAAGTCGTTATCTGTAACCGGAAATTTATCAAATATGATCGTATCCCCATTTAATTTATATGTTCCCTCAAACCTGTCTTCTCCAAATAACCAGTTAGAGTAAATTAAGAATTTTCCGTTCTCGTATAAAGTCAAGTCCATTCGACTTCTATCGTCAATAAATGCAGAATCAATTATTTCTTTACCCCAAAGCATGCCATTTCTCTCGCCATAAGTAGTAGTAAAGGCTATTAGAAAAGCCGTAAATATTACCATCGAAAGCTTGGAGGGTAACTGACGGGATGTCTTCGCCTCGATAATTATTAATATTAGAAGAATTATTGTACACAGGCAAGTTAGTCCAAGAAGAATATCTATAAATATTTCATAGTCTAAAATCCAATCATATATTTCGATAAGATAAAGTCCGAAGGACACTGCTATTAATAAAGTGAGAAGATTAAAGTTTATTTGTAGAGTTGTCTTGGTATGCATAGTTTTTAGAGATGCTTAATATAATTCATCGTTTTTCTTCTAACTGGCATGTATTTGAGAGGAAACTTTCCTATTGAGAACTAATAAAGTAAGAGATAACAATGTCCGGTCACCGGCCGGCTTTTTCAAGTCGATCATTTACGATAAATTTTATTTCTCCTGTCCCGATAACTGTCTCACCTTCTCTAAATTCAAATTCCATTTCTTCTGTCAGACAACCCGCAAAATAGTCTGGTGATAATATTTTGATTTTTGCGTCAACCGTGCCGCCAGGGAAAACAGTTTCCTTTCCAATAAAAGTCTGTTGTCCTGAAGTCTGCATTTCGGTGAAGTCAAACTTTACTTGTGGTCTGTAACCACTCTTCGCTGGAGTTTGCCTGCCACCTTGCTCAGTTGTCCTAAATGTAAGTTTTGCAATAAAGTCGGTTGTCTTAAATTCTTGCTCATAGAAGTCAAGAATCCTTTTTAATATGTTGTCAAAGTTGCTTTCGCTACAAAAAGTTTTCGAAGTGTCGATGAGTTCAATTATTGAACTACCCGCTTCGACCTGCCATGCATTTTGTCTATTAAATTTCATTGCGTTTATTTTCTCCATTGTAAGCGGAGAACCAAAATATTCTTTGAGTTCATGAACAAAGTCGGCAATTTTATCCTGGTCTTGCTTCGGCCAGTCATCCATTGCGTTCAAAAACAATGAGGCAAGATCTTTCAATTTATGGTTGGTGTGGTCAATGGCAACCAAGTTCCTAAATATTGAATATGTTTCAATTTTGTTGTCCACTGTGTCGAATTGTTTCGTGCTGTTAAAGCATTTTGGCTAAAGTAGTATTTCTCATCGCTACAAATCACATAAGATCATTTAATCATTCCAATCAAAGTCCAGACAATTTTACTCTTCCCTCAATAGTCCTCATTAGCAAATTAGCACATTAACATATTAGCACATTAGCTAAATATCTACTAATCCGGTCGTTGGTCTATAATATTTCTGAGTCGCAATCCTTGTCCTTAAATTGAATAAAAGTTCACTCATTTAAAATCAATATGATGACACAAGTTAGAATACATCAGTCGCTCATGAAGACATTTGCGCTGATCACCTTATGCATTATGGCATTCGGTTTCACTTCCCGGTATGGCCTGGACAGCTTTGCAATCTTTCTGAATGACAAGTTGATCCTGAAGCAGACGGTAAACCAGCCCCTGGATTTGAGGGTACTGCAGCTGGATAAGGTAAAAGACAGTGACCGGTTCCATTTCAGTTATACGCATTGTCAGAAAAAGGACGGTGCGGGTACCGACCGGAGCATAAGTCTTGTGGACAAAAACGGTGCCCTGATCAAAAAATGGACCTTCGCGAATGCGAAAGGATCAGATTCAAGAATGACGATCCCGGCAAAAGAATTGATCAGTTTAAAGAAGATGCATGCAAGCAAAGAACTCAGCCTTCGTTATGTGGCAGACGAACTTCCTGAAGGCGAAATGCTTTCCATGCTCAGGCTGTAATTGTTAATTTTGACGGTCAGGCGGTACCTGCCTGGCCGTTTTTTATGATCCCCTGGTATATTTCTCAACTTCCTCACGGTAGTTCCTTCCTATCGGTACCTGGTGGTTATCGATCAGGATCCGGTTCCTTTCAAGTCGCCTGATGGCTTTAACAGAAACAAGGAAGGATTTGTGCACCCGCACAAACAATGCTGCCGGAAACATCTCCTGCACCATTTTAACCGAGCCCTTTACGACGATCTTTTCCGCGGGGGTGTAGATAATGGCATAATCTTTCAGCCCCTGGATATGAGTAACCTGGTCGAAATACAGCTTGATCCTCTTTACGCCGCTTTTCACAAAAATAAACTCAGGCTCCGGCTGGCCCTGCTCCAATTGGGTATCCTGGTTCTTCAGCGCAAGGAAGTCCCTTACCTTATCAATCGCTGACGCAAAGCGGGGGAAGGGTATGGGTTTCAATAGAAAATCTATTACGCCCAGTTCAAAGCCCTCAAAAGCATAATTCCGGTAAGCCGTGGTGAAGATTGTAAGTGGTGGATGCGAAAGTCCCTGGAGGAAACTAATACCGGTCATTTCCGGCATCTCAATATCCAATAAGATCAGATCTGTTTCAGACTTTTCAAGAAACTCCTTAGCTGCATGGGCATTATTGAATCTGCCAACCAGCTGCAGATCATTTATGGCGGAAAGATGCTCTGCCAGTACATCCTGGGCGAGCGGCTCATCATCTATGATAATGCAGCGGATCATGCCATTTCTATTGATAAGTGGACTTTAAACCGCTCATTAGCTTCCGTCACTTCCAGTGTATGTCTACCCGGGTAAAGCAGGTCTAAGCGCTTTTTCAGATTTGACAATCCTATTCCATTTTTCTTGCCAGCGTCATGAAAGTGCAGCCTGTTATTTTCGATGGTGAAATAGAGCGTCGTTTTCTCAATGTTGATCGTAATACCCAGCCATGCGTCTTTTAAGGTTTTACTTACGCCGTGTTTAAAAGCATTTTCTGCCAGCGGCAGCAGCATGAACGGGGCAATTTGTTTGCCTGCCGCTTCACCTCTTATATCCAGGTCGATCTGTGCCTCATTACCCTGTCGCATTTTTTCAAGCTCGAGGTAATTTTTGAGGTAACTAATTTCTTTTTCGAGTGACACGAATGTTTCGTCACTTTCATAAAGCATATACTCCATCATATCTGATAGCTTGAGAACCACGCTGGGTGCCAGGTCAGATTTTTTCATCGTAAGCGAATAGAGGCTGTTCAGAACGTTGAACAGGAAATGCGGGTTCACCTGTGCACGCAGGTAATTGATCTCAGCCTGGAGCTTCTCTATGCGCGTTTGCTGAAGTGCGCGGTTCTGCTCATACCAGTCGATGCTTAGCTTCAGCAGGACGCTCAGCACCAGGTACCAGACCGTATTCAATGAGTTAATGAGCAGGGCTACATACAGGTTATCACTCTTTGACCCGATCACGAAGCCGAAAAGGAAGTAATCATATAAGCTCTGAATAGCGATATACGTTATGATCAGCAGATTAACCAGTGCGAAATAAGTGAGGTATTTCTTACGGGCTAAATAGGCGGGCATCAGCACATAGCTGTTCAGGTACGAGATGCCTACTAATAAGGCGACGCGGACAACAGTACACGCCATAAAATAGGGCAGACCTGCTTTCCTGATCAGGTAGGACCGCTCAAAGAGGAAAACGATGGTCACAATGACCCAATAGCCAAGGTTTAGAAGCAACCGGCGGTTGGAGCGCAAACGACCATAAAAATTGCTGACGTCCATAAGGTTTACTAATATACCTGTGTGAGCGTCCGGTTCCAATTTTTATAGATGAACTGCAGGAATAATCGATTTACAGCATTTACACATTAACTCATTCGCATATTTGCACATTAAATGACCGTTCCCTCAATAATCTCTACCGTTCACCCCTTTACTTAGTCGGTTGCAGTGAAATGTTTTAAATTGAGGTGTCATACACCTCCTCTGCAACATTTGGAGCAAGCCGGGGTCAAATATGAAAATGAGGATAATACAATGGAAATAATACTAAACAGAGGGAGGAAGAGATCAGATGCTTTTGATTTGAATTTCCTAGCAAAAGAAGATAACGTATATGTGATGGACAATCACTTAGCTGCCTTCTGGTGTTGGAGCAAAGGACTTAACCCTATTGAAAGTTACAATTTATTCCATATTGATAGACATAATGACTTAAGTAAGACTCATGTTAAAGAAGCCTTTCACCTTTATAAAAACAAGAAATTCTGCAATATGAGTATTAAGAAGGCTGTTTCTCTAAAAGTAAATGGCTTTCAGATGCTAATGTGGAATAATTTTATAGAACTGTATAATGTCTTCAACCCTGGCACTTTTAACTATTTTGAGTTCGTGACTCCAGCTAAACTTCCTCGAGAGTATTTGGGATATGGCAATACTAGGCTTAAGGCGTGGATTCGAAAAGAACTGACTCTCAATGAACGTTGTGAACTTGAAAACTCAGAAACACTTTCGACCGTTATTGACATTGACATTGATGTTTTTTTCGCTGAAAACGGAAGTGGACATAGGGAAATTTTGACAAAAAAAGAGTTCCAGGCCTTCGTTCAAAAAATCAAGCCCTTTATAAAAAAGGCAAAATTGGTTACAATTGCTCTAAGTCCTGAATGTTGCGGCGGCTGGGAAAATAGTATTAACATGTTTTCTCACCTTAACCAAGAGCTGGGATTAGGGTTTGATAATTTGGAAATTAAACAATAGCCCAAAACGATCTGAAAACTGATAGTCAAGGGATACCCGCATCAAGAACCATTCTGCTAGGATCAGGTGCCTGCGGCTTCTTAGCGTTTTAGCAGTGATCGGTTTTCTCCAGATGAGTTAGGTTGTGCTTTCGAAGGCGGAAAGTATAGTTTTTAAGATGGGAAAAAGGATAAGATAAGCACGATATTAAAAAGCCACTGACAGTGGTCGAGAATGACTATTATCTAATGTTATATTACATATTCATCTTCATTTAATAACATTTTCGTAAGTTTCGGACTTTTTAACCCTTTATCATATGTCGCAACAATTTTTAAATGCAGCTGATCGGGTACTACAACTGGTGAGCCGTCCTTTAAAAGTAAGAGATATAGTACAAAAGGCGCTTGATGATAAATTAATGACCTCCTCAGGTAAAACACCTGTAAACACTATGAGGGCTAGATTAGCAGAGCACATTAGAAACTTCGGTGAACATTCCAACTTTATTCGCGTTGAACCCAACAAAATTGCTTTAAGAAAATGGGCTGAATATCGTGAGTTTAAAGCAAAACCTTTTGAAAAAGAAACAAAGGAAGAACTCGTTTGCATAACGCAAACCGCATTGGATAACGCTGGGCGTTTTTTCGGATTTTCCTCAAATTTTTCAAAGTATACCGCGCTCTTAGAAGACCCGACCAACCTTAGGATAATCGACAAGCTTGAAGCAAAGAAACGGTTTGATATTAAGCAATTAGTATCATATGTTGTCTTGAAAGATAAGAGTAACCGAATACTTTCTTATCGTAGAGGGAATTTCGGGAATAAAGAAAGCCTATTAAAGGGTGTGCTATGTATCGGTTTTGGGGGGCATGTTAATAGGGATGACATCGATTTGTTTAGTATAGAAAATGCAGGAGTTACAAATTCTGCTTATAGAGAAATTTTTGAAGAGATAAAAAAGCTTAGGATAGATGACCTTCACTTGGTTGGGGTAATAAATGACGATTCATCGCCGCTGGGGTTAAATCATTTTGCTTTTGTTTATGAGGCATATTTACCTGACGATTTTCATGAGGACATTTATTCCAAAGAACTGTCCATAAACCAAGTAAAGCTATTAAGCAAAGATGAATTATGGGAAATGTTTCATGAACTTGAATTTTGGTCCCAAATATTATTAAAACACCATATTGATAAAACTCAAAATAGGAAAGCGAGCTTCATTAAATCAAAGAGAAAATCTTTTCTAAATAACCCGTTAGTAATAAATGGTGAAATTGGATGCGGAAAGACCGAAGTCTCAAATTTCCTGCAACAAAATTTTGGAGCTTCAATTATCTCTACTCGTGCATGTGTATCGGAAATTTTAAAGATAAAAGATTTTGGTATCAATAACAGAGCTCATTTCCAGAAAATGGCTATGTCATTAGTTTCTACTGAGAGTGGTATTCAGTCTTTAGCAAACTTGATATGTGATAAGATAGAACAACAGAAAACCGATTTTATAATTATTGACGGAATCAGAAACATCGAAACATTTTCAATAATTAAAGATAAAATTCCTAGTATAAATTTAATGTACATTGAGAATCCAAGAGATGTAGCTTATAATTTCTATAGCGACCGTAGTAAGCCTCGCAAAGTTTCAATAGATGAATTTAGGGCAGCTAGGCATCATCCGGTTGAAAAGGAGATATTACTTTTTAAAGATATGGCTGACGTATATGTCTATAATGGTGAGCCACTTAAATATTTATATAAAATTCTCAATGATTGGTTATCGAAATACAACATGGTCTAATGAATAGCTACGATGATGAATATAATTGCAGCAACACCCTTTTTTGGGATAATTTGCCTGCTAAATTCGTAAAACTCTTTGTGGAAAAGAATTTGCTAAATCTAAAAGGATGTAAAGTCCTAGATTTAGGTGCGGGTGAAGGGAAAAACACTATTTATTTAGCTAAGCATGGGGCCAAGGTCGATGCTGTTGACATCTCCCAAGAAGCTTTGCGAAGGCTTACTTTGTTGCCTGAATACGAAGTTTATAAATCTCAAATCGATTTATACAACATAGACGCATTAGATTTTAATAGTGATCAATCTTATGACTTAATAGTTTGCTATGGACTAATCCATGCTTTAGACAATAAGCGCGAAGCACTGTGCATCATTAACAAGCTTAAAAAGCTTGCAAATGAAGCCGGTTATATTATTATAGCAACATTTAACAATTTACTACCTCCTCCATCTGTTCAACCTTATTTGAAAGTTGATGCTTTTTTGGACTCAGATGAGTTGAAAAGACTTTTCAATGATTGGACTATCTTAGAATATGAGGAATCTATTATAACTGAGACCCATAGTACTTCAAATATTGAGCATCAACACTCGATTAGTAGATTAATAGCAAAAAAAAATGTGTGATACGTTGAATTCTATAAGGACAGCTTATAACGACAAAAAGTTAATTCCATTTATTGGCTCGGGCTTCTCAATACCGCTAGGATTACCTAATTGGAATGATTTGATTGCTAAAACTGCAATCGAATTGGGTTATGAACCAGAATTATTCACATTACACGGTAATAACTTTCAACTCCTTGAATATGTGAAACAATTTCATGAGTCTGAATGGGAAAATCTATTGCACGATATTAAACGCGATTTTGATAGCAGCGAAGTCAATGCAAAACGTGAGTCCTCGATCACTCATATAGCATTATCTAAGCTCGATAAAATAAAAACAATCTATACAACGAACTATGATTTACAAATAGAAAATTCGCTTAAGCAACATGCAAGATCAGTAACGGTATTAAGCAGTTTAAAAGACTTTATTAGAAGTCCTGTACATGATATCGACTGCGAGGTGATAAAGTTTCATGGAACTTTAAAACAGGGTGAAACTCTCATCTTGACAGAAACAGAGTACTTGAAGAGGATGAATCTAGAAGAGCCTGTAGATTTACGTCTGCGTTCTGATATCTTAAGCAACTCTTTTTTATTCATTGGTTATAGTTTTAACGATCCGAATATTCGATATATATGGTTTAAAATCAATGAATTAAAAGAGCAACTACGCCCACAAGCAAAACTGCGACCTTCCTATTTTGTAACATTTGGTGGCCTGGACACAATTCAAAATAGATTATTAGAGCGTTGGGGGATCATTAGTATAAATCTTGATCCAGGTAATAAAACAGAAGACCTTGCGAAATTCATTGAATCCATCGGAGTATGAAAAAACTTTATTTTAACACAATAAATTCAGTCAAGGTTAGGGAGATAACGGAGATTTTTAAAGATTACAGTGACGAAGTCGGCTTTTTGGATAATAATGTAACAGAAATACTCTCAGCTAATTTAGATGATGTCATCAAAGCGAAAGCAGCCCAAGCATACCGACTGGCCAAGGTACCGGTGATAGTTGAACATGGGGGTCTGGAAATTGAGTTTCTAAACAATTATCCCAGCGCTCTTTCCAAACCCATGTGGGATATGTTAGGAGACAAAATTTGTGAACTAATCCCACCTTTGGAAAGCCGGAAGGCAGTTGCAAAATCAGCAGTATGTTATTGTGATGGACGAAAATATGTAATTTGTTTTGGTGAAACACCTGGACAAATATCAAAAAAGGGGCTTGGCGACAATGGTTTCCAATGGGATCCGATCTTCATACCCGAGGGATCAACTAAAACTTATGCTGAAATGGAACAAACAGAAAAATTGCAATTCTCTCAAGCGATGAAAGCATACACAGCGTTGCGAAAAAAACTTAACCTGTTTTAATTTATAACCTGGCTCTTTAAGAAAAGCTATTCCTACTATTAAATGATTACAAAAACTAATTCAAAATCTAAATCTTTTTTAAGGTGGGCGGGCGGCAAAAGATGGCTAACTAGCCATATTGCTTCTTTCTTACCTAAAAATGGGTTTAATAACTACCACGAGCCCTTTTTAGGCGGGGGCTCTATATTTTTGTCGCTAAGACCAGCTAATTCTTCATTTCTTTCGGATAGCAACGAGGAGTTGATTAATTGCTACAAATGCTTAAAGGAGAATGTACTTGAAGTAATTCAATATTTAAAAGAATTTAAAAACACAAAAGAGTTTTATTATGATTTACGTGATGCTGATATAGATAACAAAACGAAGAGGGCTGCTATTTTTATTTATTTAAATCAAACTTCCTTTAATGGAATTTATCGTGTTAATTTAAAGGGTAAATATAATGTGCCTTACGGTTTCAGGACTAAAGACTTTTTAGATGAGGAAACTTTAATCAATATCAGTTCTTCATTGAGATCCGCAACACTTTTTACAGGGGATTTTGATCTTGTGAGAAAAAATATTCGACCTAATGATTTGGTTTTTCTGGACCCACCATACACGGTTTCTCACAATTTAAATGGTTTTATAAAATATAATCAAAAACTTTTTTCGTTGGATGATCAATATCGATTAGCTAGTCTTATTGATTATATTAAATCAATTGGAGCATTTTATATACTTACAAATGCAGCTCATGCTAAGGTTTTTGAGATTTTTGATAAAGGTGATTCTAAAATTGAATTAAACAGGGCATGTGTAATTGGTGGTCTCAACGCCAAGCGTGGAAATACTTCAGAATATATATTCACAAACTGTATTGAATAGGTTGTACCATGGGTTAGACTTCGCAAGATGATACAATGAAAAAAAAAGTAAATCGTTAATTTAGGTCAGCTGATTTACAGCCAGAATATTTAATCGTGATGGTTATGGACAGTATTAAACCGAAAGACATCGATGAGTATATAGCCGGGTTTCCCGGAGAGGTTCAGGAGATCCTGGGGCAGGTGCGGGCGACAATCAGGAAGGCAGCGCCGGATGCCCAGGAAACGATCAGTTATGCGATACCCACGTTTACCCTGAACAAGTCAAACCTTGTTCATTTTGCGGGATTCAAGAATCACATTGGTTTCTATCCGGCTCCTACGGGAAGTGAAGCATTTAAGGGAGAGCTTTCGGTTTATAAAACCGGCAAGGGATCGGTTCAGTTTCCTTTGAATAAGCCAATACCTTTCGATCTGATCACCAAAATAGTGGAATTCAGGGTGCAGGAAACATTGGCGAAGGCAGGTAAAAAGAAGCAAACTAACAAGGCTTAGGCTGTCAGATCGCATAAAAAAAGCTGCCCGAAAGGGACAGCTCTTTTGCGTGGGAATTATCGGTTCTACAGTTTCTTGATCATGATATTCCGGTACCAGACAAGATCGCCGTGATCCTGTAAGGCTATTTTACCTGATTTGTATGTTCCGAATCCGGGCATGGTAGCAAATTTACTTGCTGCCAGCATGGTCCGCCAGTTGTCATCCCATAGATTGGTGGAAACTACATTAGTTCCATTAAGTTTAAACTCCAGTTTCCCGTTGTCGGAGATGATCTCGGCAAGGTTCCATTCACCCGCCGGTTTAACGGTTTCCTCACTGCAGGCGATCAGGTCGTAAAGATCACCCGCGCGGTGTTTGTTGATCTTCGCATCCGCGTGCCCGTCATTATCAAGGACCTGCATTTCCGGGCCGGTATTGTAAGTATTTCTGAACTGAGTCGTATCTTCATGGACATAGAAGATGATCCCGCTGTTCCCCTTTGGCGAAATTTTCCACTCCAGTTTCAAATGAAAGTTATCAAACTCTTCATTTGTCACCAGGTCACCGCCGCCCTGAATTTTTCCGTCAACTTTATTATTGGCATCGAGGAAAAGTGTGCCTTCGTTGACCTTCCAGGCTGCCCCTGCTTTATCTTTTCCGTAGGTATGCCAGTTATCAAGGCTCTTTCCATTAAATAAGGAGATCCAGCCATCCTTTGATTTTGATGATGTGCTCATTGAATCGGTGTTTTTAACGCTGCCACAACTTACTGCAAGGGCCGCGATCGAAAGAATAAATAGGGTTTTACGCATATTTTTATTATTTAATTATTGATTATTACCGGTACCTGCTACTGATTAGGTACGCTGTCCTTTTTCGTTGTATCCGGCACGGTAGGATTGGTGCCGATCTTAGTGGCATTGGTATCTACACTTGACTGCTGGGCAGCGGCACTGGGATTCTCACCCTCTTCTTTGATAACAGTAGTATCTGTCGTATCTGAAGTAACTTCGGTTTTCGTATTGCTGTTGCAGGCAACTATGCTTGCTGACAGGGCTAACAGGATCAACAGTTTTTTCATAATATTTAGTGGTTTAATTAAATTCCTAAGATCTTTTTGTTCAGCTCCGCATTTGGGGCCGTACCGGCAAAGTCGTCAAACGCCCGCTCCGTCACCCTGATGATATGCTTTTTAATGAATTCGGCACCCTCTCTCGCCCCATCTTCGGGATGTTTGAGCGGGCATTCCCATTCCATAACAGCCCAGCCTTTAAAATCATACTGGGTGAGCTTGCTGAATATTCGTTTGAAATCGACCTGTCCGTCGCCCGGCGATCTGTAGCGTCCTGCACGGTCTGCCCAGCCCTGGTAACCGCCGAAGGTTCCCTGGCGGCCTGTGGGATTGAACTCCGAATCCTTTACATGGAAGGCTTTAATACGTTCATGATACAGGTCGATATATTCAATATAGTCCAGACACTGCAGGACGAAATGTGAGGGATCATATAGAAGACAGGCCCTTGGATGTTCATTCACCTTGTCGAGGAACATTTCATAAGTTATGCCATCAAAGATGTCTTCTCCCGGATGTACTTCGTAACAAACATCCACTCCCTGCTCATCAAAATAGTTCAGGATAGGAAGCCACCGCCTGGCCAGTTCTTTAAAACCATCCTCTACCAATCCTTCAGGCCGTTGCGGCCATGGATGAAAGGTGTGCCACAATAGCGAGCCGCTGAACGTGGCATGGGCGTTAAGACCCAGATTTTTGGATGCCAGCGCGCCGTACTTCAATTGCTGGACAGCCCACTCGGTCCGGGCTTTATACTGCCCTTTGAGATGGGCGGGTGCGAAAGCGTCAAATAGGGTATCAAAGGCAGGATTTACAGCCACCAGCTGCCCCTGTAAATGGGTTGAAAGCTCCGTGATCTCTAATCCGCATTGATTAACAATTCCTTTGATCTCATCAGCATAGGTTTTACTTTCTGCGGCTTTCTGAAGATCAATGAAGCGGGGGTCGCCGGTTGGTATCTGCACGCCCTCGAAGCCAAGGCTTTTAGCCCATTGACAGATAGATTCCAATGAATTGAACGGGGCTTCATCGCCTATGAATTGCGCAAGAAAAATTGCGGGTCCTTTAATGGTGGTCATTGATTAGATTTTAGATTTTAGATTTTAGATTTTAGATATGGGTTCGTAAATCTTAAATCGTAATTCATAATTCTTAATTCTTAATTGGTAATTCTAAATCTCGTATTCCGTCCACTTCTCGTTGCTCTGGCTGCTGCGTACCACATTATCAATAAATGCCATACCTCTTACCCCATCATCAACAGACGGAAAATCAAGAGCTTCTTCCGGTGGTGTAGTGCCATCTATACGGGCGCTCAGGGTAAGGGCAAAGTTGCGATACAAATTAGCGAATGCCTCGAGGAAACCTTCCGGATGTCCGCCCGGTGTCCGGGTATTATGAATTGAATAGGAGGAAAGCCGGTCGCCATAGCCTGCGCCCGCCCGAAGGATCTGGGTCGGCTGGTCAAGCCATTTCACCAGTAAAGTATTCGGCTCTTCCTGGCGCCATTCAAGGCCGCCGGTTTCGCCATAGACCCGAATTTTTAAGGCATTTTCTTCGCCGGCTGCAACCTGTGATGCCATCAGGACACCGTTTGCGCCGTTATCGAATCGTAGTAAAACATTTCCATCATCATCCAGCATCCTGCCTTCTACCACAATATTCAGGTCGGCGCACATGCGGGTTATTTTTAGCCCCGATACATACTCTGCAAGATGAGCAGCGTGCGTACCGATGTCGCCCATACTTCCGCTTTTGCCACTTTTACCCGGGTCGGTCCTCCATGCGGCCTGCGCGTTGCCTTCACGTTCACTCAACCTGCTAAGCCAGCCCTGCGGATATTCAACATAAATTTTACGAACCTTTCCAATTACGCCATCCTTTACCATTCGCCGCGCCTGTTTCACCATCGGGTAGCCGGAATAGGTATGAGTCAGCAAAAGCAACAAGCCTGTTTCTTTCACTTTTGCCTGAAGCTGCTTCGCTTCGTCAAGAGAAAAGGTAATGGGTTTCTCGATCACGACATTAAAGCCATGTTCCAGGGCCATCATGGCTGGTGCAAAATGCGCAAAATTCGGGGTAACGATTGTCAGGAAATCCATTCGCTGATCAGCGGGTAGCTGGCTTTCCTTTTCAATCATCTCCTGGTAGGTTTTATAGATCCTGTCAGGGGATAGAAACAGCATCTTTCCGCTTTCTTCGGCTATCTCTGGGTTAATGCTTAGCGCACCGCAAACCAATTCGATGAGGCCGTCCATATTGGCGGCAAGGCGGTGAATGGCACCGATGAAAGCGTCTTTGCCTCCACCCACCATTCCCATTCGTAATTTTCTGGTCATGTAAAAAAATTAAGATTAAGAGGGATATTGATGTTTTTTAAAAATAAAAATATACATTTATTTTCTAGTAAAATCTAACCAATAGTAATGAAATCAATTGTTTTCCCGTGCTTTTATTCGAAAAATGTACGAACAAAGTGTATTCACAACACATTCTGTCATTATTTGTTCGTCGGCAGCTCACCCTTCCGCAACGGAAATCATTGAAATCTTCACCTGAAATTTAAAACCGTAACCAATATATGATGAACTCTACAATTCGTTTTAAGCTGTCAGCAATGATGTTCCTTGAATTTTTTATTTGGGGAGCCTGGTTCGTAACATTAGGTACTTTCCTCGGGAGTAACCTGAATGCATCCGGCTCGCAGATCGCCGCTGCTTTTTCTACCCAGTCTTTCGGAGCCATTATCGCGCCCTTTATAATTGGCCTGATAGCTGACCGGTATTTTAATGCTGAAAAGATTTTAGGCATACTTCACCTGATTGGTGCTGTTCTAATGTACCTGATGTTTCAAAGCACCGATTTCGCTTCGTTCTATCCGTACGTACTTGGCTACATGATCATGTATATGCCAACGCTTGCACTTGTTAACTCTGTTTCATTCAACCAGATGAAGGATCCGGAGAAGGAGTTCTCAACGATCCGGGTATGGGGAACCATCGGCTGGATTGTCGCAGGTTTGCTGATTAGTTTTCTCTTTCATTGGGATTCTGCGGAAGGTAGATCGGAAGGCTTATTAAGAAATACCTTTTTAATGGCAAGTATCGCCTCCCTGGTACTGGGTCTGTTTAGCTTTATACTTCCGGCAACTCCGCCAAAGGCTAGTAAAAGTGAAAAAGTGAGTGTTTCTGATCTTTTGGGATTGGACGCTTTAAAGTTGTTGAAAAGCAAAAACTTCCTGGTATTCTTTTTATCTTCCATATTGATATGTATTCCGCTTGCATTTTACTACCAGAATGCTAACCCTTTCCTTTCTTCGATCGGGTTGGAGAACCCTACTGGTAAAATGACGATCGGGCAGATCTCGGAGGTTTTGTTTATGCTTTTGCTTCCGGTTTTTTTCAAGCGATTTGGAGTGAAAATAACAATTCTTGTAGGTATGCTGGCATGGGTGGTACGTTACGTATTCTTTGCCTATGGCAACGCCGATGAACTTACATTCATGTTGATACTGGGTATAGCCCTGCACGGGATATGTTATGACTTTTTCTTCGTCTCAGGTCAGATCTATACTAATTCAAAGGCTGGCGAGAAGTTTAAGAGCGCTGCACAGGGATTAATTACCCTGGCAACATACGGTGTCGGCATGCTGATCGGTTTCTGGATTGCCGGTATGGTGACCGATGCTTATCAAAATAACTGGCAGTCGATATGGCTGATACCAGCCGGAATTGCTGGCGTCGTAACAATATTATTTGTTGTCTTTTTCAGCGATAAAGAAGATATTAGACTGGAATCCGCTAAAGGTGGAAAATGATATCTGATCGAAATAATTTGAACATAACAAACCAACCCTAAAAATTAATTATTATGGCTGAGAATACGTATGATGCAATTGTTATAGGCTCCGGGATTAGCGGAGGATGGGCGGCTAAGGAACTTACCGAGAAAGGGCTTAAGACAATAATGCTCGAGCGGGGAGAGAATATTGAGCATATAAAGGATTATGTCAATGCAAATAAACATCCCTGGGAATTTCCCCATCGCGGCGGGCGTACCCAGGATATGATTAAAGACTACCCGGTGCTGAGGCGTGATTATCCTTTAAATGAAACGAATCTTAATTATTGGACGGTTGAAAAGGATAGCCCTTACACCGAGATAAAACGCTTTGATTGGTTCCGCGGATATCATGTGGGCGGCCGTTCGCTGATGTGGGGTCGTCAGAGCTACCGCTTAAGTCCGATGGACTTCGAAGCCAACCTGAAGGATGGTGTCGCGGTTGACTGGCCGATCCGCTATGAAGACCTGGCTCCATGGTATAGCCATGTGGAGAAATTTGCCGGTATCAGCGGAAATCGCGATGGTTTAGCACAATTGCCCGATGGAGAATTCCAGAAGGCGATGGACATGAACGTGGTAGAAAAACATGTTTCTGCGCGCATAAAAGCTCATTATAAAGAGCACCGGGACATGATCATGGGCCGGGTAGCCAACATTACAGAACCTTTACCAGGCCGTACCAATTGCCAGTACCGCAACAAATGCTGGCTGGGATGCCCATTTGGCGCCTATTTCAGTACTCAATCATCGACTTTACCTGCGGCTGTAGCAACCGGTAATCTGACCTTACGTCCTTTTTCTATTGTAACCAAAATACTTTACGATAAAGACACTAAAAAGGCGAAGGGAGTTGAGATCATTGACGCTGAAACGAACCAGACCTACGAGTACTTCGCGAAAGTTGTTTTCGTATGTGCTTCGGCATTAAATTCAGCCTGGGTTCTGATGAACTCGGCTACCGATGTGTGGGAAGGCGGACTGGGCAGCAGCAGCGGCGAGTTGGGCCATAACCTGATGGATCACCATTTCCGTGCGGGCGCTTCAGGGGTCGCAGAGGGATTTGATGATAAGTACACTTACGGACGTCGTGCCAACGGTATTTATATTCCAAGGTTCCAGAACATTCCGGGAGATAGGAAGCGAAATTATTTACGTGGTTTTGGATACCAGGGCAGTGCAAGCAGGGAAGGATGGGGCCGTGAGATCGCAGAACTAAGCATCGGCGGAGAGTTCAAGGATGCTTTGTGTGAGCCGGGTCAATGGCGAATGGGTATCACCGGCTTTGGTGAAACCTTGCCTTATCATGAGAATAAGATCACGCTCGACAAGTCGAAAAAGGATAAGTGGGGATTACCTGTTCTGGCTATCGACTGCGAAATCAAGGAAAACGAAATGAAAATGCGGAAGGACATGATGGAGGATGGGAAGGAAATGCTGGAGATCGCCGGGTTAAAGAATGTTTCTACATACGATGCCGGCTATACCATGGGTATGGGTATCCATGAAATGGGAACTGCCCGTATGGGAAGAGATCCTAAAACATCTGTGCTGAATGGCAATAACCAGGTTTGGGATGCTACGAACGTATACGTTACTGATGGGGCGGCTATGACTTCTGCCGGCTGTCAGAATCCATCATTAACCTATATGGCAATGACTGCCCGTGCGGTTGATCATGCAGTTAAGGAACTCAAGAAAGGTAATATCTAAATGAACGCCTCCGGGCATAAATAAAATATCATGGATAGAAGAGAAGCTATAACAAAAGTAAGCTGGCTACTGGGAGGAACGATCATCGGTGCCAACCTTTTCCTCGAAATAGGATGTACTCCCTCGCCTGAAAAAGCGGCAAGTGCGGGTTCATTTTTTAATACCGACACCATCGCATTGCTGGACGAAATGGGCGAGACCATCTTGCCTGCTACCAGCACTCCGGGTGCCAAGGCTGCGAAAGTAGGTGAATTTATGAATGTCATGGTTCGTGACTGCTATACCCCGCGCGATCAGGGAATTTTCCGTGAAGGTTTGGAAAGAATGGATGAACAATGCAAAAAAGAACAGGGTAAATCCTTTATGGAATGCAGTGCTGCAGAGAGAACAGCTTTCTTTACGAAAATGGATGCGAAACAAAAGGCCTACATGGAAAGTAAATCTCCGGAACAGCCTTCGCATTATTTCCGCATGTTAAAGGAACTTACAATGCTGGGTTTCTTCACTTCGGAAGTTGGAGCCACTAAAGCTCTGCGCTATGTGGCAATTCCAGGAAAATATGACGGCGATTATCCTTATAAAAAAGGGGATAAAGCCTGGGCTACCTGATCCTGGTTATTTTTATAATTGTAAAGAACTAATCAAATATTTGAGCATCTTCTATTTCATAACAGGGTAATTATGTCTGAAACTAAAGCAACAAGCAGGAGAGATTTCGTTAAAACGGCAGCAATAGCCGCTGCTGGTTTTATGATCGTGCCCCGGTACGTCTTAGGGGGAAAAGGATATACAGCGCCGAGCGACCGTCTACTGATAGCGGGTATTGGTGTGGGCGGAAAGGGCGAGAGTGATCTTACTGGTTTTTATGCCGGTGGAAAATGCGATGTGGCCTACCTCTGCGATGTGGATACAAACCGGGCAGCGAGATCAGTAAATCGTTTCCCTAAAGCGAAATTCTACAAGGACTGGCGGGAGCTCTTTGATAAGGAGTCCAAGAATTTTGATGCGGTTTCTGTCGCAACACCAGACCATAATCATGCAATCATAACAATGGCTGCTATGCAGATGGGTAAACATGTATATGTGCAGAAGCCATTAACGCATGATATCTACGAGGCAAGGATGCTGACAGAAGGCGCGAAGCGTTACAAAGTAGTAACCCAGATGGGTAACCAGGGTGCTTCGGGTGACGGAGTACGTCAATTGCGGGAATGGTATAATGCAGGCGTAATAGGCGATGTGCATACCGTTTATTGCTGGACTGACCGTCCCGTGTGGCCGCAAGGCATTGCATGGCCCGCTAAAAAGGCTGATGTTCCTGCGAACCTTGACTGGGATCTATGGCTGGGAACAGCTCCTGAGAAGGATTATATTGAGAAACTTGTTCCGTTTAACTGGCGCGGCTGGTGGGATTACGGCACCGGCGCACTGGGAGATATGGCTTGCCACCTTGTGGAAGCACCTTTCCGCGTTTTGGGACTCGGTTATCCGACGGAGGTTGAAGCCAGTGTTGGCAGTGTCTATGTAGATGAGTTTAAGAGGGGTTATTTTCCGGAAAGCTGTCCCCCGTCTTCCCATGCTATCATGACCTTTGCATCTGCTAAAAAAGGCGGATCGCCTATAAAACTTCATTGGATGGATGGCGGTATACAGCCTGAACGTCCGGTGGAACTGGGACCTAACGAGCGTATGGGTGACGGAGGTAACGGTGCTTTGTTTATCGGTACCAAAGGCAAAATGATGTGCAGCACCTATGGACGCGATCCAAAATTGCTGCCTCTTTCCAGAACGTCTGAGGTTAACACCCCTAAAACTATTTCATTGGTTCCCGGTGGTGAAGCAGGGCATTATACTCAATGGGTTGAAGCTGCAATTGCAGGCTACGGAAAAATGGAATTGAGTTCCGATTTTTCAATTGCCGGTCCTTTAACAGAAACTGTTCTGATGGGGAATCTTGCAATCCGTGGGTTTGATATACGTAAGCAATCGGCGGATGGTAAGGGATATTCCTACCCGGGAAGATATATTAAGTTACTCTGGGATGGTCCTAAGATGAAAGTGACCAATTTTGATGAAGCAAACCAGTTCGTAAAACGCGAATACAGGAAGGGCTGGAATTTAACAGTCTGATAAATATCCTGTTTATTTGATACGCAAAAAAAGGGCGACATCCGTATTCCGGATTGTCGCTCTTTTTTTTAGAAATCGTTAACGGTTAATCATTGATCTCGATCTTGAGTATCTGGCCTCCGCCGGTGTTAGAGACAGGTCCGAAACCTACATTGGATACATAAAGGTTGCCGTCAGGTCCGGTTGTTATGGCTGTAGGCAACACCAGCCCTTCGGCAATGGTTTCTTTATTGCCTTTACCGTCTGTACGTATAACCCTTCCTGTTCCCGGAGTTGGGAAAGGGTTGTTTGTGGTATTCTCCAGAACGTATAAGCGATTTTTCTTATCGAAAGTAACACCGAGGATGGTGGTGAAGCCGGTTTCTGAGACCTTCAGATCTCCTTTCAGGCTGGAGGTGTAAACGCTTGAGCTGCCCTGAACAATCGGAAAGGTGTTGAGGTTACCAAAATAAAATTTGTCGCAATAAGTAACTGATGTCGGAACAATATGTCCGTAAACCGCAGAGATGTCCGCAACGCGCGTTACCTTGCCGCTGGTAGTTATTTTAACCAGTTCTCCCTGATTCGCATTCATCGCATAAAAGCTGTTGTTGACGTAGACCATACTAAACCATTCTCCATCATACTGGAAGTCTGCCGGAGGAGCCGCTACCGGGTTGTTTTTCACCCATTCGCTTAAATTGGCCACTAATACCGGCGGGCCGGAAGGTTTAACAAGATATAGTCCGTTGGCTTTATCGGGAACACCATGCGAACAACCTCCGCCAGTCACCAGGGCGTAAAGGTCATTCCCGCAAAAACCGATGTCACCAACCCCGCTTACAGAGGGGTCAGCGGCCCCCTGGGAAGAAGGAAATTGGTCCGATACAGTTGTTCTTTCGCCGGATGGACTGATCTTAGAAATTCTCCCACCTATGGGGCTACCAAGATAGGGGCCAACGAAAGGCACTTGCTCACATTGACCTTCAGTCGAATTTGTGCCGCCCGGGCCGCCTTCAGCAACGTATAAATAGCCGTCGGGGCCAAACTCCAGTCCACGCGGATTCATCAGACCGGTCGCAAAGACAGAATAGGCTTCAAGTGTTTCGTCAGGTCCTGACTGGAAGGCTTGTGGCGTTTCTTTTTGACAGGATAACGCCAGGAATGCAGCAGTAGCGAGTGCCGATAACTGCAGTAAACTTTTTGTTCTCATAGTAACCTCCTTTTTTGAAGTAATAGATTTATGTATTCGGTAGAATTTAAATCACAGATACTTTGATCAGCTGATCAGGAACGGTTTAAAGGAGCACCGGGAGTAACCGTAAGCAGGAAGGAATGGCAGGGAAATTAATTGGTGCTTTCAAAAATACAAAGAATGATTAAACAATAAAATCAAATTTTCACTAGTATGAAAATGGGAAAGGCTTTGTATTACTGAATCAGGAGGTTACATCCCCTGATGTCACTGTTATCAAAACGACCTAAGATCTCAAAACTCCCGTCCGGATATACTTTTCCCAGGTCCTGGGTAGCTATGAATGAACATGAATTGAGATTTGCCAGGTCAATAACATTGATTCCGCCTGTTTGACCAGAACCAAGTAATTCCAGAGGATCGTTGGTATTCCTGATAGAAATTTTCATCCAGGCGGGAGCATGAAAGAGACCGCCACCTTTTGAATATGCCTGCGACAATAATTCGGTCATCCCATATTCCGAATGAATAGCCGGAACTCCGAAGCCCTGGCAAAGGGCTTCATGTAACTCTTCACGGATCATTTCACGGCGCTTTCCTTTCATTCCGCCTGTTTCCATTACGATAAGTTCTGGAAATTCGACAGTATGGCTTTCTGCGAAATCAAGCAAAGCATACGTCACTCCGATAAGGATCGTGTGGGTCTTCTCACTTTTTAGCCGGTTAAGGGTTTCCGCCAGGTCATTATGATTGTAAAGGAAATATCCACTTTCCGAATGCCCGCTTTGGATAAGATCGTCGATCATATAGATCAGCGAGGACCCTTCACGTTCCTGGTATGAGGGGAGGAGGGCAAGTATTGCATAATTCCTGATGTCGCCATAGAACTGTTGGAAACAGGCACTGTAGCTTTGCTCATATACGCTGAGATCAGTTACAGGATGCTTGCTCTGCGTTGTCCCGGTTGTTCCTGAACTTGTAAATGTGATCTCTGCCTGGGCCTCCGAGGAAGTGATCTGGTGGGTTTTGAAGAACTCAATCGGTAAATAGGGGATGTCTTCCAGTCTTAACACGCTGGAAACGTCAATACCCAGATGCGTTAGAAAATCCGAATAGATATGGCAGTTAGCCGCTTGAAACCGGAAAATATCTAAGGTAAGTTTCTCGAATTGCTGCAAGCTGCCGATCGAAAAAATATCGTCTGACGTGATGTTTTTCACGTGCCAAAGATACAATTCTCCTATGCTCCCTTTAAACCCTGACGGGATTTAAATGCATTCCCTGCCATGAAACCGGCAAGAGCGGAGATGCCTCCCACGAGGCCGCCGACAATCCCAGTTGCGAGAAGCATGAATATCCAGTTAGACGATCCCGGGGGTAGCATGAACATTTCGCCCACGCGGTTGGCCAGCAGGTGTTCATTCGGAAAAGATTTGAACAATCCCATAACGACCCACAGTAAGAAAATAGCAATGAAGCCTGAGCCGAATGCATGACCTGCACTTCGTGCTTTCCAGAAAGCCAGTGGAAAAGCAATCAGGGCGATGATCCACCAGGGAAGGAAGAGCTGAAGGATCAATGAAACGATAATGATGAGGAATATGAGGAACATGACTTAATTCTTAATCGTTAAAACTTAAACTTACTACTTACAACTTATCACTTACTACTCAAACTCCAGGTCGTCCTGATCCTTTTTGACTGCTCGGCTTTTGATCTCAGAAACAACAGTTCGTTGAGTTTACCGCTGCTCCAGGTATCAATCATATCGTCATAGTAAAAACTACCGGGATTGCCCGATTCACCACCGGGAAAGACACCATAACCCTTAACATTCTTTCCCAGCTGTATGACCATTCGCCATGAGGGACCGTTGGTTTCACTCATGGCGTTTACAGAAGCTTTTGAACCGCCATTATTGATAAACTTTGAACCAAACCCACCGATCTTTGCGAGATGCGGAACATGACTGTGCTTGACGTTCCCCCATTCCCACCGGTCTGAGATTGATCCGTATTTATCCTGCAGGCTGTCAACAGCTGCCACGAAGCTTAGCTGGATGATATCGGTTTTCGTTTCCTTAGACGCAGTATTAATGTTATCATACCAACGCGCATCAGGTTCGTTCAGCAGCATTTCAACCATACGGTCACGGGAGGGATACCGCATCGGACGATCGTCTTTAGTAAATTCATCATCCCAAATATTTTTTTCCACCAGCTTCCTCCAGATCTCAAAGATACTCGCTCCCATCTCGCCGGAATCATAGGCGTTATTCCATTCGCTGACAATTTTTAAAGCTTCCTTTTGGGATGCATTAAGGCTTTCCTGTTTCACTGTCCGGATGAGATCTAACTTTATGTTCTCCGCAAGCATGCTGTAGTTATCGTTTTGCAGACTCCTCATACTGTCAACAGAAGCTTTACTCATGGCCGTCAGGCGCTTATTAATGCGATGGCCGCGCTCGTAGTCCGCGAATTCCCAGTTGATATAGTACGGATAGGTCTGATCGGTTGATGACTGATTGGCGGAACTTACAAAGCCACGCGCCGGGTTTTTGACGGTTGGATTATGTGCTGCGGGAATCCGTCCGTGCCAGTCATTGGCTGGTAAACTGCCATCCAGTATAAATTTGCCCTGATCTTTATATTTTAAAGGGAAGTAGCCGTTCGGGGTGATCGCGATATCATTCCCGGCACTGGCGAAAATAAAGTTCTGAGCCGGGGCATTAAAATACTTTATAGCGCTGCGGTAGTCATCATAATTCTTGCTGTGGTTTAGCTGATAGATCGCTCTGAACTCATTGGACGGGTCATGAGCTACCCAGCGTAAGGCATGACCGGTGGGAATATTATTGACCTTGGCAAAGTTTGCAGGCTTCTGACCCTCCAAATAAACAACCGGGCCGTGATGAGTATAATACACGGTGTCGGTTACCAGGCCTCCGCCGCGGATCTTGATCGTTTCAATGCGTTGCTTAACCTTATGCCAGGTGTTGTTATACCAGTATTCTTTTTTCGTTTCATCCTTAAAACGGACCTTATACCAGTCGAGCACATCGGCATCTACATTCGTTACACCCCAGGCTACATCCTTATTGAATCCTATGATAACACCCGGCGCTCCGGGTAATGAAACACCGTAAACATTGGAAACGTCACCGGCAAGCTGTATCTGATACCAAATGGACGGGAGGCTTAACTCGAGGTGCGGATCATTAGCAAGCATTGGAAAGCCGGTAGCTGACTTTGCTCCTGAAACAGCCCAGTTATTGCTGCCAATACCCTCGACCTTCTCTTTGGTTAGAATATTCATGCCTCCTGTATTTGCTAATAGCGCCGGTGGCTGAGGTATCTCCACCGGTTTAAAATTCCATTTTGTTCCGGCAGGAATGATCGGATCTTCCCGGTAAGGATAGTCTGGAAACAGGTTTTTAACTACCTCAGGCCCGTACTCGCTAAGAATATTGTTCATATAAAACTCATTCGAGCCGCCGGACAACGTGGCGGACATTAACTTTAGCAGGAACGCCGAGTTAATGATCTTCCATTCCTCCGGTTTATAATTGAGTATTTTGAATTCTATGGGATAATCAGAGGGATTCAATGAATTAATGTATGCGTTTACCCCATCGGCGTATGCCTGCATTACTGCCAGCATCTGAGGATCTTTCTGCATCGCTTTAACCATATTTTCAGCGCCAAAGGGCATACCCATACGACGCTGATATTTATCAAGTTCGATAGCTTTGTCGCCAATTACTTCTGATAAACGCCCCGCGGCAAAGCGGGTTTGAAAGTCCATTTGCCACAAGCGGTCTTTAGCGGTAATATACCCTTGGGCAAGAAATAGATCGTGATCATTTTCGGCAAAAATGTGCGGAATCATCTGATCATCAAACCTGATCTCAACTTTGCCTTTCAGGCCATTTATCCTGAGTTCCTGATTCTTACCCAAATCCCTCGGCTCTGCGTTCTGCCAGAAACCGTGAAAAGGGTCAAGGAACTTTCCCAGGGGCGGGATATCACCCAGTTTTGAATTTAAAACAATCACCAGTATGAGGGTAACTGATAATGCTATTACTGCTTTGAGTAGCTTCATTGAGAATTTTACTTGGGTATGCTCACCAGGTGAGGTTCAAATAATGGCTTATTGGTGTGTAATTTCATTCCTTTTCGCGGGCTCGAGGTTTGATGTGCCTAAAGCAAGAGAGGAATTGTTCGGCTGATAAATATGTGAAAATTTTAGTGCCTCTGCAAAACACTATTTTAATGTTCTCTGTAGGCAAATTTATTCGCGGTAATTTAGCAAACGGCAGAACATAAATTTGCTATGCACGCATAAAATAACTCCTTCATATTGTTTAAAATCAAAATAAGTACTATGTTAGCACAACTAACTCTAATTAACCAATCACACTAATCTAAAATTTTATGCGGAAAATTTTTACCCGGCTAACCAGTACCCTGTTTCTTATTGTGGTAATCAGTTCGATGGCTTTGGCCCAGGGCGTTACCATCTCAGGAACTGTTAAAGATAAGGCGACTAATGAGGTATTACCGGGAGTTGCCGTTGTAGTCAAGGGGACAAATGTGGGTACATCGAGTGATGAAAATGGTAAATTTTCATTTACAACTTCGGAAACTGCGCCATTTACAATCGTGATAAGCTATCTGGGTTATAAAACCCAGGAGCAAGTTCTTACCGGTTCTACAACAAATCTCCAGATCGGCCTGGAAAGTCAGGCTATACTTGGTCAGGAAGTTGTAATCGCCGCTTCCCGTACTCCTGAAAAGATCCTGGAATCACCCGTATCTATCGAGCGTGTAGGATCTGCTGCGATTCGCGAAATGGCCGCGCCGACATTTTATGATGCCCTGGCAAATCTGAAGGGTGTCGAAATGAGTGCTCAGAGTTTGACATTTAAATCAGTGAATACTCGTGGGTTCAACTCGAATGGCAATACGCGTTTTAACCAGCTTATCGACGGAATGGATAATCAGGCACCAGGTCTGAATTTTTCGGTAGGTAATATCATCGGTATTTCAGAGCTTGATCTGGATAATGTAGAACTATTACCTGGCGCATCATCAGCGCTATATGGTGCTGGTGGTATTAACGGTACAATGTTGTTAAGTTCAAAAAACCCATTTAATTACCAGGGCTTAAGCTTTCAGGTCAAATCAGGAATCAATCATGTGGATGATCCTCTGCAAAATACGCAGGACTTTCAGGATGTTGCATTCAGGTATGCAAGATCATGGAACAAGAAATGGGCATTCAAAACCAATGTCTCATTTTTACAGGCGAAAGACTGGCAGGCTGGCAACTATACCAATTTTGACCGCACCGGCCGTATGGTTAAGGAGGGCGACAGAAGCACTGATCCAAATTATGATGGAATAAATATTTATGGCGATGAGGTGAATGCTAATATGCGTAACGTGGCCAATTCGGTTCAGAATGCAACGAGGGCTGGAGTTGCTCAGGCAACCGGAGGCGCCATCCCGGATGTAATAGCTCTGATCAATGCAAGTTTACCTTTGCCGACCACGCCAGCGCAGATTGCAGGCTTCCTGGGGGCTATTCCGGCACCTTTAAGGCCGGCAGTTCAAAACGTTCTTCCTTTTAATATCGGTTTACGCTCCGGAGCAATTCCTGACCAGGCTGTTTCGAGGACGGGTTATGCGGAAAGTTATCTGGTAGATTACAATACTGAGTCATTCAAGACATCAAACTCCTTGCATTACAAGATCAGTAACACGATCGAAGCTGTCGCCCAGGCTAATTGGGGCTCAGGAACTTCCGTGTATACAGGTTCTGACCGTTACTCTCTTCGTAACTTCAGTATTGGTCAATATAAGTTAGAGGTAAAGGGCCAGGATTTCATGGTTCGTGGTTATACAACCCAGGAGCGATCAGGTGATTCGTATATTTCATCGATCCTTGGAAGTTATATAAACGAAAGCTCGAAGGCTTCAACTGCATGGTTCCCTCAGTACGTAGGGAATTACGTTGGTGCGGTAGCTGCTGGTGCACAACCTGCACAGGCTCATAACCTTGCCCGTCAGGCTGCTGACGTGGGACGTTTCGAACCCGGCACACCGCAGTTTGAGACCGCCAAAAGGAAGATCATGGATACAAACATCAGCAATCAAACCGCTTTGGGCGCAAAATTCAATGACAAAACTAATTTATGGCATTATGAAGGGATGTATAATTTCACCAATGCCCTTAAAAATGCCGTGGAATTCCAGGTTGGAGCGTCTTATCGTATTTATGATCTGAATTCAGGCGGAACTATTTTTGATGACCTCAACCGCGAAATCAATATTAATGAGTATGGCGGTTTCGCGACCCTGGGAAAGAAATTACTGGATGATAAGTTCAAGTTAACCTTTGCCGGCCGCTATGATAAAAGCAGCAATTTTGAAGGCAGGTTTACGCCGCGTATAACTGGAGTATTTACTGTGGCTCCTAACAATAATGTCCGCCTTTCCTACCAAACTGGTTATCGTAACCCTACCACGCAAAACCAATACATAGATCTGTCAGTTGGTGGCGGTTCTACGCGTCTTATTGGAGGTATTCCGGAAATGATTCAGAAATACGACTTGTACAATAACAAGCCGTATACTGATGTCAGCTATCGTGCCTTTTTAGCGTCGGCTTCAGCGGGTGCACCAAACCCGGCATTACTGGAGCAATATACCTTTAGCGCGGAAGGCGTTCAGCCGGAAAGTGTACAGGCTTATGAGTTAGGTTATAAAGGCTTGTTAGGTCCGAATGTCTTACTTGATGCTTACGGTTACTATAACCAGTATAAGAATTTTATTACGGCTGTTGAAGTATTCCAGGGTAATGCTACCGGTACAACTTTCACAAAATTCGGTGCTCCTGTGAATGCCGAAGGTGAAGTTACTTCTTACGGAGCCGCCTTGGGTTTAGACTATATGATCGGCAAATTCAACGTGAACGGTAACGTCTCTTATAACGAGATTGGTGATTTGCCTGCTAACTATATTAATGACTTTAACACGCCAAAAATCCGATACAACCTCGGTTTTGGTAGTCGTGAAATAACTAAGAACGTTGGCTTCAACATTTCTTACCGCTGGCAGGATTCATTCTACTGGTCATCTTCCTTTGCCACAGGCAACGTTGATTCGTTCGGAACACTTGATGGCCAGGTTAACTTAAAGATCCCTTCAGTAAAAGCGATGATTAAACTTGGAGGTTCAAACATTCTGAACAATTATAACGTGACTTCCTATGGTAACCCGGCTATGGGAGCCATGTACTATGTAGGCTTTACATTCAACCAATAAGCCTATAAACTTTCAGAGCCCTGTTTGGTATTTACCAGACAGGGCTTTTTGCATTTTACCTGGTCGCCTTAGATCAGGTCTGAAAAACCGATTAGTTTACCAAGACGCAAATAATCCTGATAATAAAATATAATTTAGTGTGCTGATTACACCAATCCATGAGATATAGATTTTACTGCCTGATATTCCTGAGTTTTTTTTTCACAAACCTCTCATATGGAGCGATCGCACCTCTTGACCGCATTGAGCCTGCTTTCTGGTGGGCGGGGATGAAAAACCCGAAACTGCAACTTATTGTCCATGGTGCCAATATCAGCAGCCGTGAAGTTCAGTTAACTTATCATGGCGTCACCCTGAAAAATATTCATAAGGTCGAAAACCCAAATTACCTTTTTCTTGACCTTGAGCTTGCACCAGATGTTCAAGCCGGAAAGTTTAATATCAGTTTTAAGAGGAAGGGCGAGAAGGCATTGTCTTACAGCTATGAGCTGAAATCCCGTAACCAGTCCGCAAAAGCCCAGGGCGTCACTAATAAGGATTTCGTCTATCTTATTATGCCTGATCGTTTTGCCAATGGCGATAAGACAAACGATGTGATTAGCGGAATGAATGAAACGTCTCTTAATCGGGATTCTATGTACTTACGGCATGGTGGCGACCTGCAGGGTATCATTAATCATCTGGATTATCTGCAGGAACTGGGAGTTACAACGCTCTGGTTAAATCCGGTGCTTGAAAATGACCAGCCAAAGACCTCTTATCACGGTTACGCGAATACTGAAAATTATAAGATCGATCGTCGCTACGGCAGCAATGAACTTTACAGGAAACTGGTCGATGAACTGCATAAACGCGGGATGAAAATGATGAAGGATTTGGTTCATAACCATGTCGGAACCGAGCATTGGACCATTACAGATCTTCCTTCCAAAGACTGGGTGCACCAATGGCCTTCTTTTACCAAGACATCTTACAAGGATCAGGTTTTGTTTGATCCGTACGCGTCCCAGGCTGACAGGAAAACCATGACTGATGGCTGGTTTGACAAGCATATGGCAGATTTGAACCAGTCAAATGTTTTTGTTCGAAATTATATTACTCAAAGTCACATCTGGTGGGTAGAGTATTCAGGACTTGACGGTTTTCGGTTGGATACCTACGCATATAATGATGCAGGCTACATGGCGGAGTGGGCCAGGGCCGTTAGTGCCGAATATCCTGACCTAACATACTTCGGTGAAACCTGGGTTCATGGTATTCCTAACCAGGCCTTTTTTACTGAAGGAAACACGATCAACCAAAACTTCGATACTGGTTTGCAATCAGTGACTGACTTCCAGGCGCTGTGGGGCATCAACGAGGCGTTAAACGGAAAGTTCGGATGGAATGAAGGCGTAAATAAATTATATACGACCATCGCAAGCGACTTCATGTATAAGGATCCGACCAGGCTAGTTGTATTTCTTGCGAATCACGACCTTCCGCGATTTTTTTCAGTTGTAAATGAAGACGTGAAGAAGTATAAAATGGGAATCGCCTGGCTCCTAACCACGAGGGGCATCCCGCAATTTTACTACGGCGATGAAATTCTGATGAAAGGGCTTACTAATCCTGATGGTCTGGTTCGTCTCGATTTTAAGGGAGGCTGGCAGGGAGATAATGATAACAAGTTCTCGGCTTCAGGAAGATCAGCCTCTGAGAATGAAGCTTTCAATTTTGTCAAAAAGCTGGCTGTTTACCGCAAAAAATCGCCTGTTCTGCAAACGGGTAAACTGATGCAGTATGTTCCTGAGAATGGCGTTTATGTGTATTTCCGTTACAATGCGGATAAAACTGTTATGGTTGTAATGAACACGAATAAGGAAGATACCAGTGTGTCGACAGGCAGATTTTCGGAACGTATCGGCAAAGCCTCAAAGGCAGTTAATCTGATTACTGATGAATCTGTTGGTTTAAGTGACAAGCTAAATATTCCGGCGCAGACAACTTCCGTTTTTGAACTAAACTAAGATATGTCAAATATTAAAGCCTGCATTTTTGACCTGGATGGGGTGATCGTAGATACGGCAGTCTATCATTATAAAGCCTGGAAGCGCCTTGCTAATGAGCTGGGTTTTGACTTTACCGAGGAAGCTAATGAAAAACTGAAAGGCATCAGCCGTAAAGAATCACTTGAACTGATCTTAGGTTGGGGTGGTATAGAAAAGCAAGAACCGGAAAGAGATAATCTCGCACATCGCAAGAATAGCTGGTATGTCGAAATGATCTCTGAAATGACACCTGCTGAGATCCTCCCGGGTGCCAAAGAATTTCTGTCGAATTTGAAAGAGGCTGGTTATTTGATCGCTTTGGGCTCTGCCAGTAAAAATGCAGGGATCATACTTACGAAAGTAGGCCTGAACGATTACTTCGACGCCATCGTAGATGGAAACATTATTACTGCCTCCAAACCTGATCCGCAGGTTTTTCTGAAGGGTGCCGAAATGCTGGGTGTTGACTCATCAGAATGTGTGGTGTTCGAGGATGCGATTGCAGGTGTGGAAGCGGCGAAAGCGGGTGGGATGAAAGTAGTTGGCATCGGGTCGTCCGAGAATCTGCCGGGTGCGGATCTGGTTATTGCCGGCTTGCATGAAATGAATATGGAACAACTAGAAAAACTTTAATGATTGTGCTCTCCAGTATCCTGGGTTAAGAAGTGGATAATGGGGTTAAGCTGTGATGTGGCTCATGAAAAATTACATAAAAACTGACGAGTGGAATATAATTGAGGAAGGATTTGATCCTCACCTTAATAAGATATCTGAGAGTATCTTTAGTCTGGGGAATGGCCGGATGGGTCAGCGGGCAAATTTTGAAGAAACCTATACAGGGGAGACCTTGCAGGGGAATTATGTGGCTGGCGTTTATTATCCTGATAAAACCCGGGTTGGGTGGTGGAAAAATGGCTATCCTGAATATTTTGCCAAGGTTTTAAATGCCGCTAACTGGATCGGAATTGATATAATCATAGAAGGCGAACCCCTTGATTTAAATACATGTATTGTAACGGATTTCCGTCGTGTTTTAAATATGAGGGCCGGCTACCTCGAGAGATCTTTTACAGCCGAACTTGCCAGCGGCAAAAAGCTGAAGGTAAATTCACTTCGCTTCTGCAGTATGGCTGACGACGAAGCCGGAGCTATCCGTTACAACATCACTCCCTTGAACTTTGATTCGCCCATTACCGTTATTCCTTTTATTGATGGCGATGTAAAGAATCAGGACGCCAATTACGACGAAAAATTCTGGGATGAAGTACAGAAGTCTTCATTTACGGATAGTGCTTATTTGACTCTTCGTACCAGGAAGACAGGCTTTGAGGTATGTACCGGGATGAAGGTAACTTTGAGTCTCGATGGCGCGACGATTCCCTTTGAGTCCTCGTCCGTAGAAAGAGATAAGTTTACAGGCCTGGAAATTAAGCAGCTAGTAAATACTAATCAAACCCTGTCCGTTTATAAATATGCGGCGAACCTTTCATCTGAAAATCATCCTGAGGGTAACCTGTTAGATGCTTGTACAAAAGTGGTCAGCTACGTCACCGGGAAGGGGTTTGAGAAAATGCTTCAGGAACAGGCGGCCGCCTGGGCAAAGAAGTGGGAGCAGGGTGATATTGTTATTGAGGGCGACCCCTCTGCTCAGCAAGCTATACGCTTTAATATATTTCAACTAAATCAAACTTACACGGGTGAAGATTCACGTCTGAATATAGGCCCTAAGGGCTTTACAGGTGAAAAATACGGCGGCTCTACCTATTGGGATACGGAAGCTTATTGTGTGCCGTTCTACCTGGCGACCGCTGATCCGCAGGTGACCAGGAATCTCCTTATTTACCGGTATAACCATCTTGAAAAAGCGATAGAGAATGCCGTGAAATTAGGATTTACGAACGGCGCGGCGCTATACCCGATGGTTACCATGAACGGCGAAGAATGTCACAATGAATGGGAGATAACCTTTGAAGAGATTCACCGGAACGGTGCGATAGCCTTCGCCATCTACAACTACATTCGATATACAGGAGACGAAAGCTATCTTCAGGAATACGGTCTGGAAGTACTCATTGGGATTGCCCGGTTCTGGGCTCAACGGGTGAACTGGAGTGCCAACCTTAACAAATACGTTATGCTGGGTGTCACGGGGCCGAACGAATATGAGAACAACGTTAACAATAACTGGTACACCAATACTATGGCCGCCTGGTGTTTGCAATATGCAACAGATGCGCTAGAGCTAGTTAAACGGAATTCCGCCGGGCAGTATGACGCTTTGATAAATAAGACAAAGCTGGATGTGGCTGGAGAGGTTGAAGAATGGCAGAAAATAGTTGCTAATTTATACTTCCCTGAAGATAAGGATTCCGGGATCTATCTGCAGCAGGATGGATACCTGGATAAGGAGCAGGTTCTTGTTGATGATCTGCGCCCGGAAGACAGGCCTTTAAATCAGAAGTGGAGCTGGGACCGCATATTGCGGTCGTGCTTTATAAAGCAGGCGGATGTACTGCAGGGACTTTATTTTTTTGAAGACCAGTATGATATTGAAACGATCCGGCGTAATTTCGATTATTACGAACCGAGAACTGTTCACGAAAGTTCCTTATCGCCATGTGTGCATGCTATATTAGCCGCCCGCCTGGGTAATCTTGAGAAGGCATATGAATTTTATCTTCGTACGGCCCGCCTTGATCTGGACGATTATAATAATGATACGGAGGATGGCTGCCATATAACATCAATGGCAGGTACCTGGATGAGCGTTGTCGAAGGATTCGCCGGCATGCGGGTTCAGAATGGCCGCCTGGTGTTTAATCCCTTCCTTCCCGGTAAATGGAGTTCATTCTCATTCAAAATCGGATTTCGCGGTGTCCTGCTTACAGTGAAGGTTGCAAAAGACAAGGTTTATATCAGCAATGAGTCTGCTGGCAGCATTGATATTTCTGTTCATGGCCAGTCATATACGCTCTCCTCAAATTCCAATATCACAGCGGTAAATGAGCTTAAACAATAAGATTGCAGTAGTCACAGGTGCTTCCCGCGGCATTGGAAGAGCAATTGCTCTCGACCTGGCGCGGCAGGGTGCTAACGTAATCGTCACGGCCAGACACGAACAGGAATTGCAGGAGCTGGTTTCATCGATAAAAAGTGAAGGCGGCAAGGCAAGTGCAGTGATTTTAGATATAACAGACGAAACTGCGATCAGGCAATTTGTAGCTGGCCTTTCTAATACAAATACAACTGTTGATATCCTGGTCAATAACGCGGGTATTGGATCTTTCCAGCCGGTAACTGATACGGATAGCGATTTATGGGATGACACCATGGATGTGAATGTAAAGGGAACCTTTCTGATGTGTAAATACCTGGCTCCGATGATGCAGGCACAAAAAAGGGGACACATCATATCCATAGCTTCCGATGTCTCGAAACGAACCTTTGCTAACGGAGCACTCTATTGCGCCAGTAAATATGCGCAGGACGCGTTTTGTTCTGCTTTGCGCAAAGAAGTGCGGAAAGATAATATCAAGGTAAGCGTTGTTTACCCGGGTTTGGTTGAAACCTGGTTCAACAATAACACTCCGGGAGCTAACGAAAATAATGTTCAACTGAACCCGGAAGATATCGCAGCATCAGTGATCCACATTCTCACCGCACCTGCTCATGTAGTAATTGATGAGCTCATGATTCACCCGATATCACAAGAATATTAAACAAACATTCATGATTCAAAGGCGTTTCCCTCTTTTTCTACTGGCCATATTCCTGGCAAACTGTTCTGTTAAAGTGAAAAATCCCAATGCAATGGATACAATTAATACTGAAGAAAAGATATCTGACAATAAACTGGTGATCTATCAGATGATGGTGCGCTTGTTTGGCAATAAAGTTCAGACTAATAAGCACTACGGTTCCATTGAAGAGAACGGGTCCGGAAAATTTAACGATATCACCGAAACTGCGCTTGACAGTCTGAAAGACCTGGGGATTTCTCACGTCTGGTACACGGGTGTTATTGAACATGCTACGATGACCGACTATACTTCCGCGGGTATCAGGATAGATGATCCGGATGTAGTGAAGGGTAGAGCCGGATCGCCATATGCCATCAAAGACTATTATGATGTCGATCCGGACCTGGCTGTGGACGTAAAGAACAGGATGAATGAATTTGATGCCCTTGTTAAGCGTACGCATGATCATGATCTTAAAGTGATCATAGATTTTGTGCCCAATCATGTTGCCCGGCATTATGTTTCTGACTATGACCCTGCGGTCGTGCGGGATTTTGGGGCTGATGATGATATATCCAAAGACTTTGATCCAAAAAATGACTTTTACTATGTAAGCGGGAAGAATTTTAAAGTGCCGGCTGAAGTTAATCCTGGTGGGGATGGCTTTCACCACCCGTTAAAGGATGGCAGGTACGATGAGTACCCGGCAAAAGCTACAGGTAATAACGTCTTTTCTGAATCACCCAGCATAAACGACTGGTTTGAGACTGTAAAGCTTAATTATGGCATTGACTATCGGAATAAGACTAATCATTTTGATCCCATTCCGCCGGTATGGATCAAGATGCGCGACATATTGCTATTCTGGACCCGAAAAGATGTGGATGGCTTCCGTTGTGATATGGCTGAAGAAGTGCCTGTAGAATTCTGGAGCTGGGTGATTCCGGAAATAAAAAAGCAGAACCCGGATATAATTTTTATCGCCGAAGCTTATAACAGTCAAAAATATCAAAGCTTCCTGACAACAGGGAAGTTCGATTTTTTATATGATAAGGTAGGGCTTTATGACGGATTGAAAAAGCTTATCCGGAATGAGCATCATGCCAACGTAAAGGATATTACGCATGTATGGAGCGTGGAAAGCCGTGGTATGTCCTCCCGTATGCTCCGCTTCCTGGAGAATCATGATGAGGAGCGGATAGCTTCGCCTGGTTTTGCTTCAAATCCCTGGTATGCAAAGCCTGCAATGATTGTTTCGGCAACTCTTTCATCCGGCCCCGTTATGATCTACTTCGGACAGGAGGTCGGCGAACCCGGCCATGGGAATGCGGGCTTTGCGGGAGAAAATAACCGAACGACTATTTTTGACTATTGGGGTGTTCCTGAACATCAGAAGTGGATGAATAATGGTGCCTTTGACGGCAAACTGTTGAGTGAAGATCAGCACTATCTGCGGGGTTTCTATCGCACACTTCTGAATTCCGTGCGGTCTGAGAGTGCACTACGGGAGGGAAGGTTTCTTGAATTAACGAATCAGGAGAATTTTACCCATAGAAACTACGCTTACCTGCGCTTTTCAGGTGATCAGCGAGCACTTATCATCGCCAATTTTGAAAGAAACCAGGTGTTGGAATCCCATATAAAACTCCCTGAGGAGTTTTTAGAGGGAATTAAAAATAAGAAGAATGTTCAGTTCAAAGAACTTCTTACCGGGAAGACAATTACTGTTGCTGATATTCAACAGGGTATTCCGGTCAAGGTACCAACTACAGATGCATGGATATTAACCTTTTAACCCCTAACCATATCAATGAGCACATTTACTAAACCCAGGCTTTCGTTCTGGCAACTCTGGAACATGAGCTTCGGCTTCTTCGGGATCCAGTTTGGCTTTGCCCTTCAAAACGCAAATACCAGCCGCATCTTCTCTACCCTCGGTGCCACGCCCGATGACCTTCCATTGTACTGGCTTGCAGCACCGGTTACAGGCTTGCTGGTCCAACCGATCATCGGATACCTGAGTGACAATACCTGGCATCCTTTCTGGGGCCGTCGTCGCCCGTTCTTTTTTATTGGGGCGATCCTGGCAGCAACGGCTTTATTCCTCATGCCAAACTCTACTGTCTTATGGATGGCAGTGGCGGTTTTGTGGTTAATGGATGCTTCGATCAATATTTCTATGGAACCGTTCAGGGCATTCGTTGGTGATAAGCTAAATCCTTCACAACAGACTGCGGGATTTGCCATGCAAACATTTTTCATCGGCTGCGGGGCAGTGATAGCCTCCTTATTACCCACCATGTTTTCGGAAGTGTTCGGCGTAAGTAATTCCGCTGCCGATGGTTCTATTCCCGATTCAGTACGATATTCCTTTTACATTGGGGGTGCTATCTTCCTGGCTTCTGTAATGTGGACCGTGTTTACAACCAGCGAATTTCCACCGGAGGATGTAAAAGATTTCAGAAGTGAGAGCCGGCTTGGATTTTTGAAGGGCTTTAAGGAGATTATAAATGGATTTGGAAAGATGCCTAAGACGATGGTGCAACTGGCTTTCGTTCAGTTCTTTTCATGGATCGGCCTGTTTTCCATGTGGATCTATACAACCTCTGCGGTAGCAGATAATGTATATCACACAATTGATGCACAATCGGCCGCTTTCCAGGACGCCGGTAACTGGGTAGGTACCATGTTCGCCGTGTATAACGGCGTATCCGCACTGGCTGCATTTTTACTACCCGTTTTTGCAAAAGCAACAAGCCGGAAATTTGTACACCTGATTTGTTTAGTGATCGGAGGTGTCAGTCTTGCAAGTATTTTCTTAATTTCGGAAAAGGAATGGCTTCTGTTGCCGATGATAGGGGTTGGAATTGCCTGGGCCAGCATACTCACAATGCCTTATTCTATTTTGGCCGGCTCTTTGCCGTCAGATAAGATGGGCTATTTTATGGGAGTTTTTAACTTTTTCGTCGTAATTCCACAAATCGTCAGCGGCCTGTTATTAGGATATATTACCAGCAACTTTTTTGGTGGTCATACCGTTAAAACACTCATGCTTGGAGGCTTTTGTATGATATTAGCCGGAGTGTTGACCCTGTTTGTAAGGGATGTTGCCGGTAAGATTAAAGAAGTGGTGCCGGCTCCACATTGAGAATTTATGGAAGAGAGCAAAGAACTGATTACAGATCAGGTTGACCTAGAGAAAGTTGAAGAGGGTGTTCAGCATTTAAATAACCCGGTCTTACATCTTCAACCGGTCGTTAAAAAATATTTAACCAAAGTCGTTGGTGTAAAGCAGCAGGATAATACCTTTTATTTTTCGGATGGCGACGCAAAAGTAGAGGTGCGTGTCGTGAGTGATGAGATCATCCGGATCAGGATGGCTCCTCATGGAGTGTTTTTACAGGACTTCTCTTATGCGGTTAACCAGCCGAATCAAAGAGTTACCGTATTGAGCTTTAAAGAAGATGAGACCTACTACCGTGTTTCCACAAATACCGTAACATGTCTCATTAGTAAAAAGGATTTCCTTATTTCATTCGCCGACAATGACGAAAGGATAGTAAACCGGGATCTTACCCCGATGCATTGGGAAGAGAACACGGAGTTTGGAGGGTACTACGTATATGCTACCAAGGCCTGTGCAGAAGATGAAAGTTTCTTTGCAATGGGTGATAAGGCCACAAATTTCAATTTGCGCGGCAAGCGTGTGCATAATTGGAATACCGACGCCTATTCGTTCTCCAGGGGACAAGACCCCCTGTACCGTTCCATACCCTTTTACATAGGGTTAAGTGCCGGAAACAGCTACGGAATATTCTTTGATAATACATTTCGCTCTCATTTTGACTTCGCTCAGCAGGAGCGGGATAAAACAAGCTTCTGGGCTGACGGTGGTGAATTGCAGTATTATTACATACACGGGCCTCATATGATGGACGTTGTAAAACGCTATCACTCGCTTACCGGCACTCATCCGATGCCGCCTAAATGGGCTTTAGGTTTTCACCAATGCCGCTGGAGTTATTACCCGGAATCGAAGCTCAAAGACCTTGCGAAAAATTTCAGAGACCGCAAAATTCCATGTGATGCCCTGTACCTGGATATCGATTATATGGACGGGTACCGCTGTTTCACCTGGAATAAAAAATATTTTCCTGATCCCAAGCGGATGATGAAAGATCTGCTTGATGATGGTTTTAAAACAGTGGTAATCATTGACCCAGGTATCCGGGTAGATGATAATTATTGGGTTTTTAAAGAAGGAAAGGCCAATAATTACTTCTGCCGTCGCAGTGACGATTACTTTATGGAAGGGCATGTATGGCCCGGCCGTTGTCAGTTCCCTGATTTTACAAATCCGAAAGTAAGGACATGGTGGGGCGGTTTGTTCAAAGAGTTATCTGATGCAGGTGTGGCAGGAGTTTGGAACGACATGAACGAACCCGCTGTATTCGGATCAGGTAGTTTTCCGGACGACGTGCGTCATCATTACGATGGTTTACGGGGCTCGCATCGAAAGGCTCATAATATTTATGGGATGCAAATGGTTCGTTCCACCTATGACGGCTTGAAAAGCCAGCAGAAGAATAAGCGTCCATTTACTATTACCCGGGCAGGTTATGCCGGTGTACAACGGTATTCCTCTGTCTGGACAGGGGATAATGTGGCCTCATGGGAGCATCTGAAATTAGCCAACATACAGTGCCAGCGGCTTTCAATCTCCGGCGTATCTTTCTGCGGGACTGATATCGGCGGATTTAGCGGGGAACCTGATGCTGAGCTATTCACCCGCTGGATACAGCTAGGTGTATTTGCTCCGTTAATGCGGGCGCATTCAGCGGGAGATACCAAAGAGCGGGAGCCCTGGAGTTTCGGTCCCGAGTTCGAAGACATAAATCGTAAGTTTATCGAGCTGAGATATCGCTTACTACCATATATCTATTCTGCTTTCTGGGAACATCACCGTTATGGTTTTCCTATTTTACGTCCTGTTGTAATGCACGAACAGGATAATGTAATTAACCATTTCCGCGAAGACGAGTTTAGTTTTGGTGACAAAATACTGGTAGCCCCGGTTATGGAGCCGGGTGCCGAATTCAAAACTGTTTATCTGCCTAAAGGTAAGTGGTACCATTTCTGGACCCACCAACTGCTTGAAGGCGGACAGGAACACAAGGTGCATGCACCGATAGACAGTATGCCGGTATTTGTTAAGGCGGGCTCAGTCGTTCCTGAATATCCAGTCATGCAGTACGTCGGCGAAAAGGAGATTGATGAGGTCTTCCTGAATGTCTATTATGCCGATTACGAGGTAAATTCTTTCTTATTTGAAGATCACGGGGATACTTTTGCTTACGAGCAGGATATCTACCTTGAAAAGAAATTTGTCGTTAAAGGAGATGCAACTTCGATGATGATCAAACAGAACATCGAAGGTTTATTTACTCCGAACTACGAGTCGTATGATTTGAATATTATCGGTGTGCCGTTTGAGGTTAGCCGGGTAACGATCGATGGCAAAGATGTCAAGGAATTCCATACCGACGAAAGAGGCTGCCTGCGGTTTAAATCGAACAAGAATTTCAAGCAAATGCTGATCATCGCTTAGCCTTTACATTTTTAAAATGAAAAATGTCCTTCCTATAAGAAGGACTTTTTTTTTGGAGGTGCCCGGGATAGTCGAGTGTAACCAGATAGCTAAAGTCTGGTTTAGGTTTTGTTTAGGTCATCTAGTAGTTAGGCCACCAATTTGGTGGCCTAACTACTAGATGACTACCAGATGACCTACACCAACCTGCACTCATTTTTTTAATAAATATCGTTGACCACCGCCATAATTAATTGTTTTCCGTTAGCAACTGAGGAAACAATTCTGGTATATTTAGTTTAACAGTAGTACAGACTCATACCCAATAGTTATGGCGAAGGCAAAAAAGACTAAAGCTCCCGAAATCACACCCGCAGGAGACGACAATTCAAATTCTCCGCTTATCCCGAAACCCGAAATCAAAGAAGCTTCTACTGATGAATTCTATTCACGCTTTACTGATTTCGATATAAACCTGTTTAAGGCGGGCAAACATTATAAGCTGTATGAAAAAATGGGCTCTCATGTGGTCGAGCATGGGGGTGTCACAGGCACTTATTTTGCAGTATGGGCGCCCAATGCAAAATCGATCTCGATCATGGGGAATTTTAACGGCTGGGACAGATCATCGGTCCCGATGCACGCTCGTTGGGATGGCTCCGGGATATGGGAAACCTTTGTTCCTGCTGTTGGTAATGGCGAGGTATATAAATATTTTATCCGCTCTAATTCGGGTGAGGAACTCGAAAAAGGCGATCCTTTTGCTTTACGTTGGGAAGAAGCACCTTCAACAGCCTCAATTGTATGGGACACCTGGTATGAATGGCGCGATAAGGACTGGATGGAAACCAGGCATCAAAAGAATGGTTTGAACCAGCCTACCTCAGTCTATGAAATGCACTTCGGTTCCTGGGCCAGGAGCCTGGAATCACCGGAAGAGTTCTTAAGCTATCGGGATATGGCCAAACGCCTGGTTCCGTACCTGCTGGAAATGGAATTCACCCATGTAGAGTTTATGCCTTTGATGGAGCATCCTTTCGCTCCATCGTGGGGTTACCAGATAACCGGCTATTTTGCTGCATGCTCCCGCTTTGGTACGCCGCAGGACCTGATGTTTCTCATCGACGAGCTTCACAGAAATGGCATAGGCGTTATCCTGGATTGGGTGCCTTCGCATTTCCCTGGCGACGCGCATGGGCTGTACAAATTCGACGGAACGCATCTGTATGAGCATGCCGATATGCGTAAGGGCTTCCATCCTGACTGGAAATCATATATTTTCAATTACGGTCGCAATGAGATCCGCTCGTTTCTTATTAGCAATGCTGTGTTCTGGCTCGACCGGTATCATATTGATGGCTTGCGTGTTGACGCGGTCGCATCTATGCTATACCTGGATTATTCCCGGAAGGCTGGCGAATGGATACCAAATGAATTCGGCGGTCGCGAAAACCTGGAAGCCATTAGTTTCCTGAAAGAGTTTAACGAAGTTGTCTATGGCTCGTTCCCTGATGTGCAGACTATCGCTGAAGAGTCTACAGCCTTTCCGGGTGTTAGCCGGCCGGTGTATCTTGGTGGGTTGGGCTTCGGCATGAAATGGATGATGGGCTGGATGAATGATACGCTGAGCTTTTTTGAAAAGGACCCTTACTTCCGCAAGCATCATCATAACCGGATCACTTTCAGTACCGAGTATGCTTTTACAGAGAACTTTATGCTTCCCCTTTCGCACGATGAGGTGGTGCACGGAAAAGGTTCCCTGCTCAATAAAATGCCTGGTGATGAATGGCAAAAGTTTGCTAATCTTCGTCTACTTTTTGCCTATATGTTTACGCATCCCGGAACAAAACTGCTGTTTATGGGCAATGAGTTCGGCCAGGGTCGCGAATGGAACCATAACTTTTCGCTCGACTGGCATGTGCTTGAACACGCATCCCACCAGGGTGTGAAAACATTTGTTAAAAGCCTGAATCACCTTTACAGAACCGAACCAGCCTTATATGAGAAGAGTTTTGCATTTGAAGGTTTCGAGTGGATAGAAGGCGGCGATGCGGAAAGTTCCGTGCTCGTCTATTCACGCAAAGGGAACCATCAGCAAGACGACCTGATTGTAGTTCTGAATCTCACCCCTGTGCCACGAAACCCTTATACGGTTGGAATGCCCGTAGAAGGTGAGTGGAAAGTGGTCATGAATTCGGATGAAAGCCAGTTTTTCGGCAGTGGAATGGTCACAGGTCAGACTTACAATACCAGCACAGCGGCATGGCAGGGAAAATCACAATCTATTCAGCTGGATCTGCCACCTTTGGCGGCCGTCATCTTAAAGAAAATATAGAAATCAAAGTACGATCAGGTCGTTTTAATATTAATGGCGATTAACTATCTTGATCTCCATTTAAAAACCGACGTTTTGGTAAAGAAATCACTTTGGGTTCTGTTTGCATTACTGGCAATTTCTGTTGGATTGTATCCGGCTATCTATTTTTTGATTGACAGGGAATTCGGACTGTTAAATTCAAAAGATGATCAGTTGCTCAGAAATGTCTTTTGGAATGCTGGATTTTACACGCACATTATTTTGGGCGGGATAGCGCTGCTTGTGGGCTGGAGCCAGTTTATCGCCAGGCTTAGAACTACAAGACTCAGCCTGCACCGGACGATCGGCAAGATCTATGTCGTAGCCGCTTTGCTGAGCGCACTTGCAGGAATATATATCGGTTTCTTTGCCACCGGCGGCTTGATCACTTCAGCGGGCTTTATTTCTTTAGGCTGTATCTGGTTTACGACCACATTTTTAGCCTATACCAGCATCAAAAAGGGTGATACTACCAGGCATGAAATAATGATGATCTTCAGCTATGCTGCATGTTTCGCTGCGGTTACACTCAGGATCTGGCTGCCGCTGCTAATAATGGTGTTTCAGGATTTTACACCTGCTTACAGGATAGTCGCCTGGTTATGCTGGGTTCCAAATCTGCTGGTTGCGTTTTTTATTGTCAGAAGGATCCAGAGATCCAAACACGTTTCTGCAATAGATACGCCCTCCCTGGAAATGAAATAAGGATCGGGCTTATTTTTTATACCGCCAATTCATTGATTTTCCTTCACTTAGCCAGAGCAAGGTCGTCGCCAGTCGTTTCTCACGAGTCTTTTCTGTTTTAGCTTCCGTGATCCATTCGAGATATTCTTTCTTATGCGAATTACTGAAGCCTTCAAAAGCGCTTTTAGCAAGCGGGTTTTTTGAGAGGGCTTCGACGAAATATTCGGGCATATCCACCACCGATGTTGCTGATGACTTTTTTGGTGCAGGTAATTTTACGCCCGTTTCATTAAGAAGAATCGCATTTCTTAGATATAATTCCAGGATATCATCGGATGGCAGGTCTGAGAGAGTGGTGATCCTTCCAAATTGACCCATCGCTGATGCAGTCTCACCATTTAGTAAATTGTTGGGATCCGGAAGCAAGCTCGCTTTGCGAAATCCAAAAGTGCAATGCTGCTTAAAGGAAGCCATATGGCAAACGGTTCCTTTATACTCAAAATGCGGGAATGCCCATTTAATGGTTTCACAAATTTCAGGCGCAACCCGGTGTACCATGTCCCTGATGTGAATCAGGATAGGTCTGGCGAAGTCTGCCGAGTTCTCAATGTATGTATCAACGCGCCTGTCGAATTTTTCCATAGTTAAATGTAGAAAAAGCGGTGTAATAATCTAGGTGCCGTTATTATTTACAAACACTTGAAGGAAAGACAACAATTAGCCAGGGAAAGGGGTTTCGCCCTGTCAAAGCCCCGATGCAGTTGTACAACTTTGTGATAGACCCGCTGGATATCAGGTTTAAATAGTACTTCGACATTTAAGTATAATTGGATGAATCATTTGGGATTTAGTGGATTTAACCGCTTCGGTTTGGTATTGTGTGGGCGATTATTTGATGATTTGCGGTTTGGGAACTTAAGTTCGCTCCCACCGAAGCGATTATTTTAATTTAGTTATTTCCATTGTGTGGACGACAAATTGTTCTGATGAGCTACTTTTCGGCTGTCAGGAGATACGGTTAAATTAGATATCTTTGACTGCCCGCGCATAAGACTGGAAGCACAATCTTAGATAATCCTGATGAGACTTTTAAGGCAGCAATAATATGAATTTCCTAAAAAATATAATTCTCGCTGTATACTCTCATTATAGAAAAAATAATAGCTCTTCAGTCGCCGCTTTCCACAGTAGAGTAGTTGTTTCTTTTTCTCTTTTGCTATACTTTTCAGTTGGCTATATTCTTTTAAAAGAAGGCGTTAAACTGCCACTGTTAAATAGTATTGATCTGCTTAAAAGTAAGTTAACATATTTCTTAGCTTTTGCAGTCTTCTATCTTGTGATCCACTTATTAGGCGGAAGTAATAAGGATTTAGAAATGAATAGAGATAGTGGGAGCAACAATATTAAAATTGGATTCTTTGTAGGTTCAGCAATTGGTTTAATTCTGTTATTTATTATTGTACCTCTCATTAAAAAGTGATGCTGCACAACATTAATGAAGCGTGCCGCTAAAAAATTTTGGTAGGTTAAGATGTATGTAAGCTATTCTGTGGGTTAACGATCCGGAAATAGGGCCCCCGATGCCGAAGGTATCGAAGGTCTATAGAAAATAGGAGGTTGGTTGATCCCGACCCCGTAGGCGGTCGCACATCCATAGCTTTGATGATGTTACATATGATGATTGTATTAGTTCGACCCCTTCAGGGTCGCGGCTATAATGTTCTGCATGTTTTTACGGACCTGTGATTCCTTCAGGATCATGCTTGATTTCAACCCGTTTTTACGTTAAGGAGCCCCGATGCCGAAGGTATCGAAGGTTTATAGAAAATAGGCGGTTGGTTGATCCCGACCCCGTAGGCGGTCGCACATCCATAGCTTTGATGTATGCTACATATGATGATTGTATTAGTTTGACCCCTTCAGGGTCGTGGTTATGTTGGGCTGGGTGATTTCTATATACCTGTGATCCCTCCGGATCAGTTTTTCACGATACGGCTAGTTATTATGACGAAATTCTTTAATAGCTTCCATATTACACCCAACAAAAAATGCCCTGCTTCAGATCACCTGAGCAGGGCATTTGCTATGAAAATAATAAGATATAAGATCGCAATTCTTAATTCCTAATTCTTAAATCTCATATCTCATATCTCAAATCTCATATCTATTTCAAAGATCCCAGGTGTTGTACCAGGTCGATCAGTTTACTGGAGTATCCCCATTCGTTATCATACCAGGATACCACTTTCACAAAATGATCATTCAAAGCGATACCGGCACTTGCATCAAAAATTGAGGTTCTTGCATCACCAATGAAGTCGCTTGAAACAACAGCATCTTCCGTATAACCCATTATGCCTTTATATTCACCTTCAGCAGCTTCCTTCATAACGCGCTTGATTTCTTCGTAGGTCGCAGGTTTTTCAAGACGTACGGTAAGATCCACAACAGAAACATCAGCCACAGGAACGCGGAAAGCCATACCTGTCAGCTTACCTTTAAGTTCCGGAATAACTAATGTAACCGCTTTTGCAGCGCCTGTAGAAGAGGGGATGATATTCTGCGCAGCTCCGCGACCTCCGCGCCAGTCTTTGGCAGAAGGACCGTCAACCGTTTTTTGCGTAGCAGTAGTTGCATGTACGGTGGTCATCAGGCCTTCAACGATACCGAAATTATCGTTCAATATTTTCGCCAGAGGCGCCAGGCAGTTGGTTGTACAGGATGCATTTGACACGATAGTCTGATCAGCTGTCAGTTCCTTGTGATTTACTCCCATTACGTACGTACGGGTAGCATCCTTTGCAGGAGCAGACATAACTACCTTTTTCGCACCTGCGTCGATGTGTTTCTGAGCATCTGCTTGGGTTAAAAATAAGCCGGTCGATTCAATGATGATCTCAGCACCGACATCACCCCATTTCAGATTTGCAGGATCTTTCTCGGCAGTTACCCTGATGGTATCACCGTTTACAACCAGATTGCCGTCTTTTACTTCGATTGTGCCCTTAAACTGACCGTGCGTTGAATCATATCTTAACATGTAAGCCATGTAATCCGGATCTACCAGATCATTTATTCCAACTACTTCAACGCCTTCGCGTTCTATTGCAGCTCTGAAAGCCAGACGGCCTATACGGCCAAATCCATTGATTCCAATTTTCATCTTTATATGGTTTTGTTTGAATAATAGGTTAATAAATTATAAATAGGTTCCTTAATAATCGAGGAAATATGAAGGTGGTGATCGGAGGCGATTTCCAGAAGCCAGTCGCCAAAGTTAGATGCCACGGTTCCTACTATGTAAATAGGCATATCCGGAGATTGTTTTTTCAGAGGCAGAATATATGTCCGTAGATAAAGGTCGAAGCCCTTGCAAACCAGTTGCTTTACAAACGGCTCTTCCCTGTTTTCGAGGAGAAAGTCGGCAAATGAACTGAGGAACAGGGTTGGCTGCTGTTGCTTATATACTTTGTCCAGGATCTCCTTACGGTTTAGGTCGTACTTCTTCACGAACTTTTCCCTGAATTCAACGGGCAATGTTTCGTACAAATAGGCCTTTAATAACTGGCGCCCCAGCCAATTGGCCGAGCCCTCGTCTCCAAGTATATAACCAAGCCCGAAGTTATTCGGCCTGATTTTTTTGCCGTCAAAGGCTCCGGCTGTTGCACCGCTGCCAATGATGCCGGCGATGCCAGGCTGTTCGTGGCAGCTGGCAATGGCTGCAGCCTGTACGTCTGAATTTACGACTACCTTACTATGCTTAAAGAATTTTCTCAAAGCGTCTGAGACCAGATTCTTCCTTTCGTCGGATGATGCGCCGGCCCCAAAAAAATAAATTCTCTTTACCCGTTCCGCATAATTGATCAGCTCTGTTTTTTTATGCAATAACTGAAGAATATACTTTTCGTCATTGAAGAAGGGGTTAATCCCTGTGGTTCTGAATTCAGCAACTATCCCGTTTTTATCAGCCAGTTTCCACTGCGAATGCCTGGAGCCGCTATAAACTACAGCTATCATGATTATATGGATAAAATGGTGGCAAGTTCCATCAGGTCTTCTTCCAGTTTGAATTCGTGCATATTTAATGCCTCATGCAGACTGGTAAGCTTAATGGAATTACCTCTTATCCCGACAATTTGCTGCGTTTCTCCGGCGAGTAACGCCTTTACCGCGGCATATCCGAACCGGCATGCCAGCACCCTGTCGGTACTGCTTGGCGTACCACCGCGTTGCATATGGCCAAGAATGGTAACCTTGGTATCGTAAAAATTGAATTTTTCCTTTACGCGTTTCGCCACATCATAGGCGCCGCCATTCTTGTCGCCTTCAGCAACAATAACAATGCTGGATGATTTTTTACGCTTAGCACCGGTTTCCAGCTTTTCAATCAATTCTTCAATGGCAGTATCTCTTTCAGGAAGCAGGATCGCTTCAGCGCCGCCGGCAATGCCCGACCTGAGTGCGATGCAACCTGAATCCCGCCCCATCACCTCGATGAAAAATAGCCGGTCATGCGAGTCTGCAGTATCACGGATCTTGTCGATAGCCTCTATAACTGTATTGTTAGCGGTATCAAAGCCAAGGGTGAAATCTGTACCGTAAAGATCGTTGTCAATAGTGCCCGGAATGCAGATCACCGGTATACCGAATGCTTTGGAAAACCGCTCTGCTCCGGTTGCCGTTCCATCGCCCCCAATAGCTATGAGTGCGTCAATATTTTCTGAACGAAGATTATCATAGGCTTTCTGCATGCCTTCTTCCGTTTTGAACTCCAGGCACCGGGCTGTCTTAAGGATCGTTCCGCCCAGGTGTATTATATTACTTACAGACCGGGAGTCCATGTTCCAGAAGTTTTTTTCCAACATACCCTGGTACCCCTGGCGGATTCCCACAACCTCCAGGCCCATGAAGATACTGGTACGAACAACGGCCCTGATACAGGCGTTCATACCGGGAGAGTCGCCCCCTGATGTAAAAACAGCTATTTTTTTTATTTCTGACAAGTGTGTTTTTTATTAGTTTTACACGAATATAGGGTGTATTATTTACACTAAGGAGTATTTATAAAAAATTTCATGCTTCATAGGAATCCTTATATATTTAAAGACTATAAAACAACTTAATTTTGGAAGTCCTGCCTAAATTTGATTCTGTATTTTCAATTGACTGTGTGATCTTCGGATTTGACGAAGGCGAGTTAAAAATACTATTAATTGAACGAAACGTAGAACCTTTTAAAGATTGGTGGGCTTTACCAGGGTACCTGGTTAAAGAAAATGAAAGTCTTGATTTGGCGGCTGAAAGGATCCTGTACGAACTGACAGGTCTGCGCGATATTTTCATGGAACAGTTCTATACCTTTGGTGATGTTGACAGGCATCCCCAGGGAAGGGTAATAACAGTAGCTTACTACGCTATGATCAGGTTGAACGGCCCAAAGGAGTTGAAGCCTGTTACGTCCGTAGCGCGTAAGGCCGTATGGTATCCTGTTAAGGATCTTCCCAAACTTGCATTTGACCACACCAAGATCTTTCAAAAGGGATTTCTAAAGATCCGGAATAAGATTAGTTACCAGCCTATTGCATTCGAGCTTCTACCGGAGAAATTCACATTGACGCAACTGCAGCACCTTTATGAGGTGATTCTGAATAAGACGCTCGATAAGCGAAACTTCAGGAAAAAGATGCTGAATTATGGGATACTCAAAGAACTGGATGAAAAACAGAAAGGCGTTTCTTACCGTGCCGCTAAGCTTTACAAGTTTGACCGTCGCAAATACGCTAAGATTTTCCAGAACGAACTCTCATTTGGGAAGTAATACCTGATCGCCGGTTTTGACATTTACTCCATAGACTGTTTAATCAATCCGTTAAATCTTAATGTCCTGAAAAAAAGGTATTTTAGACTTAGCATTTAGCCCGGTTAAATACAGTTATCGTCAATCAATTTCTTCGCAGAATCGGCTATAAGTCGGATTTGACAAAGCTTATTTAGCCGGCAGAAAAATATATTTCATTACTTTGGCGGCAATTCGAAAATTCAATATGACCGTACAAGAGATCTCATCTATCTATAACCGCCCCCTGCTCGATCTTATATACGATGCAGCGACGGTACACCGTAACAATAATGATTTCAGCGAAGTTCAGATAAGCAGCCTGGTCTCGATCAAGACCGGAGGCTGTAGCGAAGACTGCGCTTATTGCCCGCAAGCAGCACGGTATAATACCGGAGTGGATGTGCATGCCATGATGAAAGTCAGCGAGGTTGTGGAGCTTGCTACGAAAGCCAAGCAGGCCGGGTCTTCCAGGCTCTGCATGGGCGCAGCCTGGAGGGAAGTTCGTGATAACCGTGATTTTGACAAGATCATAGAAATGGTTTCAGCGGTAAATGAGCTGGAAATGGAAGTCTGCTGTACTCTGGGAATGTTAACATTCGAACAGGCAACTAAGTTAAAGGATGCCGGTTTATATGCGTACAACCACAACCTGGATACCTCTGAGGAAAACTACGGTAATATCATTACCACCCGTACTTATGATGACCGCTTGCAAACACTTCATAATGTTCGTAAAGCGAAGCTGACAGTGTGTTCCGGCGGAATAATCGGGCTGGGAGAAACAGAAGCTGACCGGATAGGCATGCTGCACACACTTTGCAACCTGCCCCAGCATCCCGAATCTGTACCTATTAATGCGCTGGTAGCCATTAAGGGAACCCCATTGGAAAATCAGAAAAGAGTTTCGGTATGGGAGATGGTAAGGATGATTGCAACCACCCGTATTATTATGCCGAAGACGATCGTCCGTTTGTCGGCAGGCCGTCTTGAAATGACTGTGCCCGAGCAGGCCTTGTGTTTTATGGCCGGTGCCAATTCCATATTTGCGGGTGATAAACTACTCACTACCCCTAATCCGTCCTTCACTGATGACATGGAAATGTTTACGTTGCTTGGTCTGACACCCAGGAAGGCATTTAAAAATGAATCAAAGCATTAACAGGTATTTAGAAGAGGTTCTGGACAGGCGGAAGGAGCAGTCGCTATATCGTTATTTGCAGGTTAATGATAATCTTGTTGATTTCTGCTCAAATGACTACCTGAGCTTTGCCCGCTCGTCTGTAATCAGAGAGGCTATTTCACAGGCTTCCAAAGCAGATCAGTTAACAGGATCAACCGGATCGCGTTCAATTTCAGGCAATACGACCTATGCAGAAGAACTGGAAAGCATGCTTGCCGGTTTTCACAATGCCGAAGCAGGCCTTCTTTTCAATTCGGGTTACGATGCAAATGTGGGTCTGTTTTCCTGTATTGCAAGGAAGGAAGATACCCTTGTCAGTGATGAGCTTATTCATGCGAGTATCATTGACGGAAGCAGGTTGAGCTATGCCGGGAGGCTGCGCTTTGCTCATAACGATGCTGGCGACCTGGAAAAGAAATTGCAGCATGTACGCTCCAGATCAACTAATCAGGCGGGCAATATTTTTGTGGCGGTCGAGTCGGTCTATTCTATGGATGGCGATATAGCTTCCCTGAAGGAAATAGCAGCAGTATGCAAAAAGTATGATGCCAGCCTCATCGTAGACGAAGCTCATGCAACAGGTGTCTTTGGCGCGCAGGGCAGGGGGCTGGTAGATCATTTCGGTTTGGAGGATGAGGTATTTGCACGTGTTCATACTTTTGGAAAGGCGATAGGAGCGCATGGAGCAATCGTTTTAGGCAGTGAAGCTCTTCGTAACTACCTGATCAACTTTGCCCGAAGTTTTATCTTTACGACAGCACTTCCTGTTCATTCCCTGATAGCCATCAGGTGTGCTTATGAGCAGTTGATGAGTGATTCGTTTACGACCGATTACATCCACAAGCTCATCGCTTATTTTAAACGTGATTTCCAGACGTCCGGCGATGTCTTCCTGATCGAAAGCACCAGCCCAATACAGAGCCTGGTCATTCCGGGCAATCAACGCGCGAGAGATATATCAAGACAGTTACAGTCCCGGGGATTTGATGTCAGGGCAATCCTGAGTCCTTCAGTACCAGTGGGTAAGGAACGTCTGCGAATAAGCCTTCACATGCATAATACCATGGACCAAGTAGGTGAATTAAAACAAGCACTTAATGAATTACTTTTCGCATGAAACAGTTCGTCATCGCGGGTATCGGTACGGAAATAGGTAAAACATTCATTTCAGCCATACTGACAGAAGCCCTGGAAGCTGACTATTGGAAACCGGTGCAGGCAGGGATGCCATTAGATACGGATTATATCAGTCAGCATATCAGCAATACGAAAACTTTCTGTTATCCGGAAGGGTACCGCTTAAAACTTCCTATGTCTCCCCATGCTGCTGCGGCTACAGAGGGATTACGAATCGATCTGGAAACACTGAAAGTACCTGAAACTGCCAATCATCTGATAATTGAACTTGCCGGTGGTATCATGGTACCGCTAAATTCTCAGCAGCTGAACACAGATCTGATCAGTATGTGGGGCCTGCCGGTGATCCTGGTTTCCCAAAATTACCTCGGTAGTATCAATCACACGCTTCTATCGGTTACGGTGCTGAAGCAATTAGGGATCCGTATCGCAGGGATCATATTCAACGGTGAGTCAAATCCTGCGACAGAAGAGGTAATACTTGGGTTTACAGGATTGAAATGCATTGCGAAGATTCCCCGCATGGCTGAAATTAATAAAGAAGTAATAAAACTGTTAGCAACCCAGTTGAAACCCCAACTAATTCAGATCTGATATGAATCTTTCCTTCAGAGACAGCCAGGTGATCTGGCATCCATATACGCAGGCCCGTTTAAGCGGTCCGCCAATTGCAATTGTCACAGGTGAAGGTGTTTATTTATACGATGAATCTGGTAACAGGTACATTGATGCCGTTTCTTCCTGGTGGGTAAACCTTCACGGCCATGCGCACCCATACATCGCCGAAAAGGTTTCTGAACAGTTGCTGAAACTGGAACACGTCATCTTTGCTGGCTTTACTCACCAGCCGGCCATTGAGCTTGCGGAACGATTGCTGACCATTCTTCCGGCCGGACAGGCGCGTATTTTTTATTCTGACAATGGTTCGACTGCTACCGAAGTCGCTGTGAAAATGTCTCTTCAATACTGGCGTAACAAGGGCTTTCAAAAGAATAAGATCATCGCGTTTCAACATGCCTATCATGGCGACACGTTTGGGGCGATGTCCATAAGTGCGAGAAGTAGTTTTACCGATGCCTTTTCGGATCTTCTTTTTGATGTTATTCATATTCCGCTTCCGTGCAAGGGGGAAGAAGCTGAAACGCTCAGGGTGATAGAGGAGATGATTGAAGAACATGAAGGTAACATCGCGGCATTTATATTTGAACCGCTCGTACTCGGTGCTGGCGGTATGCTCATGTATGAAGCGGAGGTGCTTGATAAGCTGATCACGATATGTTCAGCTAATTCTATCCTGACAATTGCTGATGAAGTAATGACCGGATTTGGTAGAACCGGAAAGCATTTTGCCTGTGACTACCTGAAAGCTTCACCGGATATTGTCTGTATGTCTAAAGGAATTACAGGCGGCACCATGGCATTCGGAGCGACATCTTGTACCGACGAGATCTACTCAGCTTTTTTATCAGATGACCGGGGCAAGACCTTTTTTCACGGTCATTCCTATACGGCTAATCCCGTAGCATGCGCGGCCGCTCTCGCAAGCATGGATCTTCTCATGCGCGAAGAATGTATGGAAAGGATCGAGGAGATCTCGGCAAGTCACCGGGAGTTCATCCTAAAGAGCCAGGACAGTAAGACGTTTAAAAATCTGCGCAGTCAGGGTACTATCCTGGCAATGGATATAGAAACTCCGGAGGAGAGTTCCTACTTTCACTCGCTGGGAAGCCGGCTTTATAGTTTTTTTATCGAGCGGGGAATAATTCTTCGACCACTGGGGAATACCCTTTATGTCATGCCGCCTTACTGTATAACTAAAGTAGATCTTGACCTCGTATACGCTGCAATTGAATCATTTGCTAAGGAAGTTTCATTGGAATAGAATTCGAACTCTTTACGGGTCACAGGGCTTTACGAAATTTCTATACGCGTTTCAGTATCACTGCTCCCAGTGAAGCCAGCGAAAGGTTCTCGCCTCTCACTTTCCTGCCATTTAAAAGATTAACATATACTGAGTCTTTTTGCAGAGGGAATACTTGTGTGTCATGATCAAGGTTAAAGCAGACCATGATCTCGCTAGCTTCACAGACCCTCTTATAAGCCAGTTTGTTCCCTTCAGAAACTGTAAAGATCATTTCCCCCTTAACCAGTACCGGGTTCGACTTGCGTATCGAGATGAGCTTTTTATAAAAGCTAAAGTGATCCCGGTTAAATCCTACCGGATCATAAAGTGCGCGCCCGGGCTGGTAATTGTTTCTTGATTCATCTTCAAATTCAAATTCTTCCCACCATAAGGGTTTACGTGAGTCCGGATCATCCGCTCCCCACATTCCCATCTCTTCGCCATTCCAGATATGCGGAGCGCCGACGCTTGTAAACAGGTGGATCAGGTAATGTCTTACCCTTTTGTAGGTCTGCCGATCAGGCTTGCCGGTATGGTAAAGCTGATCTTCAAAGGGTGTCGCATTCAGCTTATACATATTCTTATTGTAGAAATCAGTCAGCAGCCGTGGCGTGTCATGCGTGGATGAGACATTCATCATTACCTGTCTTTTATCCGGCGGGAGGACGCTCCAGATTTGCTCCAGGCAGCTGCGAAACTCGGAGGCATCAATCCGAAACGCCGAATCTGAAAAAAAGTACCTTGCCGGCCGGTAGGTATGATAGAGCATGACGGCATCGAAGATGTCGCCGCGGGTATACGGTTCAATGTCCATAAATTTCTCCGGAAATTCATCCCACCACACCTCGCCAACCAGATATGTATCCTGCTTAATTTGTCTCACCTCCTTTCTGAAATCACGCCAGAAGCTCATCCCGATCTGGTCTGCGACATCGAGCCGAAAGCCGTCAACTCCATCTTCGGGGTTTCCCTCTGGAGCAAGCCACCGGCGGGTGACTGCCAGGATATGCTGTTTCGCCCCTTCATTTATATCTCCTTCATAGGGCTTGCCGTTAACACGGGGCGTTGATACATTTACTTTTTTCAGTTCTGGCAGTGTTTTAATTCCCATCCAGCCGCTATATATGTATTCGTGCGGTGATTCGGGATGCCCATCGAATGAGCGTATATCATACCAGCTATGGTAAGCTGAAAGCGATTGTTTTTCGAGAATATCCCGCCATGCCCAAAAGTTTACTCCTGTATGATTCCAGGAGTAATCCACGATTATTCTCATACCGCGCGAATGAACTTCCCGGATTAATTTCAGAAATAGCTTATCCGCAGAGGTCCATTTCCAGGTAAGCGGGTTCGCCGGATCTTCCGATGCAATGATCATTCGATCGCCTTCAGGATCGGGTCCGAAATTGATATCTATGTGGTGGTAACTTGCCGCATCATACTTATGAGCGGAAGGAGCGTCATTTACGGGATTAAGGTACAGGGCCGTAATTCCCAGGTCCTGCAAATAGTCAAGTTTATCGAGTACTCCCTGGAGGTCACCGCCATATCGCCGGTATTGCAGTGTTTCGCTGAATGGCTTTCCTTTTTCCCATCGCTCCGGATGATACCAGTTACCTGTCCATGGGTTTAAAGTCCAGTTGTCAGGCGCAAGCAGGCCAAGGGATTCTATATTTATATTATCCGCTTTGGGGTCGTTATGCCGATCTCCGTTATAAAAGCGCTCCACAAAGATCTGATACCAGATCGCATCTTTGCTCCATTCGGGTGCTTTTTCAAAAGGAGTCATTGCAAATTTTGTAAAGGTGCAGCCGCATTCCGACAGTTCTGTTGAAGGTCTTTTGAATTTCTCCCGCTTATCGCGTTCCCACTTATAATTCGAAGTCTCATGGCATATATGCTATATTACGGTTTAACAGCGTTTGATTTCAATTTTTTGTTAATAATAATTGTATTTTCATCCGGGCACCTTCTTTTACTTCTCGTACGATCATGAAATGTATCAACCGTAGGACTTTTGTTCATCAAACTGCTTTATTATTAGCTGGAAGCCTGGCGTCTTACGCATCTGATACCAGGTTTAAAAAATCACCTTTATCGTTTTCTACACTTGGGTGCCCGGATTGGTCTTTTGGGAAAATTACTGATTTTGCGGTTCAATATGCTTACCAGGGAATAGAACTGCGGGGCTTAATGCGTCAGATGGATCTGACGAAATGCAGTGAGTTTAACAGCACACAAAACCGGCAGACAACCCGCAGGCAGGTAGCTGATAAAGGCCTGCATATTGTCGGCCTTGGGTCTTCATCTACCCTGCATTTTGCTGAACCTGGCGAGAGAAGAAAAAACCTGGATGAAGGAAAGCGATTTATCGACCTGGCAGAAGATCTCAATTGTCCTTATGTGCGGGTGTTCCCTAATAATTTCCCCAAAGAACAGGAGCGCAACCAGACAATGGACCTGATTACGGAAGGATTGCTTGAGCTGGCGGCGCATGCCAGAGGGAGCAAGGTAACGGTGTTAATGGAAACACATGGTGATCTCGTTAAAAGCGACGATATTCTGAAAATTATGATGCAGGCACAGCATAAGCATACCGGCCTTTTATGGGACATTTCCAATATGTGGACCATCACCAAAGAACCTCCTTCTGAAGTTTACAATAAACTGAAAAAATACATACGTCATACCCATATTAAAGATGCGCAGATGATTGATGATAAACTTCAGTACTGCCTGCTCGGCGAAGGCGACGTGCCTGTCTTTGACGCAATCGGTGAGTTACAGAAGGATAACTATACGGGCTATTACAGCTTTGAATGGGAAAAGCTATGGCATCCCGAGATTGCCGAACCCGAAATTGCTCTGGCTCACTATCCAAAGGCTATGAGTAAATATTTCAATCACAAGTAATTAATCCTTCAAATGACCAAAGACACGGCGTTTCTTAATACAAAGTCCAAAGCTAAAAATACATATGATGCTATTATTGTAGGCTCCGGTATCAGCGGCGGCTGGGCAGCAAAGGAATTATGTGAGAAAGGATTGAAGGTACTGCTCCTGGAACGGGGAGGTAATGTCGTTCACCCGGATTATCCGACGGCTACGAAAGCTCCCTGGGAGTTACCTCACCGCAATCGCCTTACAGAAGAAGATAAGAAGCAGCACTTTGTACAAAGCCGGCATTATTCATTCCGGGAAGATAATAAGCACTTCTACATGAATGATCTGGCGAATCCCTACACCGAAGCAAAGCGATTTGACTGGGTAAGGGGTGATGTGGTGGGTGGTCGCTCCTTATTATGGGCGCGCGCCTGCTATCGCTGGAGCGACCTGGATTTTGAGGCTAACCTTCAAGACGGGCACGGAGTAGACTGGCCCATACGCTATAAAGACATTGCGCCCTGGTATGATTATGCCGAAAAGTTTACTGGTATCAGTGGCCAGGCTGAGGGAATACCGCATCTGCCGGACGGGATATTTCAACCGGCATTTGAAATGAATGCCGTTGAAAAGCATTTCAAGCAAAAGATAGAATCTGCTTATGCAGATCGAAAGGTCATTATGGGAAGAACGGCCAACCTGACAAAGCCGGTGAAGGGTCGGGGACTATGTATGGCCAGGGATCTTTGTCACCGGGGCTGCCCTTATGGTGCGTATTTCAGTACCAATGCCAGCACTATGCCGGCTGCCTATGCTACCGGCAATTTAACGGTACGCCCACACTCGCTCGTCAACAGGGTACTGTACGATGAGCAAACGCAGCGGGCAAATGGGGTGGAAGTTATTGACACAGAGACCAAGCATGCGGAGGAGTATTACGCGCGGATTATTTTCTTAAATGCTTCTACAGTCGCAACTGCTGCCATCCTGCTGAATTCCGTTTCATCGCGTTTTCCAAACGGTCTTGGAAATGGCAGCGACCAGGTGGGCCGTAACCTGATGGACCATCACAAGGGGCTTTCGGCAGCCGCTCATGTAGACGGATTTGAAGACCGGTACTATTATGGACGACGACCAGTTTCGATCCTTATCCCCCGCTTCAGGAACGTGCTGAAGAAAGATGCCGGATTTCTTCGCGGTTATAACTATGGTGCCAGTGCTTCAAGGCAGCAACAGCAACATGAGCACGGCATAGGAGCAGGGCTGAAAGAAGCTTTTAGCGAACCCGGAGGCTGGAAGATAAATCTCTGGGCCTTTGGCGAATGCCTGCCATATGCTGAGAATCGGATCACATTAAACCACGACAAGAAGGACCCCTGGGGCCGTCCTATGGTTGTCATAGATTGCGAATTCAAGGAAAATGAGAAAGCGATGCATGAGGAAATGGGAGCGCAGGCAGCGGAAATGCTTGAAACAGCAGGCTTCTCAGGTATTACTATTCGTAATGAAATCTCTTTTCCCGGCAATGCCAATCACGAAATGGGAATAGCCCGGATGGGACGTGATCCAAAGACTTCTGTACTCAATGCCTTTAACCAGATGCATGAGGTTCCCAATGTATTTATAACCGATGGATCCTGTATGACCTCTGGATCCTGTGTCAATCCTTCCCTGACCTATATGGCGCTTACCGCAAGAGCATGCGATTACGCTGTGAGCGAAATGAAAAAGCTGAATATCTGAACCAGGCAGGCTCCCGTTTGAAGAACCTCACTCTAATAGCTAATCTCAGGCGTCTTAAATAAAAGCCTGGAAGATGGCTGTGAACTACCGCAGATGACCTTAGAATGCATATGGCACAAGCCCTCCATTGATCTTTGCAGACTATTGGTGAAGCCAGTTTTTGGATAGGCACAGAACAGGGTCATCTGGTGCTCCTTACAGAATTCATTCCATAGATGCTCTAGTTGCACAGTTGCTCCATTATCTCCCCTGGCCCATAAGATTGCAACCATTTCTCCAAACGCCCTTACATTCCGGTTCTTTTTACTTGCTCTTCGGAACAGCCCTGAGACCATATTAAAAAATCTGAATGAATCCGGCCAGCCATTGACCATAAAAGTGGAAAGAGCTTTGTCTGCATCCATGCTTATATACAGATCCTCACTTTTCAGCGAATCCATATTGATTCCGTGGGATGTCAAAATGGATTCCAGTGATTTCAAATGCTCACGAGTGGCAATGACGATAGTGCAATCCCCCGAATTTATTCCGTCGCCTACAAAGCCGGCAAGGGTTTGCATTAATACTTCATTACTCTCGTATATCTGAAGCACATGCTCACACGGCGCTATTTCACCCCAGAAATCCTTTGGTTTAACTTCTTTCCAATCCATCACCTTAAGGTCTAATGCTATCTAAGTTACGAACAATGTTAACATTCCAAATCATCCCTATCCTGTAATATCGTATAAAATGTTGTTTGTAATTATTCATACTTCTAAACCCTTAAGAACAAGATATTGTTGCGGTAGAGCGTAATTCGGGAACTGAATTTATTTACTAATTTACGACCCTGCCAAATCTCCGGGGATGCTGAAAATATTTAATATTATAATAAAACGCCATACGAATTACCGCTTGTCAATTAGCTTGAAGTATCCGACACTGGGTCGAATCTTTATCCTGGCCGTTATACTATTTAATGCAAATTTTTCAGCGGCGCAGAAAAAACAAAAAGCAGTCTTCGTTATCGTTGATGGAATTCCGGCAGATCTCATAGAAAGTCTGTCTCTTCCATATTTGAAAGAGGTCACCAAACAAGGCGGCTTTACCCGGGCTTACGTAGGCGGGGAAAAAGGAGGGTACTCTGAAACTCCTACTATCTCAGCAGTTGGTTACAACAGTTTGCTTACCGGTACCTGGGTAAATAAACATAATGTATGGGACAACGACATTATCGCACCCAATTATAATTACCGGAATATTTTCCGACTATTTAAGAAACAGTTCCCGGACAAAAAAACAGCCGTCTTTTCTACCTGGCTGGATAACCGGACCAAATTGATTGGCAGTGAAGCAAAGGCGGCGGGTAACCTGCTTCCCGACTATTATTATGACGGACTGGAATTGGACACCGTGCGATTTCCGCATGACACGGCAGGTTATTTTTATCACCTGATCGATGAAGCTGTGAGCGATTCTGCAGCCAGCAGTATCAGGTCCAATGCACCGGACCTGTCATGGGTATACCTTGAATACCCGGATGAAATGGCCCATCGTCATGGGAACAGCAGCTATTTCACAAACGCTGTTCGGCTTGCCGACCTCCAAATTGGTCGCCTGTGGGAGGCTGTGAAATTCAGGGAGAAGAATTTTAATGAGGAATGGCAGATCTGGATCACAACCGATCATGGCAGAGAGGAGAGCGGCTACGGACATGGCGGCCATAGTGACCGGGAACGCAGCACATGGATCGCAACTAACGCAAAAAATCTGAACTCCTATTTCTTCAATGGCCCGCCGGCTATCGTGGATATTATGCCTTCAATAGCATTATTTCTGGGAGTCAAAATCCCTGAGAAACAAAATTTTGAAATTGACGGCGTATCGTTAACAGGAAAGCTTTCCGCAGTTAAACCTACGGCAGTTCTATCGAAAGATATTCTGGATGTTAATTGGGAAGTATTGGATAAATTAGGAATGGTCAAAATCTGGCTAAGCACGACGAACAATTTTAAATCAGGTGGTACGGATGATTATAAGTTGATCACCAAAGCCCCGGTCTCAAAAGGTCATATCGCCATCAATCTGGAGAAATATCCTTCGGGCTTCTACAAGGTAGTCCTTGAATTTCCGCATAATGTGTTAAACCGCTGGGTTGTAAAGAAAGAGTAAGATAGCGGAGACTCAACCCGGTTTCCATTTAATAATTCTCGAAACAACGCATTAGAGTGTTCGTTTCCGTTGACTACAGGATAATTTGCTTAAATTCACTGTAGATCAAAGGGCGGAAAATGAATAAGTGTCGTGTGCTGATAATCGAGCCTAATACTGATAATATCTTTGCAGTAAGGAAGTATCTGCTAACATCAGAGTATGAAGATCACGAGATATTATTTTGCAGCAATCTCAAACAAGCTGTAGGAATAAGGGATCTCCATCCGGAATGCATTCTGTGTGGTCTGACACTCCAGGATTTACCGGGAGCAAGTACAATTCAACAGGTGTTAAAACGGTATCCCTATGTCCCGGTAATAGTGCTGACAGATCCCATAACTATCTCCGGCGCCATTGTAGCCATTGAGATGGGTGCTGAGGATTATTTGGTTAACGGAAGGTTTAGTCAGGAGGATCTGCTAAAGGCTATCCGCCTTCCAAGAATCCGGAAAAGGCATTCAAACAATTACAGGCGACTATTTGACGAGAGCCCGCTTCCGATGTTCGTCTATGATGAAATGAATTTCGAAATCCTTGACGTTAATGAAGCGGCACTTGCTCAATACGGCTATTCCCGGGAGCAGTTCCTGGCGATGAATGCCAGGCAACTAAGGCCGGAGGATGAAATGGAACGCTTCATAAACCTTAACAGGGATGTGCCTGATACATTTTTCGATTTTGGCCAGTGGAAACATCTTAGAAAGAACGGCGAGATATTCTTCGTGCACATCTATGCGCACAGCACAGAGTTTGAAGGTACCAAAGCGAGAATAGTTTTAGCAGCCGACGTTGATCAAAAAGTGAAGGCAGGTAAAGATTACTAATATCATTTATTTCGATATCATAAATTTCATTAAAGTGCTGATTGTGGTATAAGTGATTTTACTGTAGTTATCGAAATTATATGCTTACTTTTTATCCTTGCCCTTATGCTTCAGTACTTTAGCTTCCGTATAGAAAATGATCTCTTCAGCGATATTTTTAGAGTGATCGCCTGATCTTTCAAGCTTCCTGATGATGGAGAGTATCTGCAAAGCCTGTTCTGTATTCTCAAGATTTTTCCTGATATATTCAGCGACAACTGCAGTCGTATGGTCATTGATCTCGTCCAGCAGCTCGTCGCGTTTAAAAGTCTTGCGCGCGATCACGCCATCTTCCTTTTCGAAGGCTTCAGTTAATTCGTCGAGCATGGTGATGTTTTCCGTGAACATTTCTGTGATTCGGGTAATATCCAACAGATGCTTATCAAACGGACCGTCGAATTCTATGACAAACTTAGCAACACCTTTAGCGGAGTCGCCCTGACGTTCCAGGTTATTATTAATTTTTATGATAGCAAGCACCAATCGCAGATCAACTGCTACGGGGTTGAACAGCGCAAAAATATTTTCGCAGTCCTGATCAATACCTAACTCAAAGGCATTCACCCGTTTCTCCAGCGAAACCACTTCCCGCGCCAGATCTTTATCGTTATTAAAGAGCGCTTCCTGTGCTTTCGACAACTGGTTTTTTACGAGGGTCCACATCTCAATCAGGTTGTCTTTGAGCTGCTGTAATTCGGTATCAAGATGAGTCATACTTTTTTGAGTTTTTTTAATGATCAGGCTAATATAGATGGCTTTAATCAACCAAATCTGCCGGTTATATAGTTTTGTGTTTGCGTATTCTGCGGATTAGTAAAGATGATCTTGGTTTCATTGTATTCAACAAGGGTGCCCATATAAAAGAAAGCAGTATAATCACTCACCCGCCCGGCCTGCTGCATATTATGCGTTACGATAACAATGGTGTAATCCTTTTTCAACGAGTAGATTAATTCTTCAATCTTTGAAGTGGATAGAGGATCAAGCGCCGACGCCGGTTCATCCATTAAAAGTACCGAAGGCTGAATTGCTAACGCGCGTGCTATACACAAACGCTGTTGCTGACCTCCTGAAAGCTCAAACGCAGATTTGTTTAATTTATCTTTTACCTCATTCCATAAAGCAGCTTGTTCCAGGGAAGATATCACACGTTCTTCTATAAATTTTTTATCGTTAATGCCATTTACTCTAAGGCCATAGGCCACGTTCTCATAAATGGATTTGGGAAAGGGATTTGGTTTTTGAAATACCATGCCCACTTTCTTCCGGAGGTCATCCACATGAACCCTTCTCGAATAGATATCCTCTCCGTCTACCAGGACTTGTCCGCTGATCTCAACATTGTCGATCAGGTCGTTCATTCGATTAAACAGGCGTAGGTAAGTGGATTTACCACAACCGGAAGGACCTATCAATGCAGTGACCGTATTTTTATTGGCCACCATGCTGATCCCCTTCAATGCGTGGAAATCCCCGTAATGTAAATTAATCGCTTTAGTTTCTAATATGTGCATGAATTTGGGATATCATTCGTTTAACTCATTTTTAAGATTTCCTGACCAATTGTTATTTTAACTCATTTTAACCTTCTTGCCAAAATATCTTCTCAGAGCATTGGCCACCAGGTTCATGATCAGTACAATAGTGATTAATACCAAAGCTGTTCCGTAAGCCATAGGCCGGCTTTCTTCAATGTTTGTACCGCTGGTAATAATCACATATAAGTGATATGGCAAGGCCATTACCTGGTCAAAGATGCTTTGCGGAAGCCGTGGCAGAAAATACGCCGCTACCGTAAACAGGATAGGGGCAGTCTCACCTGAAACTCTTCCTATGGAGAGAATCACACCTGTTATGATATTTGGAAAAGCGATGGGTAGAACAACACGCCGGACAGTTTGCCATTTACTCGATCCAAGTGCGAGACTGGCGTGACGGAATGTGTCGTTCACTGCTTTCAGCGCCTCTTCTGTGGTCCGGATGATCACGGGCAGCACCATTAAACCGAGCGTGAGCGATCCTGCTATAATACTGTCACCAAAACCAAATTTGTTTACGAAAAGAGCCATTCCGAACAAGCCGAAAACAATGGACGGTATTCCGCCCAGGTTGTTGGTCATTTGATTTAAGAATCTTTTAAACCAGCTGTCCTTCATGTATTCATTCATAAACAGCGCTGATAGAACTCCTATAGGAAATGCGAACAATATACTACCGACGATCAGGCACAGGGTTCCGATAATAGCCGGATATATGCCCCCTTTAGTCATACCATCCTGCGGCATCTCGGTTAGAAAGTCCCAGCTAATTACTTTTACACCATTATATATCAGAAACCCGAGAATGATAAATAAAATGGCCACCACCATGAAACTTAATAAACGGAAAGCCCAGAAAGCAATATTCTGTGAGTAGCGCTTTCTTTGAATAATGCTGATCTTCATGACGCTTTTAGTTGTTTTCTGGAGATGTATGATGCGGTTAAATTGGTCGCAACGGTGATGATGAATAAAATGCAGCCTAAAGTGAAGAGTGCCTGGTAATGTAAACCTCCTGTCGGAGCTTCACCCAATTCGGCAGCGATCGTAGCCGGTATTGTTCGGAGCGGCTCCAGGATCGAATAAGGGATCACTGCGGCATTACCTGTAACCATTAATACGGCCATTGTTTCACCCATAGCTCTTCCTATGCCTAAAATTGCGGCAGCGCTGATGCCGGAAGAAGAATAGGGGACGACAATCTTGTATATGGTCTGCCATTTCGAAGCCCCCATTGCTAAGCTGGCTTCCCGCATGGAATTAGGGGTGTTGCGAAGGGCGTCCTCAGAGACGGTAATGATAGTCGGTAAGGCCATGATCGCCAGCAGGATTCCCCCTGCCAGCCCTGACTGACCTGAGTCAAGATCAAATGTGTCTTTTAATAGCGGGACGATAACAACCAACCCGAAAAAACCATAAACAACAGATGGGATGCCTGCCAGTAATTCGATAACGGGCTTCAGGATATCCCTCGTTCTGCGGTCAGCAATTTCAGCGAGGTAGATAGCTGTAGCAAGGCCCAGCGGTAATGCCAGCAGTATGGCAACCAGGCTTACATATAAGGTGCCCAGGATTAAGGGCCATGCACCGAACTGCGCTGAGGGCTGAGCCGTAGGGAACCATTCTTTGCCGCCCAGAAAATCCAGGACAGAAATATTTTCAAGCTTCAGTATTTTCCCGTTAAAATTATCTGGCAGATAGGAATCCGGGAGAAACGCAATGATTCCGGGGTTCCGGGCTAACAGTTCATTGAGTTTTTGAGGTAATAACTCAAGATTGGCACCCAGCTCCTGCTCCTTGTAATATTTAGTTATGTCGGATATCCGGAATAAGGTGATAGGTTTCTTAGGCCCCCCGAGTTCGCTCCAGTCTGTTATCTCATGATCGAATATCTTTTTGATCTCCTCACTGTGCAATGTTCCCACCGGGTTGGCTTTATTAACGGCAATCACATAACCTTTTTCAACAGAAGGTGATGAAAATATACCAAATCCTTCCCGAAACAGAAAGAAAATGATCAGGAGAATCGTGACACTGGTTACCAGTGCACTCGTTCCCATTAGTAACTCCATTAACCTTTCAGGTAATTTTTTCCAGAACATCGCGGCAGATCAAATACTGTAGAAACCTATTTTACCGGAACATAACCTACAGTCTCGACAATCTTCTGACCTTCAGCGGATAGAACGAAATCAACAAAAGGCTTGGTGAATTCTTCAGATTCATTTAGATAATAGTAATACAAGGGCCGGGTAATAGGATAGGACTGGTTCTTTGCATTTTCCATGGATGGCGCAACAAAGGTTTTGCCACTATCAAATGATACTTTTAAAGGCTTTACTGATTTTTCAATGTATGCCAGTCCGACATAGCCAATGGCACCTTTAGTTTTGCTTACTGATTCTATGATACCACCTGTTGCGGGCATGTTCAATACCGTGGAGGCGTAATTTTTGTCATCCATGACATGTTCTTTAAAGAACTCATAGGTTCCTGAGCTGGTTTCGCGGCTGTATACCACTATCTTCATTTCCTCGCCTCCGACTTCTTTCCAGTTGGTTATCTTACCGGTGAAGATCCCCTCAAGCTGCTCGCGGGTGAGCTCGCTAACTTTGTTGAACGGGTTCACGATGACTCCTAAAGCGTCATGGGCAACTATAACTTCACTAAAAGGTTTTTTTGCGTTTTCTAATGACATACGCTCATCCAGCTTAATTTTGCGGGAAGACATTGCTATATCCGTATTACCGTCTATCAAAGCGGTTATGCCGGTACCACTTCCTCCGCCCGTAACGATCAGCCGTGCATCAGCGTGTTTTTTACCGTATTCCTCAGACTCTGACTGTGTCAGGGGAAGAACTGTATCGCTGCCTTTAATTGTTAGTTCCTTTCCTGAGTTAGCGCTCTCGTTCTTCTTTTCTTCGCCGGAGCCGCATCCCGCGATGAGTCCCGCAGATAAACCGAGGGCAATGATCCATACTTTTTTCATGTTGTGATGATTAAGGTTATTTTATTATTAAGTCTTTTTAACGCAAGGATCTTTCCCTAAAAATTCACCTGTGCCTGCAACCTTAAGAGGCTGCCCTTCTGAAGGTTGTTGCTCAGGATCTTATCTTCGAACCTGCGGGAAGAGAACGTATACATGGCCACCAATTCAAATTGCTTCACGGGCTGCCACTCTATTCCCAGCTCCAGTTCCTTAACTTCGTAGCTCCGGGCATCCTGTTCCTGCTTTTTCCCACCATTGTAATACTGTATCCGGGTAAATGGTATTATGACCTGGGCTTTGCTCCGGATTAAGTAGGATAGGGTCATATATCCGCCCCGCAAATTTTGCACCTCAATGGAATCCGTCTGTTTATTATATTCCGGTCCTTTGCCCACATTATATTCTGCCTGGATTCCGAATGGCTTGGGATAAAGCACGAATGAGGCAGCAATTCGTTCATCCGTGTAATTCCTGTCACTGAGATATTTAACGTCGGGGCTAATCTGCTCCATCGGTATCACATATTTACCGGTATAGCCCTGGATGCCCGCCTCAATCACCTGTTCGCCCATTTCGAAGGGATAAGTTGCCCTCCCCACTACATGGAGAGTATTGTTGAGCTCCGGCCGGTTTGCAGTCTGGCCATTATACAGCCCAAAACCTAATATCCCATAATCTCCGGAGCCTTTTAAGCCATCCCTGACAAGGCTGGAAAACAATTTTCTCTTTTCCTCGGGAGCCCAGTAAAAGAATACGCCCATGTCCCTTTCATTACTAATTGAACTGTTCAACGCATCACTTCTATCCAGTGGCAGCCTGTTCTGGCTTGACTGCATATTCTCAAACCCATAAGGAATTTTACTCTGACCAACCCGGAACCGGTACTCATTCTTTTTGTCAATTCCGATATCAACATAGGCATCACGTATCTGCCCGAAATTGAGTCCAGTCGACGACGCGGCACTTGCGAAATCAGGCTGCACGTAGAAATATATCTGCTGACCGATCTGCCCGGAAAATACCAGCCGCGCTCGTCTTAGAAAGAAACCGCCGGTCCCTCCCCAGCTCCTGTCGCACTGATCGCATTTCAGATCTGCATTTGTTTCAAACAACTGATTATACCTGGCTTGCAGGTAGCCCCGGATTGTGAAAGTATCGTACCATTTTTTTTCAGGTTCTGATTTGTCCTGGCCATTAGCCATCTGAACAAATACCATACATACCATAATAGCTGCAAAGCTAGCTCTCAAGTTTAATCTCATTGTTAAGTTCATGTTATGCTTACGTTACAAAAGAAACCATCCTAAAAGAATTTAGTGTTACCGTGACGTTAACAAATTGTTAAGCTGATTCAAAAACTTTCCTGAATGACCTTGTACAGTAGTATGTGGCTGATTTCTAGCGATATAATGTGTCCATATGCACATGACATTGGGTTAATATTAATTTAACACGCCCTCCGCCGAAGCGAATTACAATTACAAACGAACCGGACTCATCGGGTCAGGCAAGCTTATCATAAAGGATTACCTCAGGCAAGTTTTGCCATACGCCGCTGGAACTCGTTGTCCGAGGCAAACTGTTTGTCCACCTGATCCCTATTTGATAACAGCTAGATCACTATGTGCTAACCTAACCAGGATATGGTTAGCATATAGTGAGCATATAGTTAGCATATAGTGAGCTCGGTTCAAAGACTGCAAAATTTTTATTTTGCCTTGCCCTGATATAGCTATACACAGCGAGTAGATAATCCTGTATGGGGCCTTTACAGTTCTCCCAGGTCACACCCGCAGTTAAGATGTCTTTGGTGTAATTATAAATGAACATTTGTTTAGCTTTAAGATACAAAGACTAGTATCTGCCAGCATGTGTGGGTTTATTTTTTTGTCACGAATTCTAAAGTGTAGATCATGAGAATGTACATCTTCGGCATTTTAATTATTCTCTTCCAGTGGGGTTGTACACACCACAGGGGACAAAACAGTGAACCAGGCTCGCAAGACCGGAAATGGTGGAAGGAAGCGATAATTTACCAGATCTATCCGCGGAGCTTTAACGACAGCAATGGTGACGGAGTAGGGGATCTGAAAGGGATTATTGAGAAACTTGACTATATCCAAAGCCTTGGTGTTACCGCTGTCTGGTTAAACCCGATTTACAGTTCCCCGAATGATGATAATGGTTATGATGTGAGCAATTACCGCGAGATCATGAAAGATTTCGGCACCATGGAGGATTTCGATCGCCTCCTCGCGGGCCTGCACCAGCGCGGAATCAAACTAGTTATGGATGTGGTCGTGAATCATAGCAGTGACGAACACGTATGGTTTAAACAATCCCGGATTTCCCGAAAGAATCGCTATCGTGATTATTATCACTGGTGGCCCGCTGAAAAGGGCAGACCAAATTACCGCTATAGCTTATTTGACGAGAAAGGCGATGCATGGCAATATGATTCTCTGACTGATAGTTATTACCTGCATTATTTTTCAAGAAAACAACCTGACCTGAATTGGGAAAATCCGAAGGTAAGGCGGGAGGTTCATAATATTATGAAGTTCTGGGCGAAGAAAGGCGTCGACGGATTTCGCCTGGATGCCTTTCAGTTTGCGGCAAAAGACACCACATTTCCGGCATTCCCTGAAGGATTTGAAAAAAACTTTATCAACTATTATGCGATGCAGGGCAATCTTCACGACTACCTGAAAGAAATGCATGAAAAAGTTTTCAGTAAGTACGATGTGATGAGCGTAGCGGAGGGAGCCGGAAGGAATTTTGAAGATGCCCATAAGCTGGTAGATCCCGAGCGGAAAGAACTGAACATGGCCTACGCGTTTGAAGCCGTGGATCTTGTTAAATACAATGGTTACCAGCTTTCCGATCTTAAGGAAGTTTTTAGTCGCTGGGACAGCGCTTTTGCTAAGAAAGGCTGGCTTTCGATCTTTCTTGCAAATCATGACCAGGCTCGTTTAGTCAGCAGGTATGGAAATGATAGCCCGGAATTTCGTGCCGCCTCCGCCAAAATGTTAAACACTTTTCTGCTTAGCATGCGCGGAACGCCTTATTGCTACTACGGTGATGAATTAGGGATGACCAACATCGGCTTTGACAGTATTCAGCAGTATCGTGACATCGCAGCCATAAATGGTTACAAAAAGGCGCGGGCCGATGGAGAGGATATGAAGCTGTATATGAAAAAACTCAGATTCCTGTCGCGGGATAACGGACGAACACCGATGCAATGGAAGACTAATAAACAAGCAGGCTTCACCACCGGTGAACCGTGGTTACCTGTGAATGCGAACTATAAGCTGATAAATGTTGAAAACCAGGATCGCGATTCTAATAGTTGTCTGAATCATTTTCGAAAGATGACTGCGTTAAGGAAAAGTAACCCGGTGCTGGTATATGGTGATTATCAGATTGCTCAGCCGGAGCACAAGCAGGTCTATGCTTACTTTCGAAAGCTGGAGAGCGATCAGATACTCGTACTATTGAATTTTTCAGCCAAGACCGCCCGGATTAGTCTGCCCTACCGAATAGATCCGGAGGATATCCTTATCAATAATTATTCGTCAGTAGAGACCGAGGGCACAATGAAAATATTAAAGCCATACCAGGCGGTCATTGTGAATGTTAACTAAGCATTAGTATTCCAGATTCAATCCGAATAAAGCTGTGTAAGGAAATGGGATAAATTAATAAAAAGCAGCATATTCCGCATAAAATGATCGAAGAGGATTGCTGCGGTCCTATCCTGTTTGTTAATCTTATGTTATTTCTTCGTAATATATGCATCTGGCTGGCATATTTTAGGTAAATTGCTGTCGAGCACCCATTCTTTTTCGTTTTAGTGCCGCTCAAAGTTTATAATTTCATTATATGTCTTAAAATTTTTGGTAATGATCTTAAAAAGTAGTCATTTGAAGACCACAAGTCTGAATATTGATGCAAAATATACCGGCATTGTGTGTGATGTTAACGAAAATATTGCCTTTGTTCCTGAGTTAGCTACTCCTGGAGACGGAAGGCAATGTACTTTGATTCAAAAGTGGGATCTGAGCTACCTGACTTCCGGTAATCCAGAGGCCATAGTCGCTTACTCCGGAGTTATGGAATCGGAAATCAGACCCCAGGATAAGCTTCATGACAGGTCCCTGCTGATCAGACATTTTAAAAGTTCATTTCTAAATGTGCAGATGTATCTGAATGAACATGTGCCGGCGAATTACCGGACTACAAGAACCATGAAAAACAGTTTTGACAATTTCGCCGACAGTACCATACACTGTCTTGAGCAGGCCGGTTTTTACCGTTGATTGAGTTTTTGCAAGAATTGGGAAGATCGTGAAAGCGGAATTCCTGTCTCTGCTACCCGTCGCGAATTCAAAGTTTGCTCCTTATCAACGGGTTTGACCCTGACCCCGGACAATCCACTTCTCCGTAACCAGTTTTTCCAGTGCGAAAGGTCCGCGCGCGTGCAGCTTTTGTGTCGATATGCCTATTTCGGCACCGAGGCCGAATACACCGCCATCGGTAAAGCGTGTAGAAGCATTGGCAAATACGGCGGCGGCATCCACTTCATTTAAAAAGCGTTCACAAACTTCTGCGTCTTCAGAGACAATAGCTTCGGAGTGTTTGGAAGAGTAGGCGCGTATATGTTTCATCGCTTCTTCCGGATCAGCAACAACTTTAACGGAACATTTATAATCCAGAAATTCCCTTCCGAAATCTTCTTCCTTTGCATGGTTCAGCCAGGGATAGTTCAAATCTTTCAGTGTAGAATATGATAAGGGATCTGCAAAGATCTCAATATTGTAAGCCGCCAGCTTCGGGGCAAGCAGGCTTAAGAAGCGGCCCGCTACCTCCCGGTCAACCAGCACCGTGTCGAGGGCATTGCAGACAGAAGGCCTGGAAGCTTTTGCGTTTGTCACGATTGCAGCAGCCTTTTCCAGGTTAGCTGATCGCTCAACATAAGTATGGCAGACCCCGGCACCGGTTTCTATCACGGGGACGGTGGCGTTTTCCCGTACGTAGTTGATCAGATCGGCTGATCCGCGGGGAATGATCATGTCGACATACTTGGTGGCGGTCAATAATTCCGGCATGTATTTACGGTCGGCTGGCAGCAGTTCTACCAGGTGGATATTTAAATGCTGGTCTGTAAGTACTTCCTGGATGATCCTTACCAGTATAGTGTTGGTGAATAAGGCGTCGGAGCCACCCCTGAGCAGGCAGACATTTCCGGATCGGATGCATAGCGCGGCGACATCGACCGTCACGTTTGGTCTTGATTCATAAATAACGGCCACAACACCCATAGGTACAGTGATCTTCCGGACCGACAGGCCATTTTCGAGGATCTTTTGAGAAAGCAGCTGATTCCCCGGATCCGGCAATTCGGCGACATCCTCTACACTCCGGGCGATCTCCTCGATACGGCTTTCTGAAAGCAGGAGGCGATCCTTTTTCGGATCGCTATCAGCCATCCTGTCAAGGTCCTTTTTATTTTCAGCAATGATCCGGGTCGTATTTTCTCTTAAGCTGAATGCGATAGCCTGCAGGATAAATTTCTTTTGATCATCTCTCAGCATGCGTGCGGGTGACGTAGCCGCGGCGGCATTTACCAGGAAGTCATTAATGGAATCCATAGTATAAATTTACAGCAAAACGATGTCATCCGCATGTGCCAACCCAGATTCTTTATTTTCCAAGCGCAACATGTGTAGCCAGCTATTGAAACCCCAAGATAATGGATAGCATGCGGTTCTGTGCCGATGTTATCACGTAGGCCCTGAAACATTCATCTGCCTACTGAATTAGCTGGAGATATTGACAGATAAGGATTGTCAGGGACATCAGCGATACCTGGAAAGTTTATAACGCCGGGCCGGGTGCTGAACATGGGCCGTTCCCAAATCCTTTACGCTCCGTTGCCGCGTAAGGACCTTTGCCACATACTCAAACGAAGCTTTATTGCTTATGTATTATGTATATTTTACCATTGATTACATAATTTAAGTATGTAAGGCTTTTATTGTATATATTCGATGACATTTATAATTGATTACATTATTTCACTATGAAACAGGCTTTTGTCCCTTCAGCCCAATACCATCATAAACCAACTCAAAGACGAAAAAATTCTGTGCTACAGTCAGTGCAAAAGGCCGGTGAAATATAGCCGGGAAGCTTAACGTTGCGGGCACGGATTTCGGATGGCATTTTCGATTAATACAATTTAAACTAATACAATCATCTCGCTTGATAGAAGCATTTCTGATGGATATCCAAGCCTATGATGATTTTTATATAGGGATCAATCATGATGAATAAAAGTAAAGTAGTATTTTTTGTTTTACGCCTGCTGGATGGGGGCGGGGTAACAACCCATTGCGCTTCTCTGGCAACTGCGTTGCATGCAGAAGGCTATCATGTGATCTTTATTTGCGGGGGTGACGAGAGTACCTTTAAAGGCGCAGAGTGGTTTGAAAATCAAGGATTTACAATTTTTAATATTGGCTTTTCTAAAAAGGGCACCGTAAAAAATTATTTAAAAAATATATCTTCTTATCGCAGGTTTGTGTCGCTGATATACCGGTACAAGCCAGAGATCATCCACTGCCATTTTCGGTCGACAGCAATATTTGCCATGATCGCCAGAGTCTTAACAGGGGCCAAAAGTATTCTAACAGTTCATTTGCATAATATGCCGAGCACGGCTATAACCCGCTTTTTTCTGTCTCAATTCGATCATTACATCGTCATTAGTTCGGAGATAAAACAGGAACTGATTGATTTGAATGTGGATCCTGAAAGAATTACGAGGATTTATAACGGGGTAGATAACGCGCGATACATTAATGCGGGGCCCGATACGAAAAAGGAATTGAGATTAAAGTATGGTTTCCCGCCGGACAAGTTGTTCTTAATTGTCGTGGCACGTTTAGTAAAAATTAAATCAATTGACACGTTTATAAACGGCATTGCCGAATTAAGTAAGGCTTCCAGAGATCGTATTCAATGTGTCATTGTAGGGGAGGGGAGTCAGATGAAAAAATTAAGGGATCTGACTGAGGACCTCCGATTGCAAGAGATCATTGAGTTTGTAGGCTATCGCGATCCGGTGGATTATTATAGATTGAGCGATGTCTTTGTTTTGCCGAGTATGAAGGAAGGGTTTTCTATGGCTGTTGTTGAGGCAATGCTATCAGGACTTGTCATTCTGCGAACTCCAACTTCTGGGTGTTATGACCAGGTAATTGACAATGAAAACGGATTTATCTTTCCTTTTTATGATCATAAAGCATTAGCGGAAAAGATTGAGTTTCTAAATGCAAATCCGGCAAAAGTTAAGAGCATGCAGGACGTTTCTAACAGTTTGGCGGAATCCAGGTTTACCCTTAAGGTAATGACTGAACGTACCGTTGAAATATATGAGCGGTTAATATCTCGCGTAGATGTCGGGCAGGTTGCTGTGGAAGAGGAAATCGAAGTCTCTTAAGATGCTTCGCAATCCCTCTGAAGAAGAAAATAGGTGCAGTATTTAGAGGAGAACAATATTATTTGCATTCGCCACTTCCAGATTCTTCTTTTTCGAGCCATCAAGCAACAGGACCGAAGCGACCTTGACTTTAGCTACAGCCACCGTAATATTATCTTCATCAAGGATTTCGATTATCTCACCGGACTCGAACTCTGTCAGGATGTCTGTAATGCCGACGGCCAGCAGGCTATGGCGATTTCTTATTGCCTTAGCTGCCCCGCTGTCGACCCGGATACGCCCGCTGACGATACTGCCGCTTGCAAGCCATTTATTGCGTGCGGAAAGGCTGCTTTCCTGGGGAAGGCATAACGTTCCGTTTCTACCTGCTAGTGTCTCCAGCAGTCCGTCGGGGGGTCTCATGCCGAAGATCGCGACGCGGATGCCCATTCGGTTGGCCAGCCGCGCAAAATTCAGTTTGGATGTCATGCCGCCGAGGCCGGCAGCAGATTTCTCTTTTCGGGCAAGTAACAGAATGTCTTTATTACTGGTGTCGAGGCACGGAATGACATTCCCCTGCTCGTCAAGGACGCCGGGTACGGAAGTGCTGAACAGGAGCTGAGAAGCTCCAAAGCCGACCGCGATCAGGGTGGCCAGTTCATCATTGTCGGAAAACTTGAGTTCCAGGTTGCTCACCACGTCATTCTCGTTCGCCACGGGGATGATGTCATTGTTCCATAAAGTTTCGTAGGTCTTTTTCAGCTGAAGAAACTGTTCGCGATTTGAGAAATGTTGGCGCTCGCAGAGACTCTGCGCAATAGCGATGCCATAAGAAGAAAAGTAGCGGCTGTAGATATTCAGCAGGAGCGGGTTACCAATGGCGGCAGCAGCCTTCCGTTCATTCAGGGTGCCCCTATAGTTTTTCAGCATGCCTTTCCCCGCAGCCACCGCCCCGGATGAAACAATAACCAGGTTATACTGCTTTTGGATGGTCGATACCTGTCGCGCTATTTCGGCAATTACATGCTCGTCCAATTCGCCTTCGGCTGTTGTGATCGATGCTGTTCCGAATTTTAAAACGAGTACGGGCTTTGCCAAATTGAAGGAGCTTTTAAGGTTACACAGATCAACAAAGTTTTAAGCTGACACAAGGGAGTGGTTTCCAACGCAGCTTATCGTATAAAGCTAGGAAAAATTTAACGCAGGCATCAGGCTGAGACAAACACCTTGTTCCCCGTTATCATGCTACTGCCAGATTTTATGTGCAGGTATATCGGTTTCAATAATATCTGCTCTTTCATTAAGTGTTGTATCATCAGATATTAAAGATTGATCGTCAACATCAGCCTGAGCAGGGTTGATAGCGAGCTGATAGGCATCCTCATCAAATTCTTTTTCGCTCTTGGCCACGACGATCGTGGCTACGCCATTCCCTATCAGGTTGGTGATGGATCTTGCTTCAGACATGAACCTGTCTACCCCTAAGAGGATGGCTACATTTTCCACGGGCATAATCTTTAAAGAAGCCAGCGTAGTGCTTAAAACAATAAAACCGCTCCCGGTAACGCCGGCAGCACCCTTTGAGGTTATCATTAATACGCCCATTGCGGCTACCTGCTGACCGATGGTCAGATCGATTTTGAATACCTGTGCGAGAAAAATTAAAGCCATCGCCAGATAAATGGAAGTGCCATCTAGGTTAAACGAGTATCCGGTCGGTATTACCAGGCCAACCACTGATTTCGAGCACCCAAATCTTTGCATCTTTTGCATCATACTCGGCAATACGGATTCGGATGATGATGTACCTAGCACAACCAGTATTTCCTGGCGAATGAACCTAAGATATTGCCAGAGGCTGAACTTATAGAAATAACATATGAGGTTTAGTACCCCAAAAATAAAGAGGAAGCATGTAAGATAAACGGCCAGCATGATCTTACCCATTGGTATGAGTGTGTCCATTCCATAGTTTCCAATAGTGAACGCCATCCCGCCGAAAGCTCCTATCGGAGCTAACTTCATAATGAACTTCATCATTTTGAAAATTACCAGTGAAATCCGTTCAAAGCTTGCCAGTAAGGGTTCGCCTGCAGGCCCTATCTTACTCAACCCAAATCCAAACAGTATGGCGAAAAATAAGATCTGCAGAATATCCCCGGACGCGAAAGATTCAAATATATTATGCGGTATGATGTTCGCAATAAACTCTGCCCAGTTAACAGGCTCAGCAACAGCTGGAGGCACCGCTTGTACTTTACCGTCAACCGGAGTGACATTTTTGCCCGGCTGTAACAGGTTGGCAACCACTAATCCAATAAGTATTGCCAGAGTTGTTACTAATTCGAAATAGAGCAGCGCTTTTCCGCCGACCCGCCCAACTTTTTTCATGTCGCCCATTTTTGCAATCCCGAGAACAATCGTAAAGAAGATTATCGGCGCGATTAACATGCTGATCATGTTAATGAAGGTTTTGCTGATTATTCGGGCTGTAGGGGCAAAGTCAGGAAAGAAAACACCAGCTAAAATTCCTAATAATATGGCTACAATTACCTGGAAGGTAAGGTGCCGGGAGACTTTCTTCATTTTAGACGATGTGTTACCAAGATTCATGGGTAAACATATAAAAAGGGTTAGCAAATTTACTAACCCTTTATTGCCGCTGGCCGGTGTTTTTTCTTTTTTCGTTAGGCAGTTCCGTTACATGCCGGCGTGGAAGCCGGGGAAGAGACGGCCAAACTTAAGATGTATATGAACTTATTTTTAATGATAAGGCAGCATTAAGAATATTAGTTTAGTTCTAATGCCCCGCGATAATAATCCAGGATCTTTGTTCGGAGAATATATTCATATCTTATATTGATCAGGTTTATTGATGCCCGGTCAAAATTATTTTTTGCAACCGAATAGTCTACAGAAGTTGTGGCTCCTGCATTAAAACGCACTTCAGCGGCAGAAAATGATTTTTTGAACGCTTCAACCTGTCTGGTGATTGCTTCATACCGCTCCTTTGCAGCCTGCATATTGAAATAGGCCTGATCAACTGCCTGCTTTAATTGTAACTGCGTCGTTTCTTCAATCAATTCGGCATTCATCAGGTCAACTTTCGCCTGCGCAATCCGGCTTTTCGCATAGACTGTGTTAAAAATTGGAATTCTTAAATTGATACTGAAAGAGGAACTGAAGTTATTTTTTATCTGGTCATTATAGTTGATCTTCTGTGAACTCAAAGGACGTTCCGGCATGATAACAGGGTAATCGGTCCCATTTATGCTCACATAATTGTTAGAGGTAACCGGCTGGGGTGCACCAAATTCATTCCTGTATGCAAGTGAAGAAAAATTGCTGAACAGGTTACTATTTAAACTTAAATTAGGATACCGTAAAGACCGGGATGCCTGTAATCCCTTTATTGCGCTTTGCTTACGGAATGCCGTTCCTTTTATTAAGGAAAGTTGATTGAGGGCTAAGGTAACTATATCATCCTTTTTGTAGGGGTATTCACCCTGGATCTCCGGTTTATCAGTAGCCAGTCTTGCAAACGTAAGTTCCGGATCATATTCTGTATTCATCAGCCTGGAGAGAGAAAGCTTCGATAAATTCAAAGTATTTCGGTTTGTGACTATGGCCAGTTCATCATTTGCAAGCTGACCCTGCAGTTCGAAAAGCAGGGACGGAGCAATAGCACCTTCTTTATCGAGAACCTGCAGCCTTTTTACCTGTTCCTCACTTACACGAGCCTGCAAAATAGATTGGTTTAACAGATCTTCGTTCGAAAGGATCTGAAGATAGTTTAATATTACATTAAGTGTTAAGGCATCCTTCGCTTGTTGTTGTTCCATCTTTGCAGCTTCAAAAGCAAAGCTGTTTTGCTTAATAGTATTTTGCAGCAGCAAACCATTAAATAAAGTGATGCCGCCACTTAGCGAATAATTTGCAAAACTCACATTCTGATCAATATAAGCATTGGTAAAAGGGTCTATACTTCTGCCCTGGTTCCTACCATGGCCAATATTTCCAGATATGGATGGCAGCATATCCCATTTGGACTGCTTTAAAAGAATAGAAGCGGATTGGGCCTGAAGTCCGTTCTGCCGGACCTCCAGATTATTTTTGAGCGCAATATTCACGCTTTCTTCAAGTGTCAGGGACGGTTTGTCAATCTGGCTATTCTGAGCGCGGGCAAGCGGAAAACCCAGCAAGCAAATACAGGTCAGTAAGAGTAATTTTTTATTGATCATTTTTTGCATGTTCTATTTGTCCGTCTGAAAGGGTTATTATTCTTGTGCCGTAAGCAGCGTTTTTTTCCGAATGAGTTACCTGGACGATTGTTACCCCTTCCTGATTCAGTTCTTTGAAGATATTCATGATCTCTTCTCCCTGTTTGGAATTTAAATTGCCGGTAGGTTCATCAGCCAATAAAAGCGTTGGCTCAATGATCAGAGCCCTGGCAATGCCCACTATCTGCTGCTGTCCACCCGATAGCTGGCTTGGAAACAGGTCTTTTTTTCCGACTATTTGAAACTTATCGAGCATTTCGGCCACCCGGGCCTTTCGCTCAGATGCGGGAATATTCAGGTAAAGTAGCGGAGTCTCTATGTTTTCATAGACCGTCAGTTCATCGATGAGGTGATAGGCCTGGAATACGATTCCGATATTTTGTTTCATCAGAAGGGACCGCTGTTTTTCTTTCAGCTGGTAGACCGACTCACCTTTTAGGAAATAATCCCCTTCATTAGGTTCCTGGATCGTTCCGAGGATATGAAGTAAAGTAGATTTGCCGGATCCGGAAGCGCCCATGACTGAGATAAATTCGCCTTCGTTCACTTCCATGTTAATGTCTTTCAGGATGAAGACCCTTTTGCCGCCCTGGTTAACCCAGTGGAATATATGTTTTAGTTGGATCATTTTTGGTTCTTTAAAGCTGTCTTAATCACAATTTTTTTTTAGATAGATTGGAACTGTTTAATTTTTGCTTTCCATAGCAGGCTCATTCATCCCGCAAGCTGTTAACCGGATTTTCTGTTGCCGTTCTATAGATATTTGATATTATAGTAAGTGTGCCAATAGCAAGAAGAAACATGAAGCATAGGGCAAGACTCCCTGCTCCAACCTGAACCCTGTTAGGAAAGTTCTGGAGAAAGAAAAAGCACAGGGTATAAGCCAGGGGGATTGCTATTAATCCGGCTATCAGCAGCAGCTTAAAAAAACCTTGCGACAGGATGAACATCAGCTGCTTTACGCTTGCCCCAAGAACTTTACGGATGCCGATCTCTTTCCTTCTTGTTTCCACGGTATAGATCACCAGGCCAAGCAGTCCCAGGGATGCTATTGCGATGGTCATGAACGAAAGAAATCCCAATAGTGAAATAGTTGCTGTTTGATTTTGCATTTCAGCCAGCCGTTTATCAAGCCAGAAATAGCTGAAGGCATCATGCGGATATAACTTCTTCCAGACTTTTTCAATCTCCTTTACTAAACGCACTTTATCCGCCGCATTAACCTGTACATTTAGGTAATTGTAGTTATCAGAGTTGTTCCGGAGCATCATCGGACCGATCCGGTTCGCCACACCCTGGTAGTAAAAGTCATTTAAAACTCCACTGATTTGTAATGGTACACTATCATTCAGCCATACCACTTTTCCGATGGCCTGGTCGTTGTTACCGAATCCTAAAAGTTTAACCGCCTGCTCATTGATAAGGATCTCTTTTTCCTTTTCGGGAGTACCGTTTTGAAGAAAATTGTTCCCTGCCAATAACTTCAGGTTCATGACCGGAATTACGGCTTTATCTGTGAAATAATAGTCGACATTTATTTTATTCCTTGATCTTTTGTCTGAGATCACGGGGGCAGTACCGCTATTATATTTCCCAAAGTTCTCCGAGGTTCTCGACACGGCAGTTACACCACTTACTCCTGATATTTTGCTGATAAGAACTTCGCTGCTACCGGTCAGCGGAATAGAAATAATGTTTTCATTTCTGAATCCGTAGTTAATTGTGGACATGAATGAAAACTGCCTGTAAAATGTTGAAAGGAAGATAATTATCAGTAAGGAAAGACTGAATTGGAAGATGAGAAGACCCTTTTGAAGGCTAATGTTTCCGAATACTTTCTCGGTAGCCACATTTCGTAATACTCTTACCGGCTTGAAAGCGGACAATATCCAGGCAGGGAATGCTCCGGCCATTATACCTGTCGCCAGGGTGAATAAGAGAAAGGAGATCAAAAGGCCGGGAGTGATATCTACCGCCGGTATAAACTCGTAACTATCATTGAAAGGTTTAAATCTCAGGATCTCCTGAAGCAGTATATAAGCAAATAACAAAGCAAATAAAGCCAGTATAACCGATTCAATAATGTACTGGAGGAATATCTGTGCACGAGAGGCGCCCATCACTTTACGGATGCCAACTTCCCTGGCACGGGAAAGTGTCCTGGCGACCGTCAGGCTGGTATAGTTAAAGCACGCTGCAAGCAATATGATAAAAGCCACTCCGGCCTCCGTATAAACTTTAGCCCAGCTTGTTCCCCTGCCGATGCCATTGTAGACAGAACTGTCGCCTGGAGTAATGCCCGATAGTGGTTGAAAAAGAAACCCAATACGGACATCTTTAGACTCTTTGTTCAGGGCTGCAGCTTCCTGGTCCAATAGTTTAGTTAAGGTTTCTTCAGATACCGATTTTCTGAGGACGACATAATTATACGAGTGTTCAAAAGTGTCCCAGTTGCCGAGCCTTGCAGGAAGCAGTTTTGTTTTTTCGAGTTGAGGCAGGGCGGCCGATGAAAAGTAAGCATCGAAGTCTAGATGAGTCTTTCCGGGGATTTCAGTCAGCACTCCGGTGACCTCGAAAATGCCCAGCTTTTCGATTGTCAAGATCTGTCCGATGGCATCATTTTTTCCAAAGAAGCGGTTGGCTAAGCTGCTGCTTAAAACAACGCCGTTCGGTTGGTGCAGCGCTGTCGTCTTATTTCCGGAAGATAAGGTAAAACCAAAAACAGTGAAAAAGGATGGCTCAGTAAAAGCGCCGCGTATGCTCAATTCTTTGGTAGTGGTCGCGGCCTTGTGATTGATAGCCGGATATATCCGCACGGAACTTTCTATTGCATCGTTATGCAATGACAGCGCGTTTTTTAATGGGAGCGGACTGCTGGCCAGTTTCCATTGATCACCATCTGGTTTGCTGATCTTCGAAAGGATACGAAAAGTACGGTCAGCCAGCGGATGAAAGCGGTCGTAGCTCAAGTCATCATAGAGCCTGATCATCACCATCATACAAACCGACAAGCTCAATGCCAGGCCGAAAATATTTATAAAAGCGAACAACCGGTTCTTCATCAGAGTCCGTAACGCTATTTTTATATAGTTCCTTAACATAGATCAGGTTACAATGCTTGTTAGTTTATAAATCTAATGCCAATGATATAAGTACTTGTAAAATAACATGTTACAAAACCTTTGGAAGATAAACTGCACGCTTTCGAACACCTGATGCACGGTAGTGCTACAGAGGTATCAGGTAACAGGTATCAGATAACAGGCATTAGATATCAGGTGTAAGGTACCAGGTGATGGCTTTCATATCGTGGTTTTCTAATTAGTACTGCATAGGAAACATATTGGGCATTAAAGTATCGTCCGTTTTTCTGAAAGCTGATGGCTGACCGCTGACCGCTATTCTGTTCTTAAACTTTTAACAGGGTTGGCAGTTGCAGCTTTTACGGCTTGAAAACTTACAGTGATCAGAGCAATCAATACCGCCGTTATAGCAGCTACGGCAAATACCCACCAATGAAGTGAAGTACGGTAAGCAAAGCTCTGAAGCCATTGATACATAGCTGCATAGCCCAAGGGGATAGCGATCAGCGTACCCAGTAATACCGGCTTTAACAGGTCCTTGGAAAGAAGGATGACGATGTTTTGGGTTGACGAGCCTAATACCTTTCTGACCCCGATCTCCTTGGTGCGGCGTACCGCAGTGTAAGAAGCCAGGCCAAATAGGCCAAGGCAGGCAATGAAGATCGCTATCGCGGAGAAGCCGGATAAAATATATTGCTGTCTCTGGTCGGTCTGATATTGATGGTCAAATTGCTGGTCAAGAAATTCAAATTCAAAAGGATAAACCGGCGCAATGCCTGTATAGGCTTTTTTAATTGCATTTATTGCCTGCCCGGGATCACCGTTTTTTAATTTAATTACAGCAACCCGTCTGTCCATACTGCCGGAGATTACCATTGGCTCGATCGTTTCCCTGAGAGAAAGGAAATGAAAATTTTCGACCACGCCCACTACGGTCCTGGAAACAGAATCACGCATCGTATTTCTGAGCCGCATTCCGGGTGCTTTTTCAGGTGTAACTCCCAGCTTTACAGCTGCGGCCCGATTTATTAATACCGCCTGGCCGGAATCTGTAGGAAAGGCCGGCGAAAAATCGCGGCCTGCCAGGATCTTCAAACCTAATGTTCTGACATATTCGAAGTCTGCAAACACGGTACGAAATTGCAGATCATCGCCAGGCATTCCTTCCACTTGAAACGTGAAACTATCATGAAACCCACCTGGTGCGCCCGACATTAGGGAAACATTTTCAATTGATGGGTTATTTTGCAGCTGCTGCTTGAACCTGTTCATGCCCGTCCATATTTCGTTATTATCAAGTTTTACAACCACTGAACGCTCTTTATCAAAACCGAGATTCTTGGTTCGCACATAATTCATCTGGCTTCCGATGATCATCATGCCGATAATTAAGAGTACGGTACAGCTAAACTGGAAGACAACAAGCACTTTCCGGAAGAAAGCACCGCCGGTGCCCAGCCGTAATTTGCCTTTCAATGATTCCACCGGGCTGAAGGAAGACAGGAGGAAAGCCGGATAACTGCCGGCAAGTAATCCGATCACCACAATGATGACCGCAATAAAAACATATAGATTGGGATTTTTCCAATAGCCCTGAAGTTCGTAACCAAGCAGTGAATTGAACGCCGGCATAAAGAACTGTAGTAAACCCAGTGCAAGAAGACATGAGATAGCGGCAAGCAAGATAGACTCGCCTATAAACTGGAAAACCAGCTGTCTTCGCACGGCTCCAAGAACCTTACGCAGGCCCACCTCTTTTGATCTCTCGGTGGCACGGGCAGTAGACAGGTTCATGAAATTAATGCAGGCTATGAACAGGATCAGGAAGGCGATCGACATAAAAATATAGACCACGTTTAAATTCCCATGCTTCACCTGATCCCAGGGGCCGGCACTTTCAAAATAAATGTCCTCCAACCTGCTTAAGTCAAGTCCTGTTTTTTCCCCTGTTTCCTCATTTACATATTTATCCATAAACGCCGTAAAGCTGCCTGTCAACTTATCAACGTCGGTTTTCGGATTGAGCTGCACGTACGTAAACAGGTTATTATTATTCCATTCCCTGAACCAGTCTGAGTTGCTATAGTTGGAAATCGGAACTACCAGGTCGAAATTCAGGTGGGAATTCGTCGGGATATCCTTGGCTACTCCGGTTACTTTCAGCTGTAATTCCTTATCAAGAATTAAAACCTTACCTATCGGATCCTGCTTGCCAAAATACTTTTTTGCTGCTGTTTCAGTAAGAACGACACTGCCGGGGTTTTGAAGTACCGTTTTCTTATCTCCCGCAGTGAGTTTGAAGTCAAATAAACTGAAGAAATCTGCATCAGTAAAATAGATTTCCTTTTCGTTAAAGGCTACATTTTCATAGCTTACCAGCCCTCCCGCGGGCATTACCCGAACCGCTGTTTTGACAGCATCGGGATAGTCGTTTTTAATAGCGGTAGCATAAGGCGGCGACAGGTATGGGATGGTTTCCCGGTTACCGTTTCTCTCAGCAACACGCATAACCCGGTAGATATTATTTCCGTTTTCATGAAAGTTATCATAACTAAATTCATTCTGAACGAACAGAAAGATCATCAGGCAACTGAGTATTCCGACAGTAAGTCCTGCAATATTGATAATGCTGAAGACCTTTTGTTTTTTGAGATTTCTCAATGCTAGCAACAAGTAGTTTTTAAACATGATCTTAATTTTTGTTAGGAAGTGAGGCCACAGCCCATTTAAACTGTTATTTTTTCCATCTTTTTGTTTTTGTCCCGGCACCTGCCATCTGCTCGCTGAAAGTTGATAGCTGTTATCTATTCCGTTCTTAAACTTTTAATAGGGTTTGCTCTTCCTGCGTTTATTGCCTTGATGCCAACAATGAGAACAGCTATCAGCATTGTCAAAAATCCGGCAGCAATAAATATCCACCAGTCGATACGTATACGGTAAGCGAAGTCCTCAAGCCATAAATTCATTCCCCACCAGGCAAGGGGCCAGGCAAGCAGGTTAGCCAGGAGGACAAGTTTGAGGAAGTCTTTTGATAACAGCGTTATAATATCTGAGATCGAGGCACCCAGTACTTTACGTATACCGATCTCTTTTATTCGCTGTTCGGTAGTAAAAGTAGCAAGTCCGAACAAGCCGAGGCAGGCTACAAGAATTGTCAACCCGGCAAATATTCCGAGGATCTGTCCGATCGTTCTTTCAAATCGATAAGTATTATTAAAGCTCTCATCGAGGAATGAGTAATTAAATGGCTCGCCGGGACCTAACTCAGACCAATGTACTTTGACAGACTGCAAAACGGCTTCCACATCAGTTGTCTTCAACTTTACAATTAAACCATCGCTTTCGCCCAGCACCATAACTAAGGGTGAGATGCGTTCATGCAGAGATTTGAAATGAAAGTCCTTTACCACGCCGATCACTCTTAAAGAACCCTGTGAACCATTTCTGTGGACTGCATTGATTGTTTTACCAATAGCATTCTTTTCCCACCCGAAAGACCTTACCGCGGCTTCATTGATTATTACTGCCGAAGAATCACTGGCAAGGTCTTTTGAAAAGTTACGACCCGAGAGCATATTTATCCCCAGGGTTGGGACATACTGCTCATCAACATCATAGCGCAGGGTTTTAACCTGTTCGGTTGCAGTTCCATCTCCCGGATATACGAAGAAGTTGTTATTATTTGTTGGTCCTGCAGGCAGGTAGCCGGAGTTTGTGACACTTAATACCCGGGAATCCCGGAGAAGCTTCTGACGGAATACTTCCTCTTTCTGACCAAGAAGACCTGTTTCACGAAGTACCAGTACTTGCTCCTTATTGTAACCCAGGCTCTTACTGTTAATGTAGCGGAGCTGTTGATAGACGACGATAGTCCCTACTATCAAACTGACAGAGACAAAGAACTGAACGATTACTAAGCCGCTTCGCAGGCTGATGCCGCTCTTGCCTGCCTGAAAAGCTCCTTTTAATACCCTTACAGGCTGGAATGAAGAAAGAAACAGAGCCGGGTATGTTCCGGCTAAAACCGCAGTTAGCAGGCCCGTTATCAATAGGGCAGATAGCAGCCATGGATCTGTGAGCTGCAGGTCAAGCGCCTTACCTGAAAGGTTATTAAAGAAAGGCAAACAAATCTTTACAATAATTACTGCAATAGCAAGGGCAATGAATGTCAGGACGATCGATTCGGTCAGAAATTGTTTAACCAGCTGCCATCTTTCAGAGCCCAGTACCTTTCTGACACCTACTTCCCTGGCCCTTTTTGATGCTGCCGCGGTAGAAAGGTTGATAAAATTAATACACGCTATAAGCAGCATGAACAGCGCGATTATAATGAAAATGTAGACGTATTGCCTGTTTCCGCGCGGACCCAGGTCATACATAAAGCCGGAGTACAGATGTATGTCTGTTAGCGGCTGCAGGAACAGCCCAAGTTTATTGCCTTTTTGTTTAAATTCCGAAAAGGTGATCCCCATTGCCTGCTGTAATTGGGGTCCCATATACTTTTCTACTGTACCGGGTAATTTGTTCTCCAAAGTACGGTAGTCGTAACCTTTGGGCAGCACGAGGTAGGTAAAGTATTCAGAGGTCATCCATGAAGCTTCCCGCGCTTCAGGAAGGCTGGCCATGGAGGCGAAAAGGTCAAAATGGAAATGCGAAAGTTCAGGTACATTTTCCATAACGCCGGTTACTTTATACCCAATGTTCGAATCTTTTAAGAGGAGGGTTTTATTGATTGGATCTTCTTTGCCAAAATACTTTTCCGCAATTTCTTTCGAAATAACGATCGAATTAGGTGCCCGTAGAGCCGTCTTTGGGTCTCCGGTTATAAGGGGGAGTGTAAAAACCTCGAAAATATTGGAGTCAGCATACGCCAAAGCATCTTCCCGAAAGGATTTCTCTCCGTAAGAAATTCTGGGAAACCCTCCGTTGCGCAATCGGGTTGCCTCTTCTACCTCGGGAAAGTCAGTCTTTAGTGTCCAAGCAACCGGCGGCATAACGTGCGCTTCATTCATTTTCTCGCCCTGAACGGATCCCCTGAATGTTACCCGGACTATGCGGTCCGCTTTCTCATTAAAACGGTCGTAGCTCAATTCATGCCTCACATAAAGCATAATGACCATACAGGTTGCCATTCCAATGGTAAGGCCCAGGATATTGATCGCTGAAAAGAGCCTGTGTCTCTTCAGATTGCGGATGGCTATTTTAAAATAGGTCGTTAACATAGTTTTCTGTTTTTAGCTGTTTTTATCGCACGAACATAAAACCCCTTCCATTCCAGATTCGAGTTCAGGAGAGCTGATAACTGACAGCTGCTCACTGACAGCTGCTCACTAAGCGCCGGCAGCTCATTCAGTCCTTAAACTTTTCACCGGGTTTGAAATAGCAGCTTTCACTGCATGGAAGCTGACAGTTAGAAAAGCGATCAGGAGGGAAGCTGCTGCTGTTAAAAGAAAGACCCAGGCGGTGATTTCGATCCGGTAGGGAAAGTCTTCAAGCCAGCTTTTCATTAGCCACCATGCGACCGGAAAGGCAATGATCGAAGCGATCAAAACAGGTTTTAGAAAATTTTTAGAAAGCATGGTCACAATGTCGAGGGAGCTTGCGCCCAATACTTTTCTGATTCCGATCTCCTTGGTCCGTTGTTCGGCATTGAACGCCGCAAGACCAAACAAGCCAAGGCATCCCACAAAAATGGCCATCATTGTAAAGATCCAAAGCAGGGTACTTAGTTTCTGTTCGGACTGGTACATCGCTTCAAAATTTTCGTCCAGAAATTTATAGTCCAACGGGTAAGCCGGTGAGAATTTCGTCCAGGTGGTTTTGATGTAATCCAGAGTTTTAGGTAATTCTTCCTGCTTCACTTTCATCGCCATTTTTACGGTAGCCTCCGGATAAATAATTAATACGGCAGAGCTTACCTTTTCATGCAGGCTTTTATAATGGAAATCTTTAACCACACCAATTACCTTTCCTTTTTTAACCGGGTTAATGGAATCAGGTTCCCATTTATCCCATTTAAGACGCTGCCCGATAGCTTGTTCTGTACTGCCAAACCCCATCTCTTTTACAGCGGTTTCATTGATAATAAAGGCTTCCTCATTATCCGTCTTAAATTCTTTAGAGAAATCCCTTCCGGTAAGTACCTTTAAGCCCATGGTTTTAATATAATCATGGTCAACAATAAATAAGTTCACAGATTGATTTCTGTCCCCTTCCTTGCCGGGAATGATCACTCCGTCGCCAGCTAACTGATCTCCAGGTAAGCCGTAACCTGCTGTAACTGAAACTATTCCGGTAGATTTCAGTAACTCTGATTTCAGGGTTTCAGGATCTTTTGCCAGATCACCCGGCAGATCAAAATAAAGGATCTGGTCTTTATTAAAGCCAAGATCCTTTTTCTGCAGGAAATTCATCTGGTTATAGACAATTATGGTACAGATTATCAGAAGAGCCGATAAGGCAAACTGCACAATCACCAATGCCTGGCGAAGACCTATGGTGGAGCCACCTGAATTCACGGGTTTCAGACCTTTCAACACTCTTATTGGCTGAAAGCCTGACATGAAGAGCGCTGGATATATACCTGCCAGAATGCCGATGATGACCGAGGTCGCCAAAAGGAAGGCACCCAGGGCCGGATCAGTTATCGGGTTGAAGGAAATGGATTTGCCGGTAAAGGCGTTGAGAGATGGGAGAAGAAGGTAGGCTGCTAAAGCTGCTAAGACTACAGCTATTACAGAGAAAAGGATGGTTTCTCCGGTAAACTGAAATATCAGCTGGCTCCGGTGTGCACCAATCACTTTCCGTACTCCTATTTCTTTTGCTCTTCTGAATGACCTTGCGGTTGCCAGGTTAATAAAGTTAAAGCAAGCAATGATCAGAACAAACAACACAATAATGCTTAATCCTTTTACATATACTGAATTGCCTCGTTTCGCATTATCGTATATGAACTCGGACGATTTCAGGTGAATATCTTTCAATGGCTGAAAGAACGGAACATAGCTCGATCCATCCGCCGCAAATTCACGATGTACTTCTTTTTTAACAGCCGCCTGAAATTTGCTCTGCAATAGTTGGACATTCGTTCCCGGTTTTACTTTTACATAGGTGAAAAACTGGTTCCAGGTCCATCTTTCCATGCGTTCCTTTTCGACGCCGGCAGCTGGCATAGGAATGATATATTGCAGGTCCAGATGAAAATGTTCAGGGATCTCGGCCAATACACCTTTGACCGCAAAATCCGTTTTGTCAATTTTAATGATTTTACCTATCGGGTCGGCGTCAGGGAAGTACTTTTTAGCTAATGTTTCTGAGATCACGACAGATGTTGCACCTTCCAGAGCGGTTTTAGGGTCTCCTCTCAAAAATTTTAATGGGAACATGGTAAAAAACGAGGAATCAGCTATCAGGCCTTTATTTTCATAAGAACTAATTCCGTTCACCTCAAGCAATAGTTTTCCGTTGAACATCAGCAATCTTGTGGTGCTCTCAACCTCCGGGTAATTTGACTGCAGGTAGGTAGCAAACATCGGTGCGACACTGGCCGTTGATGTAGTGCCATTTACATCAGTGTCCTCGGTATACATCCTGTAGATATTCTCTCCTTCCGGGATGAACTTGTCGTACTTTAACTCATCCCAAACAAATAAGCCGATAATCAGGCAACAGGTAATGCCCACGGCGAGGCTGGAAATATTGATCAGGCTGAAACCTTTGTATCTCCAAAGATTTCTAAAAGCGGTTTTTAAATAGTTCTTAAGCATGGGAAGGTGGGTATTAGGTATCAGGTATCAGGTAACAGGTAACCAGTGTTAGTGTTTATGTGTTATTCTTATCTATTTAATTTCATGAGCTATTAGGTTCATGCTTAACAGTGCACAGGTGATAGCGGGTACCAAACCTGATACCTCAAACCTGACAGCTATTCCGTTCGTAAGCTCTTCACCGGATTTGACATCGCAGCTTTAATAGTCTGGAAACTCACCGTCAGCAGTGCAACCAGGAATGTGGCCGTCCCGGCTATAAGGAAGATCCACCAGCTAATTGGTACGCGGTATGCAAAATCCTGTAACCAGTCATTAAGCGCCCACCAGGCAATTGGAAACGAAATCAAGGCGGCAATGATCACCAATGCTGCAAAGTCTTTGGAGAGAAGCATTACTAAGGCAGATGTATCCGCACCCAGTACTTTCCTGATACCGATCTCCTTAGTGCGCCGGCTCACGATCAGGGTTGCAAGACCGAATAATCCCAGGCAGGCGATAAAGATCGAAAGACCGGATGCCACATTTACAATGGTGTTCAGACGGGTTTCCTGGCTGTACTGCTTACTGATCGCATCATCCAGGAAGGTGTATTCGAAATCCTGATTTGGAGCTACTTTTTTCCAGATATCTTCAAGAATGGCAATTTGCGACTGCAGATTCCCTGGCTTCAACCTTACCATCATCCTGGGTTTGCCTGAAGCGCTGAACATGATGTTTTCGGCCGCTCTGAATGCTGAATCAGGTTTCATTACCAGCGCCAGTGGTCTTACGGGTGTATGTAGAGACTCAAAGTTGAAATCTTTGACGACACCGATGATGGTCTGCGGGAAAGCACCCGGTAACTTTTTACCAATGGGATCCTTCCACCCATAATCTTTAACCAGCGTCTCATTTACAATCATCGAACCCTCTATGTCGGCCGGGTTATCTTCCGAGAAATTGCGGCCGGCTACCAGCTGGATATCCATGGTTGGTATAAAATGCGCATCCACAGAATTAAGCCGGAACTTGCGGTTGTTCCGCTCATCATCGGTATAGTCCATGGCTACCCATCCGGGCTCATTGAAGCTAAACATGACAGTGCTGATATTTTCTATCTGCGGATTTTTTAATGCCTCCTGCCTGAAACGATCGGCCACTGGCATAGCCTTATCCCGCTGGCTGTTTGTCGGAATTATCACGACCTGATCCCGCTGAAATCCGAGGTTTTTTTCCTGCAGATAATTCATCTGCCTGCCGATCATAAGTGTACATACGATCATGACCGTAGAGGCTACAAACTGCGCGACAATCAATGCCTTGCGGAAAACTCCGATCCCTGCGGCCGTTTGCATCCGGCCCTTCAGGGCCTGAACCGGCTTGAACGCAGATAGTACGATAGCAGGGTAGATGCCCGCTATGAAGCCGATTACCAGCAATAGCGCCAGGGAATAAAGTGCAAAGATCCAGTCGGTGTTGAAAGTGAGTTGTTTGTTACTGATGTTATTGAAAACCGGCAGACAAAGCCACGCCAGCAGGATACCGGTTATCATAGCCATTAAAACAAGCAGTACCGCTTCGCCCCAGAACTGTCCGATCAGCTGAGCGCGCCCCGCCCCGAGTACTTTTCTAACACCCACTTCAAGTGACCTTGTAGCAGAACGACCGATTGATAATGTGACAAAGTTGATGCAGGCGATCAGCAACACCAGCAGACCGATCGTTCCCAGGATATACGAGTATTTAGGGTTGCTGATCGGCTCGTTGCCGGAGGGCAGTTTATCATTTAGATGAATATCCCTGATGGGCTGGAAGCTGACGACATAACCTCCCTCGCTATAGTCTTCGCCCAACTGAGTTTTTACCATCGCCGGAACCTTGGCTTCAAGCGACTTAATGGATGTACTTTCTTTTAAAAGGACATAAGTTTCAAGAAATACATTGAACCAGCTTTTTTGAGCACGGGTACTGAATATGCTGTTTTGGTTTGAAAAAGGAATCATGATCACCGGTTGGATGCTGGATTCCGACGGTGCATTTTCGATAACCGCGGAGACAATAAAACTCTCTGTAGCTTCTCCGATCTGTAATTGAAGCGTTTTCCCAATAGGCGAAATCCTGCCGAAATACTTTTCTGCGATCTGCGTATTGAGAATTACTGAATTCCGGCCTGGGAAAGGAGCCTTCCTGTCTCCCGAAACTAATCGGAAATCAAACATATTAAAGAAAGAAGAATCCACCATGTAAACGGATTCATTGAATGAGTTCTCTTCCCATTTAACCAGGGAATTAAAAGAATATACCCTGCTGGTCGTTTCGATTTCAGGAAAGGACGATTGCAAAGCTGGTGCAAGGGGTATTGGTGTCGACACATTTGTAAAAACTTCACCTTTTACCTTTTCAGTCATATACATCCGGTACAGCCGTTCCGATTTAGAATGAAACCGGTCGTAGCTGACTTCACTGCGCACGAACAGCATGATCAGGATGCAGCAGCAAATACCGACGGCCAGCCCGAGTACATTTATAAGCGTATATTCCTTATGCCTCAGCAGGTAGCGAAAGGCAACTTTGAGATAGTTCTTGATCATGACTTTTAGCTATCAGCCGTCAGCTATCAGCCGTCAGCTTTTAAGGTTTCAGCTGTCAGCTATCAGCTATCAGCTTAGTTATTTGTAATTCCTATTTATTCATTCATTTTTGCTGGATGGACACTTGGCACCTGTTACCTGATACCTGATACCCGATACCTATTCCGTTCTCAAGCTTTTTACCGGATTCGCAATCGCGGCTTTTATAGCCTGGAAGCTGACCGTTAATATGGTAATGAGCATTGCCCCCAGGATGGCTGCTGCAAAAATCCACCAGCTTATATCTGTGCGATAATCGTATTTCTGTAACCACTGATACATGCCATACCAGGCCAGTGGTATTGCTATGCCGCATGCGATAATTACGAGAGCCACAAAGTCTTTCGACAATAATGTCCATAAATTAAAAACAGAAGCGCCCACTACTTTTCTTATGCCAATTTCTTTAGTGCGCTGTTCGGCAACGAAAGAGGCGAGGCCAAACAGACCAAGGCAGGAAATAAAAATGGCCAGTACAGCAAACACGGCGGCTAATGTCCCCACACGTTCCTCATCGCCAAATTTTCTGGCGAATGCTTCATCAACAAAATTGAACTCAAAGGATGTAGCGGGGTCATATTTCTTAAAGGTATTTTCAATCCTGGCAAGTGCATCCGATGGTGCCAGGTTAGGATTGATTTTAAGCTGAATAATGTTACCCTGCTCTCTTTCGATATGAAAAAGGGAGGCCCTTATTGGTTTGTACGGAGACTCAACAAGCATATCTTTAATTACGCCAATTATTTTATAGGGCTTCCCTTCCCATCTTAATATTTTGCCGACAGGGTTTTTAAAGCCAATAAATTTTACGGCCGATTCATTCATGATAAATGCCAGGGAATCTGAGGCTAACTCCCTTGAGAAATCTCTTCCTTCTTTGATCTTCCAGCCTATTACTTTTCCATATTCATGAGAAACACCGTTGTTTGGAAAATCCACTCCGAGGTTGGGATCTTTGCCCTCCCAGTCGAAACCACCATTTGTATTCCAAACTTCAGTGGTAGGACTGGTCGATTGGGACATTTCCACAATCACATTCCTGGTCTTTAATTCATTTCTCAAAGCATCGTATTTGCTATGGATCACCTCATTGAGGGCAACGTAAATCAGGCTTTCCCGATTATAACCAACAGGCCTGTTTTTAGCATGTTGAATTTGCTGATAAACAACAATAGTCCCTATAATTAAAATGATTGATACAGAAAATTGGAGCACCACCAATACTTTTCTTGGAAGGGCTGCAAAACGGCCAACCCGAAAAGTGCCTTTCAAAACTTTAACCGGTTGAAACGATGATAAATAAAGCGCCGGATAACTTCCCGCCACCAAACCGGTAAAAATGCTGAAGCTAATTCCCATTAACCAAAAAACAGGGTTCAGCCATGGCAGTAAGATCTTTTTATCGGCCGTTTCGTTAAAAAAGGGGAGAAGTAATGTTACTAATAACAGCGATAGTGCAAAGGCAAAGAATACTACCAGGAAAGATTCACTAAAAAACTGTGTGATCAACTGCCCCCTTGTGGAACCTATTGCTTTACGTACACCTACTTCTTTTGCTCTCTTCTCAGAACGTGCCGTACTTAGATTCATGAAATTGATGCAAGCCAGCAGTAATACAAACAGGCCAACAATGCCGAACAGCCACACATACTGGATACGACCGCCAATGTTCAGGCCGTTCTTGAAATCAGCATATAAATGCCATTTGCTCATAGGATGCAGGAAGATTGCCGGTTTATATCTTCTTTCTTCGGGACCCAGAACATCCAGCTTCACATTTTTAATTTTAGCAGATACTTTCTCCATATCCGCATTATCTGCTACCTGAGCAAAGGTTTGGGTAAAATTGCTTCCCCAGGGATTTTCCATTTCCTTTATCCAGGGATTCTGAGCTAAATAAAGGTCCCAGGGCATAATAAAAGTCAGGTCCCTGAAAGAAGTGTTGTATGGCAGATCTTCGTAAACGCCTGTTACTTTAACATCTACTTTATTGTCAATCTTTAATATTTTTTCCATCGGATCAGCATTGCCGAAATAAGCTTTGGCAACAGACTCAGATAATAAAATCGAATTAGTTTCTTTTAAACCGGCCCGGGTTCCCTTAAGCATTTTAAGAGAAAGCATTTCGGTAACGCCCGGTTCAAAAAAAGAACCTGCTTTTAACAATTTCTTTTCTCCGTAAGCCAGCGTATGCTGAAAATTCCAGGAAGATTGCAACACATATTTAAAGTCACTGCCGTATTTATCCCTGATTTGCTGGCCCAACACCGCCGGGTTGGCAAACTGCGTACCTATTTCGCCATTAAAGTTTTGATGCTGCATTACACGTGCGATGTTGTCGTAGTTCTGATGATACTTGTCAAATGACAATTCATCCCATATCCATAGCCCGATGAGCATGGTTACCGCCATGCCAACTGCAAGGCCACCAATATTAATAGCGCTATAACCTTTGTTTTTCAGAAGGTTGCGCCAGGCGATTTTAATATAATTACGTATCATGGGGTTTAGGATTAGCTATCAGCCGTCAGCTATCAGCTTTCAGCTAGTATTTTGAACTTGATATTTATTTTCATTGTTGACTATTTGATACCTGATACCTGATACCTGATACCTGATACCTGTTAGCTTTTACCTTTCAGCTATTCCGTCCTCAAACTCTTCACCGGATTCGCTACTGCTGCCTTTATAGCCTGCAGACTGATTGTTGCAAAAGCCACGATAGCTGCTATAATGCCTGCCAGGATGAATACTCCCCAGCTTATGTCGATCCTGTATGCAAAGTCGGCCAGCCAGTTATGCATGGCATACCATGCAACCGGAAAGGCTATAATGGCGGCGATCAGCACCAGTTTCATAAAATCTTTTGAAAGGATAAAGACGATGTCTTTCACGCTGGCACCCAATACCTTCCGGATACCTATCTCTTTAATTCGTTGAGTAATAGTGAAGGCGGACAGTCCGAATAATCCCAGGCAGGCAATGAAAATGGCGATGCCAGTAAAAATTGTGAAAACAGATCCCTGGCGCATTTCAGCCCGGTACAGCTCTTCAAAGTTCTCATCCAGGAAACGGTACTCAAATGGAATCTCCGGCAGGAATTTTTTCCAGGTACTTTCAATATGTGCCAATGCCGCAGGAACGTTGGTTCCGGAAACCTTAACGGAGATGTTTCCATAACCATCAGTACCTACCGATTGCCGAAATACGATAGGGAGTATACGCTGATGCAGTGATTCAAAATGGAAATCATTGAAGACACCGGTGAGCTGCCCTTTTCTTCCTCCATACTGGAAAGCCATTCCAATGGCATCCTGGCTGGATTTAAGTCCCAATACCCTGACTGCTGCTTCATTGATGAGGTAAGATGAGGTATCGGCAGCCGAATTTTTTCTGAAGTTCCGGCCTTCCAGCATCGTAATACCATAAGTCGGGATGAAGTCCTCATCGACACTGACAACCTTGATATCCGCTTTGGTGGGAGCCAGGGAGTCACCGCGGCTTATCTGCGAGCCGCTGGCATCCAGGAGCCTTCCGGATGGTATGCGGGAGGAGCGACCGGCATTTTTGATATTCGGATCCGCGAGTAAGGTGTTTCTGAATGCGGTATAATTCTCGTTCAGAGCTACGTTGTTATTTAAGGTAATAATATGTTCCTTCTCGAAGCCCAGAGATTTGCCCTGCATATATTTAAGCTGCTGATATACAACAGCGGTGCATATAATCAGCATGATGGAAATAGAAAATTGAAGAACGACGAGGACCTGCCTAAACGAAATACTTTTTCCGCCTACTTTCAGGGAGCCGCTAAGCACCCGCACAGGCTGGAAAGAGGAGAGGAACAAGGCCGGATAGATCCCCGCGATGATACCAACCAGAAAAGGGAAGATCAGAATCAGGGCAAGGACATTCCATTGAAAAAGCGCATCGCCTGACAGTTGCTGCCCGGATACGCTGTTCAGCCAAGGCAGCGCGATCCAGGTAAAAATGAAGGCCATAATCGCAGCTATCCAGCAGATCACTACTGATTCACATAAAAACTGGGTAATAAGTTCGTTCTTCCCAGCGCCAACCACCTTCCGGATGCCAATTTCCTTCGCTCTCAATACGGATCGGGCAGTAGACAGGTTCATATAATTAATACAGGCTATGAGCAGTATGAACAGTGCAATCGCCGAAAAAATATATACCCTTTTGATATCGCCATTCTCTTCAATCTCGTCATCCCGGTGAGAGGTCAGGTGGATGTCAGTAAGCTTAATCAGCTGGAGAGCGGTATACTGGGATGCTTTGTACGGGCCGCCATCATTGATGTGACGGTTAAGGAATGCAGGAAACTGTGCCTCCAATCTTTTAGGATCTGATCCTTCAGGCAGAACGAGATATGTATAAAAAGAGTTGTTCCCGAAATTGGTCCGCAATTGTTCTTCCCCGTAAATTGCCGAATCGCGCAGCGTGCTGAAAGATACCATCACTTCCGGGTGAAAATGAGAGTTTCCCGGCAGCGGTTTAAACACACCGGTTACCTTAAAATTAAACTGGTTGTTCATCCGGATCATTTTATCCATCGGATCCGAACCGCCAAAATATTTTTTCGCCGCTTCTTCAGTCAGCATAACTGAAAAAGGTTCTTTTAGTGCCGTAGAAGGATTCCCCTTGCTTACATCAAAACTGAAGATCTCAAACAGCCGCTCGTCTGCCCAGTAAACATCATCCTGATTAAACATTTTGTCATCATAGCGCAATGGGGTAGGGCCATTCGGAATGAAACGGGTAATGTTCTTGATGTCCTTAAAATCATTCTCCAGTAAAGTGGCGAAGGGAGGCGCTACAGCTCCAAGCTCCAGCGACATATTGCCCGTTTCAGGATCGTTGAAGGTTCTCTGGACCCGGTAGATATTATCCGCATTCTTATGAAACCTGTCGAAGCTTACTTCATACCGGATATAGGTGAAGATCAGCAGGCAGCAAGCCAGTCCGACACTCAACCCGAAAAGATTGATGAACGAGATGAACTTATATTTCATCAGGTTCCGCAAAGCGATTTTAAAGTAATTCCTAAACATGATTGTTTCTTTAAGCTATCAGCTTTCGGCTTTCAGCTTTTAGCTTTCAGCTATTCCATTTTTAAACTCTTTACAGGATTGGCAATTGCCGCTTTGAATGCCTGGAAACCAACTGTAAAGACAGCGATCATAACTGTCAGTATGCCGGCAGCCACAAACATCCACCAGCCGATATTGGTTCTGAAGGTAAAATCCTCGAGCCACTTGTTCATAATCCACCAGGCCAGAGGCCATGCCAACAGGTTTGCAATAAGCACCAGTTTGAGAAAGTCCCTGGAAAGTAAGCTAATGATATTTGATACGGAGGCACCCAGCACCTTACGGATTCCAATTTCTTTGCGGCGTTGCTCGGCCATATAAGTGATCAGACCAAATAAGCCAAGGCAGGCAATTAGTACGGCCAGTACGGAGAAAGTGATCGCCACCTTTCCTACCCGCTGTTCTGCCCGGTACATATTATCAAATGCGTCATCCATAAAGCGGTAGCTAAACGGAAAAGCAGGCGCCATTCTTTTCCATTTTGCTTCTACCTGTTTTACTAAAGACTCCATATTGCCGCTGTTGACCTTAAAAGAGGCAAGCCCAGCCTGATATTTATTTAACCGTAAACCCAGCGGGAAAATATTTTGCTTCAAAGATTCATAATGAAAGTTTTTTACCACGCCTATTATGGTATAGCTAACTAGCTCATTTGATGTGGCAGACTGAAAATTGGTATAGATCTTTTTGCCAATTGGATCATCATAACCCAGTACATTTGCCGCAGATTCATTAAGTATTATGGCTGAAGAATCTGCACCGAATTCTTTTGAAAAATTTCTGCCCCTGGTGACTTCCATGCCCATTGTTTTGATATAGTCATAGTCAATATCCCAGGCCTGCATGGAAAGTGCGTTTTTAGGATCCATAACCGCATCTTTCGAGAAACTGTTATCAGTTCTTGAAGAAGTAACAGGAAGAAAAGAACTTAATGTACCGGAACTTACACCCCGGATACCCAGTATTTCGTTTTTAAAAGATTCAATATTATTACCAAGTGCACCGGCACCATTAATGATAAGTACCTGATCTTTTTTAAAACCCAGGTTGGTGGTTTGTATATAGTTTAGCTGTCTGTAAATAACCACTGTTCCAATTATGAACAGTATGGACATGAAGAACTGAAAAATCACCAATCCACTGCGCAGGTTATCTTTTTTAAATCCTGAGCGGCCCTTTCCATTTAACACAGCAACAGGCTTAAAACCTGAAAGAAAAAAGGCCGGATAACTTCCCGCAAGAATTCCGACTATAAAAGGCAACGCCACTAAAAAGGGTAATAGTTGTACACTTAATAGATTGTTAAGGAAAAGCGTTTTACCAGAAATATCATTAAGAAAGGGGAGGGTGAAATAAGCCACAGTAATTGCAACAAGCATTGAAATTATGGCCATGGCAGTTGACTCTGCCAGGAACTGGCCGATCAGGTTTTTACGTTCACTCCCTAATACTTTTCGGATGCCTACTTCTTTTGCACGACTGGCGCTTCGTGCGGTAGAAAGGTTCATAAAATTAATGCACGCAATTATTAGAATGAATAAAGCAACAGCGCTGAAGATATAGACATATTGTATGTTTCCATTAATGCCAAGTTCCGGAGTACGATCACTATGCAGGTGGATCTTTAAAAGAGGCATCAGCCGGAAGTCAAGCTTATTGCCCGCCTTAGTAAACTCATCCATACTTTCTATCTGCATGAACTGCTTAGCCTGTGGCAGAATGTACTTATTAATTACCTGGGTGAAATTCTTTTCAAATGCTTTGTAGTCTGTTCCCTCTTTAAGCAGTATGTACGTTTGAAAGTTCATGCTGAGATAATTCCCATACTGGTAATCCACATTATCCATTGAGAAGATAAAGTCGAAATTGAAATGAGAATTGTGCGGTATATCCTCTATTACAGCTGTTATTTTATACGGAACTTTATCAGCTTCAATGGTTTTACCGATTGCATTTGATACACCGAAATATTTTCTTGCTGTTGATTCGGTAATTACTACCGTATTAGGCTCGTTCAATGCTGTTTTAGTGTTTCCGGCAACCGCAGGCAGCGTAAATACATTAAACAGCGTGGAATCTGCATGGGCTACACGATCTTCCTGAATAAAAGAAGTCCCTTTCTTAACCAGCTTTGAACCACTCGATGTATAGAATCTCACGTATTCTTCTACCTGGGGGTAATCTTTTTTAAGAGTAGCGCCCATAGGATCACTGGAAACCGCCAGCCGAAGTTCGTTGCCGCCAAATTTTAAATCCGAATCTACCCGGTAGATTCGGTCTCTGTTTTGATTGTAGCGGTCATAACTTAATTCATCCACCACGTACAATGTGATGAGCAGACACACTGCAAGTCCACATCCCAGCCCAAAAATATTTATAGCAGAATAACCCTTATTCTTCCATAAATTCCTAATTGCGATTTTAAAATAATTGCGAATCATGGTTTAGCGATTAAGCTTCCGGCAATCAGCCTTCAGCGGTGTTAATCTTATTCTCAGTGGGTATCGGCTTACAGAATTATTTCTCCGTTTTCAGCTTCTAGCTGATATTTTATATGATGGCTACTCGCTTCTCAAGCTCTTAACAGGATTTGCCGTTGCTGCTTTTATGGCCTGGTAGCTAACCGTTATTACAGCTATTAGTATGGATAGCATGCCTGCCAGTACAAAAACCCACCACTGGATCTGCACACGATAGGAGTAGTCTTGTAACCAATTATCCATGGCCCACCAGGCAACCGGCGCCGCCAGCACAAACGATATCACGACAAGCTTCAGGAAATCTTTTGATAGCAGGGCAGTTATACCACTAACGGATGCACCTAAGACCTTGCGGACACCTATTTCCTTTATCCGGTTCTCGGCCATATAGGTAGCCAGGCCAAACAGGCCTAAACAGGATATGAAAATTGTGAGCCCCGCAAATACCCCGGCCAGCACACCTATACGGTTTTCAGCCTCAAATTTTTTCGCGTATTCCTCGTCTACAAACTTATATTCAAATGGATATTCGGGATTATATTTTTTAAAGATGGCCTCGGCTTTTTTAAGGTTGTCGCCTGTAGAATGCTGATTGTTGAGCTTGATCAGCATGAGGTTAAACCACTCAGATTTTGCGCCTGTAATAAGCATCGGCCGGGTAGGTTCATAAGGGGAAGTAAGGATGAAATCTTTTATTACACCAACGATGTGCCAATCTACTCCATTGTCCTTCACGATTTTACCAATCGGGTCTTTGAACTTCATCACCTTCAGAGCCGTTTCATTGATGATCATTGCTGTAGAATCGGTGGGGAATTGTTTCAGATCAAAGTCACGCCCGTTCACAAACTGCAAGCCGGCTGTTACTCCTAAACCGCCTTCCTGAGAATATCTGAAAAAGTCTGTCTTGTCATTTGGGTCCTTACCTTCCCACTCCTGACCCCAGCCATCACTCCAGCTCTCGGTTAGAGGCGAACTTGTTTTAGTGATAGACGTTGCGATACCCGAAGATTTTAGCTCCGTTCTGATCAGCTCAAAATTCTTCCCAATATCGCCGGTAAGAAAATGGTAAACCAGGTTGTTCTTGTTATATCCTGTCTGGCGGTCCTTGGCAAAGTCTATCTGCTGTTTCACAATCATCGTGCAAATGATCAGCACGATGGCAAATGTAAACTGCAACACTACAAGTACTTTTCGCGGGGTGACCAGGGCATTCCCTTTTCTAAAAGTACCTTTCAGAACGGCTACTGGTTGAAAGGAAGAAAGGAAAAAGGCTGGATAACTGCCGGCAAGCAAACCTGTAATAATAATGAAACCAAATACGGCAAGCCAGACATTCAGGTCTCCGTACGCAACGGTTACCTTTTCGCCAATTAGTTGGTTAAAGGCTGGTAAAATCAGTACGACTATTACAACCGCAATGACCGCTGCGAGAAAAGCCATAAGGATTGATTCACCGATGAACTGGCCTATCAGCGAGCTCTTCTGTGCGCCAACCACTTTTCGGATACCAACTTCCTTCGCACGCTTTTCACTTCGTGCGGTACTGAGATTCATGAAGTTGATACAAGCAATAAGAAGGATGAAAGCTGCTATAATACCAAACAAGCGAACAAACTGTATACGACCGTTATTATCTTCTATGCCGTTTTCAAAACTGGAGTATAACCGCCAGCGGCTGATCGGGTAGAGGAACATTTCCCATTTCGACTCTTCCTTGTCATACCGCGGCTTAAGCACTTTCATTTTATCGTTGATGCTAGAAAGACTGGCATTGGGCTTAAGCAGCACATAGGTACTGGTAGAGTTGTTCCCCCAATTGGTATCGTCCCCACCGGCTGACCTTAAGTAGCTCCACGGCAACAGGTATTCAAACTTAAAGCGGGTATTATTAGGCAGATCTTTTAGAATGCCGGTAACGGTAAAATTATCTTCGTTATCCAGTCTAATAATCTTGCCCATCGGGTCTTCGTTCCCGAAGAGTTTCTCGGCAAGAGTTTCCGTCAGCACGATAGAGTGCATATCGTGTAAAACGCTCTTCGGATCACCTTTGATGAGCGGGAAGGTGAATATCTGTAAAAAATTGGAGTCAACGATGTTACCGGATACTGTCAATCTCTTGTCGCCCACGCTGAAAAGATCACTGCTTGGCCAGTTTACTCTTGTTGCTTGTTCTACTTCCGGGAAATCTTTTTCCATTGTACGCGCAAGTACCTTCGGGGTCGTGCCCCAGCATTGCAGTTCCCCGCTGAAGCTGGCCCGGTTCCATGCATTGTAGATCCGGTCCTTTTTTTCATGAAACTGATCGTAGCTAACTTCATTTTGTATCCACAAAAGAATAAGCATCGCACTTGCCATACCAATCGCAAGTCCAAGGATATTGATAGTGGAAAATACCTTATGACGTATAAGGTTACGTACGGCTATTTTGAAATAGTTTTTTAACATGGCAATCAGCGTTATTAGGTATTAGGTATCAGGTATCAGGTGTGGTATCAGCCTTCCCGCCTTCAACCTTTCCCCTTCCAGCTAAATCAAGCTATTCTCCAGCACCATCTGACCGTCAAGCAGCCTGATGATCCGGTGACTGTAACGGGCGTCATGTTCCGAGTGGGTTACCATAATGATGGTCGTGCCCTGTTCGTTGAGGTCCGTAAGCAATTGCATCACTTCGTTACCGTTCGACGAATCAAGATTACCCGTTGGCTCATCCGCAAGTATCAGCTTTGGATTGTTAACCACGGCCCTGGCAACGGCAACACGTTGTTGTTGACCTCCGGATAGCTGCTGCGGATAGTGGTTACGGCGATGCATCACCTGCATCTTTTTCAAAACTTCTTCCACTTTTTCCTTGCGCTCAGACGCTTTCATATTCAGGTAGATTAATGGCAGTTCGACGTTCTCGAATACGGTCAGTTCATCGATCAGGTTGAAGCTCTGAAAGACAAAACCAATGTTCCGCTTCCGTATCTGGGCACGCTTGCTTTCGGAATAGTGAGCTATCTCCTCATTGTTGAACACAAAGCTCCCGCCATCCGGATCATCCAGGAGACCCAGGATATTTAAGAGCGTGGATTTTCCACACCCTGACGGACCCATAATGGCCACAAATTCCCCTTCCTTTACTTCAAATGAAAGTTTGTTCAGGGCTACCGTTTCAATGTCTTCAGTGCGGTAGATTTTTTCCAGGTCTGTAATTTTGATCATTGTTTGAGGTTTCAGCAATCAGGTATCAGGTATCAGCTGAATCTGCCTGCGGTTTATATTTAGTTTTTAGTTTAAAAGGTAACAGGTAACAGGTATCAGGTTTTGAGTTAATTGTCTTTTAGTTATATTTAATTCTATCTATTGAGAATACATAAATCTTACAAGTGATATGCGCAGATTTCAGGATCTTGGTGTTTGGCAAAAAAGCCATCTTTTAACTTTAAAAATCTATTCTCTAAGTCAATCATTTCCAAAAGATGAGCAATATGGTCTCATCTCTCAAATCAGAAGATCCAGCGCAGCTATTCCTACCAATATAGCAGAGGGCTGCGGCCGTAATAGTAATCCGGAGATGAAGCGTTTTCTTATCATTTCTTCCGGATCAAGTTCAGAGCTCGAGTATCAATTGCTTCTGGCTAAAGACCTAAACTATATCTCCGATATTGTTTATAAAGAACTATCTGATTTAGTAATTGAAATCAGAAAAATGATCCATGCTTTCATCGTGAAGTTGTCATAAACCTGATACCTCACACATGATACCTGAGACCAGCTACTTCTTCAACACCAACTCCTGGTTATCTCCGTAATTCTCATAGCTCGACGATACGACCTTGTCACCAGGCTTTAAGCCGCTCAGCACTTCATAATAATCAGGATTCTGACGTCCAAGTTGTATCTCTGCTTTATAGGCTTTAGAGCCATCTTCCGTTAATTTATAGATCCAGTTGCCACCGGTTTGCTGGTAGAAGCCGCCTTTTGCTACGAGTACAGCCTGTGTTTCATCGCTTAAGGATAGGCGCACCTGCAGGCTCTGACCCCGCCGGATACCCTGCGGCACAGCTCCTATGAATTCAAGGTCTACCTGGAAGCGGCCGTTATTCACTTGTGTATAGATCTTACGTACCCGGAGTTCGTAGTCTTTTCCGTTCAGGGTGAAGAGACCTTTAAGCCCCGTGAAGATCCTGGAGATATAATGTTCATCGATGTCTGCACGCACCTTGAAGCCACTGATCACATCTACCTGTCCAAGCCGTTCCCCTTTATTTTTTGACTGCCCGATCTCAGCATCCAGGGATGTTAACTGGCCGTCGACAGGGGCACGGACAACAAGATCGCCCACCTTACGACGCATCAGCGACAAGGCATTCTGCATCCGGCTGTACGATTCCTGCATTTGGCTTACCTGTTGCTTGCCGGATGAAGAATCTTTTTTCAATGTTTCGCGGGTCAGTTTAAGTCGCCGAACCTGGTATTTATAATTGTTCTCTGTGGATTTGAATTCCTGAGAGCCGATAGCCTTTTTCTCATACAAAAGCTTATTCAGCTTGTAAAGTCTTTCTGCTTCGGCGAGGGCGTTATCTACTTCAGCAAGCTGGTTCAGCTGCCGGATGGTATTTTGTTCGGAGTTATTGCGGGTATTCTGCATCTGTGTAAGCACATCAAATACCGCCGTTTCCTGGTTGGCCAGGCTCAACTCCAGGTCGGAATTGGAAAGCCTTAAGATCGGTTCCCCCTTTTTCAGGAAAGTACCGTCTTCGGCATATATTTCTTCAACCCTTCCGCCTTCCGTCGCATCCAGGTAGATCGTTGTTAAGGGCATCACGATTCCGTTTACCGGTATGAACTCCTGGAATGAACCCTTGACAACGTCTGTTATCGTAATCTTTTCGGTGTCCACATTCAACTTCGACTTGCCGGAAGTAAAGTAAAATGCACTCACTACCAGGCCAACTAAAAGGACGATCCCGGCCAGGCCGATGATCCGCCGGTTATTCCATTTCTTTTTTTCAATTACTCTGTCCACTTTAAATATCTATTTTTATCCTAACAGCCAACACCGTAAGTTTGATATAGGGCTTATTCAAACAGATGCCATTTTGTTAAATAGTTCATTTTCAACAAATTGCATTTGTTTGATAGCGCAAGATGTTCGCTTGCATTACAACCAGTGTTCGTTTTCGATACAGGTGCGGGCGGTTGCCGAAACTAAGCGGCTGAAGCACAGAAAATTGAGAGGGTGGTATAGTTGCTGTAAACCGTTTTAAAGATAATCCCAGGAATGAAATTAAAAAATGCGACCGTACTTGTAGTGGATGATGATCCGGATGTTTTAACTGCCGTCAGGCTGCTTTTAAAGACAGAGGTCAGCGAGGTTGTTACCGAGAGAAATCCTGAAAATATAAGGAAACTGCTAAGCGCTAAAACCTATGACCTGATCATGCTGGATATGAACTTCAATACCTCGATCAATACGGGTAATGAAGGTCTTTTCTGGCTGCGGAAGATCAAGGAACTGAAGTCCAGTGCGGCTATCATCATGATCACCGCTTACGGGGATATCAATCTTGCGGTCAGATCGCTGAAGGAAGGCGCTGATGATTTTGTCGTGAAGCCATGGTACAATGACATCTTATTGAAGACCATCGCCGAAGTCCTGGACAAAAGTGTCAAACCGGCATCAGAATCAAATCCTAAAATAAATTCATTGAACAGCAATGAACTTATCGGTACTTCCGACCCGATGCTGGAGATCTTCCACAAGATCCGGAAGGTTGCCCCGACGGATGCCAACATCCTTATCCTGGGTGAAAACGGAACCGGGAAGGACCTAATAGCCAGGGCCATTCACCAGCAGAGCAAGCGTGCCGGGAAGCCATACGTCAAAGTGGATGTTGGATCTTTATCAGAAGGTCTTTTCGAAAGCGAGCTGTTCGGCCATAAGAAGGGGGCGTTTACGGATGCACGGGAAGACAGGATGGGACGTTTTGAAGCGGCCGATACCGGTACCCTGTTTCTGGATGAGATAGGCAATATTTCCCTCCACCAGCAGGCCAAACTGCTCAGCGTACTGCAAAACCGGCAGGTGACCCGGCTGGGAGCAAACCAGGCGGTCGAAGTAGATATTAGGCTGATCTGCGCCACCAACGTATCGTTGAAGGACCTTTCTAATGAGAACCGGTTTCGTAAGGATCTTATCTACCGCATCAATACCGTCGAGATCATTATCCCGCCCTTACGGGAGCGTAAGGATGATATCGTACCGCTTGCCCGGCACTTCATCCGCGTGTACAGCCAGAAATACCTGAAACCGGCAATTGAACCGGACAGGAAAGCGATTGACAAGCTATTGAATTACTCCTTCCCGGGGAATGTCCGGGAATTGCAGTACACCATCGAAAGGGCTATCATTATGGCGGAAGGCGAGGTGCTTGAAGGAAAGGACCTACTGTTTTCGCCGATCGAACAGGCCAACGAAAGCCCGGATGTATCGGAGTCGAGACTCAGTTCAATTGAAAGGAACACGATCCTGCGGGTTATCGAGCAGAATAACGGTAATATTTCAAAAGCGGCCAAAGAGCTTGGGATCACCCGTACCGCACTGTACCGAAGGTTAAGCAAGTATGACATTTAAAAATTACGAGATCAGGCTGGGTTTAAGGATTATCCTGTTAAGCCTGAATATAGCCCTGCTGTTCTACCTGGTCCACATTGGGCAGCAAGGTTACCTGTACCTGCCCGTGGCGCTGCTTTTGTGGCAGGTATACGAGCTCTTCAGGAACCAGAAAAGGGTTTACCGGGAACTGACGGAATTCTCCGAGGCGGTTTATTATCGTGATTTTTCGAGGCACTTCAATGTACAGCGTTCGCCGGCGGAACTGCAGCCCTTACGGAATTCCTTCAATGTGATCACTGATACCTTCAAAACGATCTCGCGTGAAAAGGAAACCCATTATCATTATCTGCAGCATATCCTGGAAGTGGTCGGTACCGGCATCCTGTCTTTTGAGATCGAATCAGGGGATATCGCCTGGATGAACGACGCCCTGAAAAGGATGCTTAACCTGCCGCATTTTAAGAACGTCCATGCCATCGCGAGGCGGAATGCAGAATTCTATACCGAACTCCAGGGGATCAGTATAGGAGATACTAAGGTGTATGCTGCCACGGTAAACAAGCAGTCGGTAAAATTCCTGCTTTCGGCCACCATGTTCCAGATAGAAGGGCGGCACTATAAACTGCTCAGCCTGCAGGATGTCAACGAAGCGCTGGATGAAACGGAGGCGAACGCATGGACAAAGCTCCTGGGGGTGATGACGCATGAGATAATGAATTCCATAGCGCCCATCTCATCGCTGGCAAATACTCTGAAAAGCCGGCTGCAGTATTCTCTCGAGCACCATGAGCCGCAGCCCTCGTACCGTGAAGACCTGGAGATCGGTATCGACACCATACGTAAGCGGAGTGAGGCCCTCCTGAAATTTGCCGATACCTACCGGAACCTGAACCGCATCAATTCGCTGGTATTAAAAGACATTTATGTACGCGACATATTCGAAAATCAGCACAGCCTGATGATGCCGACTTTATCCGACCGGGATATAGAACTGGAAATAGTCCTGAAAGATCCCAATATCAAGGTTTACGCCGACCAGAACCTGGTAGAACAGGTGCTCATCAACCTGATCCTGAATGCCATGGAGGCGATCAAGCAATCCGCCCACCCGAAGATCACTTTATCGGCCGCCGCCGACCAGCAAAACCGTTGCATTTTAAAAGTCACCGATAACGGCCATGGCATTCCCGCCGAGCTGCTCGACCAGATCTTTATTCCCTTCTTCAGCACAAAAAAGAATGGAACCGGGGTGGGATTGAATCTCTGTAAACAGATCATGCTTCTTCACCGGGGGAACATTCATGTACAAACGATCAGCGGTGCCGGCACCAGCTTTATTATGACTTTTAATGCGCCATGATGATTACGCCGAAATTTGCCCGGCATCTGTGAACGTATTGTCGGGCTGTAAGATCTCGATAAGAGGTAGTGATCAGGGTTCAATAATAACTTTCATGGCCTTCTCCTTTGCCGCATTTCCAAACACCGTGTAAGCTTCCAGGATAGCATCCAGTTTAAAATGATGGGTGATCAGCTGGGCCGGTTTCAGCTTTCCGGATTGCACTGTCTTCAGCAGCAGGGGCGTTGTGTTGGTACTAACCAGTCCCGTGGTCAAGGTTATATTTTGAATCCAGAGTTTTTGAAGTTGAAAGTCTACACTGACGCCGTGCACACCAACTACCGCAATATGCCCGCCGGGGCGGATCATGTTCTGGCACATGTCAAAGGTAGCAGGAAGACCAACGGCTTCGATAGCTACGTCCACGCCCGATCTGTTTTCAGCAAACAACCTTTCTGTAACATCCTCATTTGCTGAATTAATAGTGTCGGTGGCGCCGGCTTTCCTGGCAAAGGCCAGCCGGTTTTCATCGATATCGATCACATAAATTTTAGACGGCGAATAAAACTGGGCAGTCAGTAATACCGCCATGCCTACCGGTCCCGCACCTACGATGGCAATTACATCGCCCGGCTTTACCTGCCCGTTAAGAACCCCGATCTCGTGCCCCGTTGGCAGAATATCACTTAACATCACCAATGCTTCTTCGTCAATCCCGGCAGGGATATGGTGCAGACTATTATCCGCATGCGGAATACGAACATATTCTGCCTGCGTACCATTAATAGTATTGCCCAGTATCCACCCACCATCTTCGCAGTGAGCATACAGTCCCTTTTTACAATATTCACAGGTGCCGTCAGAAGTGATGCAGGAAATGATCACGCGGTCACCTTTTTTAAAGGCCCTGACTCCTGAACCGGTTTCCTCAATGATCCCGACACCTTCATGCCCGAGTATGGTTCCTGGCATAACGGAAGGTACCTTGCCATGTGAAATACCCAGGTCTGTTCCACAAATGGTGGTCTTTACGATCTTTACGACAGCATCTGTTTGTTTGATAATAGAAGGCACTGTCACCTGTTTCAGTTCTATTTTCCCGGGCCCGCCGTACACCAGGGCTTTCATGGTTCGTAGACCATTCTTCATTTCGACCGGCACATAACTGAGGGTCTGACCAGAGAAATTCTTATTTACTGCGGTTTCGTTTTCAACTATCATGACATTTTGATTTAGATAAAATTCCGGAAGCCAATGAGATAAACAGATCAGGTATGAGGCAAACCCGGGGATTATCTAAAAGAGTTTCATTTGTTTCCGGGTGTTCTTAAATCCCTGAGAGCATTTAAAAGAACCCGGTTTAGGGGAGAAGAGGAATAGGAACTAAATTTACGGATTATAATCCACTTACAGCATTTTTAAATTTTGCTTCTTCACCGGGGAACATCCATGTACAAACGATCAGCGGTCCCAGCAGCAGTCAAAGCGTTTTGTTTTTAAGTGCATGCCATATTTCTTTAAAACACCCGTAAAAACTTTTCGAAGGATGTAGGCGGTTAAATTGTACCAGCCAGTATTTTGGATTCGAACAGGGTCAGGTCAGGCAGGGGTCTGCTAGTGGTTAGTCCACTAATTTAGCGGACTAACCTTTACCTGAGTGCTACATGACCTATTGGAATTGCGAGTTTAAGGGAACCGGTAAATATGCGAGCAGGATGCATAAGGCACGATACCGAGATTGAACAAAACTAAAAATTGATAGATGCCCAGCTAACCTACAGGTTAAAATACCATGGCAAATGTTAAAAATCAATCATTGAATTAATAAATGGTTACTTATTTGCATGTATATACATATTATCATAGTATTGCCATGATAATGTAACGGTCTTTAATCTTCCCTTTTTCGGATATGGATAAGTTTATACACTCTTTGCCGCTAAAATTTTTATGTTTCTTAGTCGCAATTTCATTTGCACCTGTATTGTATGGTCAGGAAAGTAAAATAACTAATAAGCCTAATATCATCTTTATAATGGCTGATGATCATGCTTATCAGGCTGTTAGCGCATATGGATCGACTTTAATCAAGACTCCTAATATAGATCGCATAGCAAGGGAAGGAATGCTTATGAAAGAAGCTGCGGTAACCAACTCCGTATGCAGCCCCAGCCGCGCAGTGATCCTTACAGGAAAATATTCCCATATGAACGGGATGAAAGATAACGGTACTTACTTTAATGGTAAACAGCAAACGCTTCCGAAAATTTTTAAGCAAAATGGATACCGTACCGCAGTAGTAGGTAAATGGCATTTATTCAGTACCCCAACAGGGTTTGATTACTGGAATATATTGCCTGATCAGGGGAATTATTACAACCCTAAATTTATAAAGAACGGGAAGGATACTGTTTACCAGGGATATGTAACAGATATTATTACTGACCAGGCTCTAAACTGGATCACAAAAAATAAAGATGAGGCTCCTTTTTTCCTGATGCTGCAACACAAGGCACCCCACCGTAATGCTATGCCGCCTTTAAAATATCTCAGCAAGTTTAACGACAGAATCTTTCCTCTACCGTCTAATTTTTATGATGACTATTCAGGCAGAATTGCTTTGCAAAAGCAAACCATCACGATGAAGGATCACCTGGATATTCGGTATGATAGTAAGATTCCCTGCGACACCTGTCCTGTAAATAGTGTAAATAATTGGGCCCCTGCCGAATTTCAGCGTGAAATTGAACGACTAAGCCCTGAAGAGCGAAGAATATGGGATGCAGGATTTCAAAAGGAGTATGATAAGTTTAAAACCCTTAAAACCAAGGATGAGGTGGTTAGGTTCCAGTTCCAAAGATTTATGGAAGATTATTTGAGGTGTGTGAATTCTCTCGATGATAATATTGGCCGGGTGCTTAAATACCTTGATGATAAAGGCATGGCTGAAAATACAATTGTAGTTTATATGTCCGATCAGGGATTTTATCTGGGCGAACACGGTTTATACGATAAGAGATTCATGTATACAGAATCGTTCAGGACCCCAATGATGATTCGCTATCCGAATGGATTTAAAGGCGGCAAAACCACAAGTGCATACACACTCAACTTAGATATAGCCCCTACATTACTGGATCTTTCCGGAATTCCGGTTCCTGCTGATATGCAGGGGGAATCGATGAAACATCTATTGATAAATGGCAAAGAGAAAAACTGGCGAAAGGAAGTATACTATCATTATTATGAGAAATCATTTGGGTTAACTGCTCATTATGGTATAAAAACGACGCGGTATAAGTTAATACACTTTTACGATATAAATTCCTGGGAACTTTATGATCTGAAGAAAGACCCCCGGGAAATGAAGAATATATACAACCAACCCGAGTACAGCCTAATAGTTAGTGAATTAGCTACTAGGTTGAAGGAATTACAAAATAAGTATAAGGATAGTATTAAATAGCACCCCCTGATATTAACTTAGTCTCTGCGACTTTCCGTAGTATACACAAAGCTATCTGACCTATAATAGCCAACGTTATATTCTATAGGTCGTTCTCCCTGGTCGAAAACGAATCGTTTTCTGAAAAGAATGGGACTTCCAAGTTTAACTTCGAGTTTACTCGCTATAAATTTATCAGCTTCCTTTGCACTGATTTCTTCTTTTGATAAAGTAGCAATAACCGAATAGTCTTTTTCAAATATTTCATATAGTGGGCGTTTGAAATCCTCTTCGCCGGTTAATCCCACCCTGGGATGAAAATACGATGTGAAATAAACAAATGGCCCTTCAGCAGTTCCTCTTAATCGTTCCATTTTGAGGACTTTCTTGTCCTGGTTTATTTCGAAAAAGTTTGCAACGTGCTTTTCAGGTTGTACCCAGCTAATATGTAATTCATAGTTTTTGATAGGAATACCACGGGCTTCCATTTCCTGTGAAAAACTCAGCCAGTTACTTGATTTAGAACTCAGAAAGGTTCCTGCAACTTTTGTTCCGATGCCTTTCTTTCTGATTAGCAGTCCTTCGTAAACCAGCTTGTTTAAGGCTTGCCGTAGTGTTGTTCGGGATATCGCCAGTTGTTTGGCAAGATCGACTTCATTAGGCAAAAGTTCACCTTCGCTGTAAATAGGATCAGAAATAATGGTACGGAGAAGTGCCTCAGCCTGAAGATGAAGAGGTACAGGACTTTTATGATCTAAGCTAAACTTCATGTATAGACAATATTTGGGATACGGGCAAAACTAAATAAAAACTAATTGAATATTGATGTTTTTAAATTTGTTTAATGTTTGAATGTTTATATGTTTGTACATAACCAATTAAACTGAACATTAAACCAAAAAAATCAAATGAATGAATCTTCTTTCCCCTAGCACCGTAGATGCATAAGCACATGAAGACGTGCTTCGGAACACCGTCAGTAAACGGTGTCGTATCTGAATTCATTTTATTATCTAATAACCAGTTAGTATTATTTTATGAGATATTTTACACATGACTCCTTCACAAAAACAAGGCATAGCCATTTTAGGGCTTTGTTTCTGTGTTATTCATCCCTGAAGATTGCTTTCTCTCTCTTCAGCCTGCAAACCATATCCGAAACAGCCAACAACCGTCTGGCTAATCTTTTTTCGGTTAAACTTAGACCTGCTGGTCTTACGTTCTTGATTTGTTTATTCGTGTCCGTTTCTGTTTTTGCTCAAAGCGACGTCAGAATTCAAGGTACTGTATTAGACGAAAACGGAACTTCGTTACCCGGGGCAACTGTTGTTGTTAAAGGCAGCACGACAGGAACTTCAACCGATACGAATGGTAAGTTTTCGATCAGTACCAAAATCGGCCAAACACTTGTTATTACTATGATTGGGTACAATCGCCACGAGATAGTGATCAAGAATGAGAAATCAATCAGCGTGAGCCTTATTCCAAATTCATCAAATTTAGATGAAGTAGTGGTAGTAGGGTATGGCACCCAGAAAAAAGGATCAGTTACCGGTGCGGTGTCATCGGTTGGCAGCAAGGAAATTGTTACCACAAAAAATGAGAATGTGCAAAACATGTTAACCGGTAAAGTTGCGGGCTTACGTTCCGTGCAAAACAGCGGCGAGCCTGGAAGGTTTAACAACTCATTTGATGTGAGAGGCTTGGGTACCCCTTTAATTGTAATAGATGGTGTGCCAAGAGACAATATGCAAAGGCTGAACCCCACTGATATTGAGAGCATTTCTGTTTTAAAGGATGCATCGGCAGCTATTTATGGTTTACGGGCAGCCAACGGTGTGGTATTAATTACCACTAAAAAAGGTAACAAGGGTGAACTTTCACTTAATTATAACGGAACTTACAGCCTGCAGGCGCCATTAAATACACCAGAACCTTCAAATGTATTTGACTATATGACGCTTGCTAATGAGCAGCGCATGCATAATACCGGAGTGGGATACGCCAATACAACTCCTGTATACACCGACGCGGACTTTGAAGCATATAGAAACGGTACCAGGGTTGCTTCAAACTGGCAGGATGCGGTTATAAGACAGGATTACGCACCTCAAACACAGCATGACATCAGCGCATCCGGCGGTAATGAAACCACCAGGTATTATGCCAGTCTCGGCTATGCAGCGCAGGATGCATTTTTTCTAAGTGATGATTTAAAGTATAAGCGATTTAATTTACGATCGAATATTAGTACAAAAGTATCAAAGAGCTTAACCTTCGACGTTAACCTTAGTGCTATTTTAGATCAAAAAGATCAACCTTATAATGACCCGTATTGGGTTTACCGGAGTACCTGGTATCAGACCCCACTCCAAAATATCTACGCCAACAATAATGAGGATTACTTTAACATGGTTCCCAGTGGTTTGAACGGTGTGGCGCAATCCCAGTCTGATGTAAGCGGATACAAGGTATATAACAATAAATGGTTTCAGTCATCAGCAAGCTTAAATTATGATGTGCCGTTTGTTAAAGGTCTAAGTGCAAAAGGAATGTACAGCTATGATTTCCTGTCGAATACGAATAAAATGTATAAGCAGGTCTTTAATCTATATAGCTATAATGCGGCTACTGATACCTATGCACCGGCTGCTCAACAGGGACCAGCCACCATCAGAAGGGAATACGCTGAATTCCCTAATAATTTGATGCAGTTATCTTTGAACTATCAAAGAACTCTTTTTTCGAACCATAACGTAAGTGCGTTATTTCTTTATGAAAAAAGTAAACGTGATGCGGATAACTTTAGTGCACAAAGAGAGTTATCTATTCCTGTAGACCAATTACTTGCAGGAATTAGTGAAAGGCAATCGGGAAGTCAGTCAACTGGTATTCAGAACTTGTATGAATATCAAAATGCTGCATACGTGGGCCGGTTTGCATATGATTTTAAAGGAAAATACCTTGCAGAGTTTGCTTTCAGGGAAGATGGATCATCTAAATTTGCTCCAAATAAGCAATGGGGTTTCTTCCCTGTAGTTTCTGCAGGATGGCGTGCATCTGAAGAAAGCTTCATAAAAAAATCATCAGCACTCTCATTTGTAAACAATTTAAAGCTAAGAGCTTCTTACGGCGAGTTAGGTGACGAAAATGCTTCGACCTATCAGTTCATCTCAGGATATAATTATCCTGTAGGTGGTACTAATACCGGAACACCTGCTGGTTCAGTATTTAACGGCACTTTTGTAAGTGGGGTGCAAAGTAAGGGTCTGCCAAATCCTAATATCTCATGGTATACCGCCAAAACGTTTGATGCGGGTATAGATTTTGAAGGCTGGAACGGTTTATTTGGTTTTAGCTTCGATTATTTCGTACGCAACAGAAGCGGATTATTAATCAGGCAATCAACATCCCTGCCGGATGCTGTGGGAGTGGGCTTGCCGGAAGAGAATCTGAATGGTGATCGCAGCAAAGGCTTAGATTTTGATGTAAGTCACAGTAATAGTATCGGTGAATTCCGCTATAACGTTAAAGGTACCTTTGGATTGACCCGTACAATGAATACGACCCGGGTACAAGCCAGAGCAGGTAACTCGTACTTAAACTGGAATAACAGCAGTAATACGGCGGATCGCTGGAATAATCTTTACTGGGGTTACGGAGCTGCCGGCCAGTTCGAATCATATGCTGATATTGTTAACAGCGATATCTATGTTTCCAAAGCTACTGTTGTCGGTGACTACAGGTACGAAGACTGGAATGGTGACGGACAAATCAGTACGCAGGATAATCGGCCGATCTCTACTGCCGGACTTCCTATGGTAACTTACGGCCTTAGTGCTGGTGCACAGTTTAAAGGGTTTGATTTTAATATGACCTGGAGCGGGGCTGGAAATGTTTATGTTTCCTATTTCGAACAGCTAAACACTCCCCTGTGGGCCGGTGGTAACGCTTTACAACAATTTAATGACAGATGGCACCCTGCTGATGCGAAAGCAGATCCTTACAGTCCGCAGACTGTGTGGGTACCAGGTCACTTTGCTTATACAGGTTCTGTTCCGTTTACCAATACCCTCCATAACGCTTCAAGCGCGGCTTATCTAAGGTTGAAAAGTATTGAATTGGGTTACTCTGTACCATCCCGATTAGTATCCCGTGTAGGTTTAAGTGGACTTAGGGTATTTACAAACGGATACAATTTATTCACAATCACCGATTTGAAATATCTTGATCCCGAACACCCGTCAAGCGACTTCGGGTATCTGTATCCGGTTGATAAAAAATTCACTTTTGGCCTAAGTCTTCAATTCTAAAATAAAAGCCATGAAAAAATCCATATATCTTTCACTTACCTTTTTTATCATTTGGTTTTCATCGTGCCAAAAGCTTGATGTTCCACCACTGAATGTGATTCAGGATAAAGACGTGTTCTCTACCGAAGCCGGCATGGACGCCTATTTTGCGCGCATGTATAGCCGTATGCCGATTGAAGACTTCAAATACGCACCTGATAAAAGTTTCAATGCTTTTGTTATCGGATCTCCTGCCGCCCGGACAGGCGAAGCCTTAAGCCGCGACATGAGTAATGGCGTTGAAAGCTTTAATTACTGGACCGATGCCTATAGTGTTATACGTGAGTGTAATTATTTACTGGAAGTATTGCCTACATATGGCAGTAACTTCAGTACTACCCAGGTTAATACCTGGTTGGGTGAGGCCCGGTTTGTACGTGCGGTAACATACTTTGCCCTGGCAAAACGCTACGGCGGTGTACCCATTGTTGACAAATTGCTTGCTGTGCCTGGTCAATCTATAGATGAGCTAACTGCAAATATTGAAGAACTGAAGATTCCTCGTTCATCTGAAGAAGCAGTCTATGATTTTATCGGAACAGATTTAGATTTTGCGTATGCCAACTTGCCGGATAATACTTCATTTAATAGTGGCCGGCCAAATAAGTATGCTGCCGCTGCTTTTAAATCCAGGACTATGCTTTTTGCAGGTTCAATTGCAAAGTACAACACCATTGACAAAACAGTGGCTAATGTTCGGGTTGCTGGTATCCCGGCATCAAAAGCGGCAGCTTACTTTCAAGCAAGTTATGATGCAGCGGAATTGCTGAAGGGTAAATATAGTTTGTATAAAGAGAAGTGGGCTGCTAATGACAAGAATGCTCAATATCAGAATTTTGTAGACTTGTTTTTAGATGCCAGTGCTAGCAGTAGTAACTCAGAAGCTATTTTTGTAAGACAGTATAAATATCCTGATGCGGTACACGGATGGGATGCGCTTAATGTGCCCGAGCAATTAGAAGGACCGGGAGGTAACTACTCATCAGAAACAAATCCTACTCTTAACTTCGTTGAGATGTTTGAAGGATTCCCGAAAAACCCTGATGGCACTATCCAAATCACTGATGCAAACGGAAAATACGCCATGTTTGATAATACCATGGATCTGTTTGCCAATGCAGAACCCAGGCTAAGAGCCACTGTAATTCTGCCGGGCGATGTATTCAAAGGCCAAAAAATTGAAATCAGACGTGGAATTTATACGGGCCCTGTTGCTGGTGGTATTAACATGCTGTTACCAGCAAATTCCACTCTCAATTATCCTTCAACAAATCTGGTTACTTCTTCAACAGATAACCAAACACTATACACCTTGCCTGATGGAACAAAAATGGCTCCGGCAGGTAGAAGTGGAATTTTTAATAATATGGGAGCCGGAAGTTCTGGTGGTACGTTAACGGGTTTTTCGCTAAGAAAATACCTGTCTCCTGATAAACCAGTTGCTGAAACGACGACTGACCGGTCTGAGCAGAGTTGGATTGAGTTACGTTATGCTGAAGTATTATTAAATCAAGCTGAAGCCGCCTACGAATTACAAACTGGCTTGCAAGGTGTTGCTCTGACTAATATCAATTTGATCAGAGAAAGAGCCGGTGCAAGTCTGGCTACCGCGATCAACAGCATTGATGTTATTCGCCAGGAAAGAAGAAAGGAGCTTGCGTTTGAGAATAAAACTTATTGGGATTTGAGAAGATGGAGAATAATTGATCAGGAACAAAATAACAGATCCTATAAAGTTCTTAACCCTTTCTATTCTTCTGTAGCAGGTAAATACTTTTTCGATCCCCGTACTGATGAAAGAAACGTCAGGTACATTTTTGACACCAGATGGTATTACCAACAAGTACCACAGGCCGTTATCAATAGGAGTCCAAATATAGAACAGAACCCTGGTTACTAATTTTAAAAAAATGAAACAGATATATTATATAGCATTATGCTTTGCAGCTTTAACCATAGGCTCATGCAAAAAAGTTGATAATTATAGCCCGCCTTCTGAAACTTTAAAAGGCACTGTAATTGATGCCGGTACCGGTAAACCTCTTGAAAGCGAGGTTTCTGGAGAAAATGGTACGGGAACCAGGATCAAAATGCTCGAGCTTAGCTGGAGCGATAATCCTACCCCATACTATGTCGCCACCATGCAGGACGGTAGCTTTAACAATACCAAAATATTTGCAGGCAAGTATAAAATTTCAGCAGAAGGTGCCTTTGTTTCTCTTGTACAAACTGGAGTGACACCGGCTGTTGATCAAAGCCAGACTGTAGATGTTAAGGGTGTTACCACCGTTAATTTTTCAGTTGAGCCTTTATTAAGGGTGGAATGGGTTGGCGAGCCTGTATTAAATCCTGAAGGTACCATTACCGCCAAAGTAAAAGTTACCCGCGGAACCACTAACGCTGCTTTCCTTGGAAATGTAACCGATATTAATTTGTACATCAACAATACAAAGTACGTGGGTAACAACAACTATGATAACAGGTTCTCCAAAACTACCGCATATAGCGGCACCACGGGGAATGCAGTTCTAGGTCAAACACTGACTTTTACAACTATAGGTGGAACACTACCAGCAAAGAGAGATCTTTATCTTAGGGTTGGGGCAAGAACTGCTTTAACTGTAGACGGGCAAAGAGTGTTTAATTACACTGAGCCTAAGGTCATAACTATACCATAATAACATAACAAACAGGAGGTTCTCAGCCTCCTGTTTGTATTTCTTGTGTTGGAGCAAATCAAATTATGAGGCCTGCATATTTACTTAGACTCTGCCTGGCGGCTGGTATACTATTCGTCATGGTTAAAATGATTTATGCCACAAATGTCCATGGTCTCCCAGGTGCTATAAGAACAGTTTTTCAAAAAAATAATACTTTAAAACTGAATTATTCAGTTAAGCCCTGGTATAAATATCGTGAAGACGGTAAGCCCGGCCGTGAGGTAATACTTTATTTTAATGATAAACTGGAAGATAAGGCTACCATTACTATTGAATGTAATGGCGGAAAAGAGAGCTGGGATATTTCTCCGGTTAAGCCTCTCGATTCATTATCTATTCTTTTGCCAGCTGATGCGGGACTAAAAGCTACCCAGGCACAGATTGTTCTGCTTACAAGTGATGGGAAGTATGAAGAAAAGATTGTCGTTCCTGCGAAAAAACAATGGACAGTTTATATTTATCCCCATTCTCATGTAGATATCGGCTACACTAATTTGCAGGAAGTGGTGGAGAAGCTGCATGTCCGGAATATTGATGTAGGAATAGATATCGCAAGAAAAACGCAGCATTATCCTGAAGGAGCCCGATTTGTATGGAACCCGGAGTCTACCTGGGTAGTGAGCAGTTATTTGAAAAATGCCAGTCCGGAACAAAAGGCATCTTTTATTGAAGCTGTTAAAAAAGGATGGATACAAATTGATGGCGCACATTCCAATTTAAACACGGGCATCCTTTCAGATGAGGAAATATTGCAGATTTTTAAAAACAGCAAAGAAATTGAAGCTGTAACAGGAGTGCCTGTAAACACGATGGTTCAAATGGATAACCCTGGCGCTTCCTGGGGACTTGTTCAGGCTGCTGCACAGAATGGAATCCATGGCTTTTTTAGCTTTCCAAATTATTATGACCTGCGTAAAAAATGGGAGAACCAGCCATTTTACTGGCGCTCTCAGGATGGAAAAAGCCGGCTATTCTTCTTGCAGGCTACCTCATATGGTTATGGGTATAGAGCAAAAGGGAGTAAATATGGTTTAGGAAAGATACAGGCATTTACCGCTGAATATGACCGGCTCAGTACCAGTGATCCGATGCAAAATTTTATCGACCCGTTTATTTTTGAGGAAACCGCAAAACTGGAAAGGGCAAATTCACCGTACGATATCTTCGCTATGACGTGGTCTATGGCGGATAACTGCCTGATAGATGCTGATCTTCCTGAAGCAGTAAGACAATGGAATCAGAAATATGCTTATCCAAAACTAGTAATTGCAGGAACAAAAGACATACTTGCAGTATACGAGAAAAAATACGGTTCCGTTGTTCCTGAATACACAGGCGATTTCACAGAGTTCTGGACTAACGGTCTGGGTTCGGATGCAAAGCGGGTAGGCATGGCCAGACGGGCAAAAGAAAACTTGGTTCAGGCTGAAACACTGTGGCAGCTTTTACATAAAGATTCTCCGGCACCAGTAAAAGAGTTCAGGGATACCTGGGAGAATCTTCTTCTCGCTGCAGAGCATACCTGGGGTTATCAGGATCCCCGTGCGCCGCTTGCGAAAGAGGTGGAAGCAAATAAAGCCTCCTTTTTTGAAAATGCAGAGACTTTAAGTAAAGATCTGATTGCAGATGCACTTAAGCCTATTAAGAAAGAAGGCAGTAACACTATTGCGATAATCAATACACTTTCCTGGCCGAGGGATGGTCTGATTACCCTGTCTGCAGAGCAAAGTTTGGCGGGTGACAGAGTGGTTGATGATCGGGGTAAAGCAATGCTGTCTCAACGTCTTTCAAGCGGTGAACTTGTTTTTCAATGCAGTAAAATTCCACCGTTTGGTTCCGGATCGTTTAGAATTTTACCCGGGAAAAATACTCAGAAATCAGGGTTCAAAACAAGTGCTTTCTCAATAAGCAATGAATTGATATCAGTTATCCTGGATGAAAAAACAGGAAGCATCAAAAATTTAACAGATCTGAAAACTAAGAGGGAATTTGTTAACCCTTCTTCAAATGTTCAGTTGAATAATTATAATTATGTAGTCGGTGTTTTTAATGGGAAAGATATTGTTTCAGCGCCTACCTATGCTTCTGAAGTATCAGTTAAAATAAAGGAGAGCGGGCCATTAATAGTTTCCTTATTAGTGCGATCAAAAGCAGAAGGCTGTAACTGGTTAACCCGTGAAATCAGGATAACTAAGGATAAGCCATTTATAGAACTGATAAATACCATTGATAAAATAGCAACTAAAACGAAAGAAGGGATTCATTTTGGTTTTGATTTTAACATCCCATCAGGTAAAACCAGGATGGATATACCGTTGGGTGTTATTACACCAGATGAAAATCAGTTGTCAGGCGCTAACAGGAACTGGTTTACATTCCAACGATGGGTTGATATTTCCAATAAGGATTATGGCGTTACATGGACCAGTATTGAATCACCTTTGATAGAGTTTGGTAATTTAACCGGGAATATACTGGACGGGGCACGGCAAGCAGAAAAATGGTTAAAGACAGTTCCTGAAACACAAACATTATATTCATGGTTGCTGAACAATCACTGGGACACTAACTTTCCGCTGGAACAGGGAGGAGTAATTACGTCACGATACTATGTATTGTTGCATGGAGCGTATGATCCTGTTGTTGCTAATCGTTTTGGCGTTGAGCAGCACCGGCCATTAATTGCTGTAGAAACAGCAAAAACTCTTGCCAATGATCCCCTTGTTTTGGTCAACAATCCACGCATAATGGTTTCTTCTCTTAAAAGAAGTGCTGATAATCAGTCTGTTATTTTGCGGCTTCGCTCTGTTTCTGAAAAGGCCGAGCAAGTAGCGTTGACCTGGCCGTTGAACAAACCTGTAGCAGTTTATCAATGCTTACCAGATGAAAAACCGCTGCAAAGTAGTTCAAATACATTTACGATCCCGGCATACGGATTAACAAGCCTTCGGATAGATTTTTAATAGTTCATTAATAATTAATCAAATTGTAAATACAGTTTAAAAAGAGTATATATGTATGTACATTAGTACATAGCATATCATACACCGAGTTGTTTCTTAAGTAACTGAAAATAAATAACATATATATTGAACATGGTCTTTTTAGGCTACAAGCGTATAGAATGAAGATGATTGAAAAAACCGAAACACCTGTTAGTATTAGAAGAAAAAGCTTACAGCCATTGTTGCCTCAACAAATCACAACCAGCAAACATGCTGAATATGATATCTATCCTTATCATAGTATTGGTACCGGCGAAATATTTAGAGGCTATGACTCACTTGCAGACTGGATAACAGGTAAGCAAACTGTTTTGATAGATGGATATGTCGGCGTCTTTTGGGAAGAAATACAGTGTTTGCTGAATGCTGAGTTCGAACGAAAAGGCCTGAAGGTGAAATGGCATTTCCCTGAGGATTATATGAAGCGGGACAATGCTGTACAAGAATTGGTTGACCCGTTTCTTGGGGATGCTGATTCTGTATGGGGTACAAAAACCGGACTTGATTTAAAGGATTTCTTTAATACAGACGGACTGGATACTTTAATTCCCGATCCGGATTATGCTATCAATATTGCAATTGGTATTGGTTCAGCCTTATTAGAATGGGATGCACCGGTAGTTTATTTTGATCTGCCGAAGTGTGAGCTGCAGTACCGTATGCGTGCCGGATCTGTTACAAACCTTGGAAGCCACCAGGTTAAATCTCCGGTTGCAATGTACAAGCGATTTTATTTTGTGGATTGGGTTGTGCTGAATAATCATAAGCAAAACATAATAAGCCGCATATCAGTTTTAGCGGATGCTCAATGGACAGAATCTACCAATTGGGCGCTCAGTTCTTCGGTATATGCAGGCTTGAAAAAAATCAGCCAGTCTGTATTCAGGGTAAAGCCTTGGTTTGAAGCGGGTGCATGGGGTGGGCAATGGATGAAAGAGCGTATTGCCGGGTTAAACAGGGAGGAAGTGAATTATGCATGGTCTTTTGAAATGATTGTCCCTGAAAATGGGATCGTTTTTGAGAGCGATGGCAACTTACTGGAACTGTCTTTTGATTTTTTAATGTTTAACCAATATCAATCAGTCTTGGGTAAGCATGCAGATGTTTTTAAAACGGAATTCCCGATACGGTTTGATTTTCTGGATACATGGGATGGCGGTAAGCTTTCTATCCAATGTCATCCGTCAGTTGAGTACATTCGGAAAGAGTTTGGTGAGACGATCACTCAAGACGAAACTTATTATATTTTAGATTGCAAGGATAATGCAGATGTATACCTGGGCTTTCAGGACGACATTAATCCTTCTGAGTTCAAAAAGGAACTCGAATACAGCCGGGATTTTAAAAAGGAAATTGACATTACCAAATATGTCCAATGTCATAAAGCCAATAAGCACGACCTGTTTCTGATACCGAATGGAACCGTTCATAGTGCCGGAATAAATAACCTGGTACTGGAGATCAGTGCTACTCCCTATATTTTTACTTTTAAAATGTATGACTGGCTGCGGCTGGATCTGAACGGCGAACCACGGCCGATTAATATCGATCATGCATTTAAAAATCTGGATTTCAACCGGAAAGGGGAGAAAGTAACTGAAGAACTGATTTCAAGGCCAACAAAAATTGAAGAAGGCACAGATTGGGAACTGATCCATCTACCTACGCATCAGCAACATTTTTATGATTTACACCGAATAGAGTTTGACTCAAAGGTTACTATTGAAACCAATAATGTTTGCCATGTACTAATGCTTGTTGAAGGTACTTCAATTCTGGTTCAAACTGCTGATGGAACAATTACGGAATTTCACTATGCGGAAACTTTTGCGATACCAGCCGCTGCTCAGAGCTATACTGTAACTAATCAGGGTAGCTCCAGAGCCAAACTGGTAAAAGCGTTTTGTAAAGATGAATTCAATCTGACTTCCGTCTTGTAAATCATTATTAATGAAGAAAGCTTTTATATTGATTGGACTAAGTGCATTTTTTGCATTTGCACAAGCCCAAACAAAACAGCCGGTAGACTATGCCGATCCGTTACTGGGAACATCAGAGTCCAGATGGATGCTAAATCCTGGCGCAACCATGCCCTTTGGTATGGTTCAGCTTAGTCCGGATAACCAGGGCGATGTTTGGAAATCCGGCTATGAGTACTCTTTGAATAACATAGGAGGATTTAGTCATATCCATTCCTGGACAATGGCAGGACTTTCTGTAATGCCAACGGTTGGTGTACTTAGCACCGAAAGGGGAGCTGCAGATGCACCTACCACCGGGTGGACCAGCGGCTACCGGTCGAGAATTGATAAAGCATCAGAAGTTGCCAGTCCGGGATATTATGCAGTAACACTGATGAATGGCAATATTCGTACTGAATTAACGAGCACTACAAGGGCGGGCTTTTTTAGGTTCACATATCCCCGGGAAGAAGATGCCCATATTTTATTAGATATGGATGTTCCCTCAGAGGCTAAGACTGACATCCTTGATGCGAAAATTACCCGTGTGAGCGACACCGAAATAGAAGGATATTCTAAGCAAAAATGGAGCTGGAATGAATATACAGTACATTTTGTGGTGCGGTTTAATAAGCCGATAAAAGCATTCGGCGGGTGGAACGGGAGGAAGATCACAAATGATGTAATGAATGTCGCAGGAAAAGGGCGGACAGGTGCGTTTGCAGATTTTCATGTAAAAAAGGACGAAGTTATCCTGATGCAGACCGCTATTTCTTTGGTGAGTATTGATCAGGCGCGTCTTAACCTGAACACGGAGATGAACCAGTTCAACTGGGATTTTAATGCCGTGAGAAGTAATGCCAGGAATACATGGAATGATCTTTTAAGCAAGATAAAAGTTGAAGGAGGCACAGAAGTAAACAAGAAGAAGTTTTACACGAATATGTACAGGTCATATGTAGCCCGTACGACCTGGAGTGATGTAAACGGGAAGTATGTGGATGTAAATGAAGTAGTACGTCAGGCAGATCCAAAGTCACCTGTATATGGCTCAGATGCGTTATGGAATACATTCTGGAACCTAAACCAGTTATGGGGCCTTGTAAACCCTGATCTCACCAGTAATTGGGTAAAATCATTGCTCGAAATATATAAAACGGGGGGATGGTTACCAAAGGGTCCTGCAGGCATTGAATATTCAGGAATAATGGAGGCGTCGCATGAGATAGCTCTTATTACAGGGGCCTATCAAAAAGGTATTCGTGATTTTGATACAGAAACAGCTTTCAAAGCCATGATTCATCAGCAAACCACTCCAGGGATAAAAACTCCGGAAAATGGATTTGCGGGGAACAGGTTTTTTGAATCATACATGAAGCTCGGTTATGTGCCGCATGAGGAAGGGCAGGTATCAAATACGTTGGAATACGCTTATGACGACTGGTGCGTAGCACAGTTTGCAAAGGCCCTCGGTAAGAACGCCGAATATGAGCAGTTTATGAAACGTGCTGATAACTACAAAAATGTGTTTGATCCTGAGACGAAATATGTGAGGACAAAACATCGGGATGGAACATGGGTGAAGGACTGGAGTCCGTTTTGTTGCACTTCCTTTAGCGGCCCTGGATACCTGGAAGGGAATGCCTGGCAGTATAGTTTTTTTAATCCGCATGACGTTCAGGGGATTATCAACCTGATGGGAAAAGAAGAATTCAACAACCGATTAGATGAAGGATTCGAGAAATCAGCAAGGTTTAATTTTAACGCAGAAGGCGATTTATATGATCTTGTGCCGATTAATCATGGAAATCAGCCAAATATGCAGGCGGCCTATTTATTTAACTACTCCGGCAAGCCTTGGCTAACGCAAAAATGGGTCAGGGAGATCATGGATAAATACTATGGTGCCGATCCTTATCATGGCTGGCTGGGAGATGAAGATGAGGGGCAAATGGGAGCATGGTATGTAATGAGTGCCATGGGATTGTTCCAAACAGATGGCGGGGCGTCCATTAAACCGTTCTATGAAATAGGAAGTCCGCTATTCAGGGAAACGACTATAACCCTGAATAATAAATACTATTCAGGAGGAACCTTCGTGATTGAAGCTAAAAACGTTTCAGATAAGAACCGCTATATACAATCTGCCACGTTAGATGGCAAACCCTTAAATAAGCCATGGTTTTATCATGCCGATCTGGTAGACGGCGGAAAACTGGTACTTCAGATGGGCGATACGCCTAATAAAAAATGGGGCAGCGGTGCAAAGGACGCGCCACCCTCCATGTCACCACAATAACTAGTCAATCGTATTAAATAAATAGAATTATGAGAAAAAATAATATTTATCTCGGCGTTATCACCGCGGTAGCTTCGTTGGGCGGCTTGCTTTTCGGCTTTGATATGGCTGTAATCTCGGGCGTGCTGCCGCTGGTAGAAAAGCAGTTCGGATTATCCGCAGCGCAGGAGGGGTGGTTTGTATCTTCTGCTCTTGTCGGATGTATTATCGGCGTAGCTTTTTCAGGAGAATTGAGTGATAGATTTGGGCGGAAAAAGCTTCTCCTTGTTGCGGCAGTACTTTTCCTGCTTTCTGCTTTGGGATGCGCCCTCATGCCATCACTTTTCTGGATAATTGCTTTTCGTGTAATGGGCGGCATCGGAATAGGTATAGCATCCAACGTGGTTCCCCTGTATATCTCTGAGATCGCCCCGGCCAATATCAGAGGCCGGCTAGTCACTTATTACCAGTTCGCTCTTACTTTCGGAATACTCGTTGCATATTTAACAAATGCAGGTTTACTGAATTTTTCTCTAGCTCAACAGACAGCTTCGGGGAATAACTTGTTTGATCATCTTTTCGTAGATGAGGTTTGGCGTGGGATGTTTGGCTTAGGAGTATTGCCCGCGTTACTATTCCTGATCGGACTGATGATGGTTCCTGAAAGTCCGCGCTGGCTGATACAAAAGGGACGCAATAATGAGGCAGAGCATATTCTGGCAAAATTATCAAATAGCGCAGATGCGCGCCGGGATACTGAACTGATTCAACAAAACCTGAGTAAGGAGGAAGGCTCTTATAAGGAGCTGTTTGCTCCGGGAATGCGGAAGCCTTTGCTTATAGGTATTTTCTTACCCCTGTTTTCACAGTTCAGCGGCATAAATGCCATTATATATTATGGTCCCAGCATATTAAATAATGCCGGTATAAGTTTAAGCAACTCTCTGCTGAGCCAGATCATTTTAGGTGCGGCGAATATGCTGTTTACATTAATTGCTATATGGAAAGTTGATACCTGGGGACGCAGACCCTTATATATTGTCGGTACAGCAGGAGCCACAATTGCCTTATTTCTCACCGGCTTATGTTTTTACACAGGCGCAACTACCAGTATAATGCTACTCTTATGTGTAATATCGTTTCTGGCATGCTTTGCTTTTTCAATTGGTCCGTTAAAATTTGTTGTGGCTTCAGAGATATTCCCGAACCGCATCAGGGGGCGGGCAATGGCAATAAGTATTATGGTGATGTGGATAGCGGATACCATCGTGGGGCAGTTAACGCCTATGCTGTTAGATGGTTTAGGTACCGCCTACACCTTCTGGTTCTTTGCAGTATTTTGTTTAATAGCATTTTTCATAGTATATAAAATGCTGCCGGAAACAAAAGGACAATCATTAGAGCAGATAGAAAAATTTTTCTCTCAGAAAAGTAAGCTGCCAGAAGAGAAGATCCAAAGTGTCAAGGATTATAGTGCATGAGAAATGAATCATTAGTTATTGGGGCCGATATCGGAGGATCACATATTACTGCGGCATTGGTTGACCTGGAAACGAAAAAAATAGTACCTGGCTCACTGATTCGGAACAGGGTTAATTCACATGCTGATGCCGGCCATATTATTGACGCCTGGTGCAAAACTTTGTCGCAGGTAGGTGAAATTATGCCGGTAGAAAAGCTAAGCCTTGCTCTTCCCGGTCCCTTTGATTATGGTAAGGGAATTTCCCTGATCAGCAAGCAGGATAAATATGAATCACTGTACAAGCTGAATGTTAAACAGCTTCTTGCAGAAAAGATGGATGTGCCGGTATCCAATATCTATTTTAATAATGATGCCGCATGCTTTTTACAGGGAGAAGTATTTTGTGGTGCTCTTAAAAATTATGACCGGGCATTGGGGATTACATTAGGTACAGGATTAGGAGCAGCAAAATACATCAACGAAACTTCTTATGACCTGAGTTTCTGGAATTTGCCATTCAAAGATTCTATCGCCGAAGATTACCTGTCTACCAGGTGGTTTAAAGCCAGGTATTTTGAGCTCAGCGGTCGAAGCATCAACGGCGTCAAGGAATTGCTTGCTCTTCAGGGTACGGATGATCAGGTGATTGCTATGATTTTTAACGAATTCAGTGAAAATCTGATTGCTTTTTTGCAGCAGGTAATTGAGATTGAAGATATAAATGCGATTGTCATCGGCGGAAATATTGCTAATGCTTTTGATCTGTTTAACAGTGGGCTTGAAGGCGGAATAGCGGAAAAGTTTTCAAATGTTTCCGTCAAAAAAATGATGCTAGGCGAAGAAGCTGCTTTAATAGGGGCAGCAAGCTTTTGGCATAGAGAGCATGTTGGGAATATTGGTTTTTAATGAATATAACAATTAACTTATGAATTTACATTTTCGCCTGATCAGAGTACTGGTCCTGCTTATAATGCTTGCACCTGCTCTTAAAAGTAGTGCGCAAAGCCATAAAGATCTAACCTCATTTGTGAATCCGAATATCGGAACAGCACATTCCCGGTGGTTTCACTATGCTCCGGGAGCAATGCCTTTCGGTATGGCGAAACCAGGCCCTTCCACAAACGGACACTATGGTAATGCTCACGGATGGGATGCTGTTGGATACGATGCCCGTCATGAGTCGATAGAAGGATTTCCTAATTTTCACGAATTCCAGGTAGGCGGCGTGATATTCGCTCCTATAACCGGTAAGCTGCAAACCATCCCCGGAAAGCTTGAAGATCCTGATGGCGGGTACCGCTCTCGCTTCGATCGGAAAGACGAAGTAGCTACTGCAGGGTATTACTCCGTGTTGTTAAAAGATTATAATATAAAAGCTGAAGTTACAGCCACACCCAGGGTTTCATTTCACAGGTATACATTTCCTGCGAGCATTGAATCGCATATTCTGTTCGATATAGGTAACAAACAAGGAGAAGGCGGAGCAGTAAAGGATGCCAGGGTATATCTTACAGATGATGGCAGAATTGAAGGATTTGTTACCACACTGCCAGTTTATGTGCAAAAATACCAGAAAGGTGCTGATGTTACCATGTACTTCTCTGCAGTACTTGATAAAGCTCCAAAAGCATGGGGAGCATTTAACGGGAGTACGGTAAATGCAGGAAAGAATTCTGCAACAGGAAAAGGCGCCGGCTTGTACCTGACTTTTGATACAAAGGACAAGGAAAGCATTACAATAAAAGCCGGGCTGTCTTATACGTCTATTGAGAACGCTCGTTTAAATCTTCTAAAGGAAGCCTCCAGTCTTAATTTTAATAAAGCCAGGAAACAATCCAATAAAACATGGAATGATTATCTGGGCAGGATAAAGGTAGAAGGAAAGAATCATGATGATAAAGTGAAATTTTATACTGGTTTATACCATTCACTATTAGGCCGGGGACTTGCCAGTGATGTGAATGGTGCTTATCCTAAGAATGATGGTACAGTCGGACAAATTCCGCTTGACAAAAATAACCAGCCCCTGCATAATCATTATAATACAGATGCTATTTGGGGTGGGTTCTGGAATCTTACCCAGCTTTGGGCAATAGCTTATCCTGAATACTATTCCGATTGGATAAAGAGCCAGCTATTGGTTTACAAAGACTCAGGCTGGTTAGCTGATGGAATTGCAAACAGCAGGTATGTTTCTGGCGTTGGAACAAATTTCGTAAGTCTTGCTATGGCAAGTGCCTATATGAGCGGAATACGCGATTTTGACGTTAATTTAGCCTATGAGGCATCCCTTAAGAACGAGATAGATGGTAAAGATCGTCCGGCAGGCGCCGGAAAGCTGGATGTTGACCGTTTTGTCAAATACGGTTATGTTAATCATCTGGATAAAGGTGAGGGCGGGGGAGAAAGATGGCAGTTCTCTGCTTCGCATACATTGGAGTACGCATTCAGCTCATATGCTGTTGCACAGTGGGCCAAATCACTGGATAAGGAGAAAGATTATAAAGAATTAATGCGTTTATCTAAGGGCTGGGAGTATTTATTTGATCCGGAGCTTAAGCTAATTCGTCCGAAGCTGGCTGACGGTAAGTTTATCGATAATTTTAAACCGGGTGAAGCGTGGAGAGGTTTTCAGGAAGGAAATGCCTGGCAATACACCTTTTATGTGCCTCACGAGCCTGAAGCGTTGGTAGCAAAAATAGGACGGGATAACTTCAATGACCGCCTCGACAGCATTTTCACTTCCTCACAAAAAAATAATTTTGGTGGCGGTACCAAATTGGATGCTTTTTCCGGGCTTGAAGGCCTTTACAATCATGGAAATCAGCCTAATCTGCATATAGCATGGCTTTTTAACCATTCAGGTAAACCATCCCTTACTCAAAAATGGGTAAGAACTATCAGCAACGAGTTTTATGGAACAGATGGAGTTCATGGCTACGGATATGGTCAGGATGAAGATCAGGGACAGTTGGGCGCCTGGTACGTAATCTCAAGTATGGGTTTATTTGATGTTAGAGGATTTACCGACCCTAAACCAGAAGTCGGTCTGGGAAGCCCGCTTTTTGATAAAATTACAATTAAGCTAAATCGCGATTATTATTCAGGAAAAGAATTTATAATCGAATCAGAGAATAATAAGCCGGAAAATATATACGTACAATCCTATAGGCTAAATGGACAAGGATTATCAAAGCCGTTTATAAAGCTTTCGGATATACAAAAGGGAGGGAAACTTTTTGTTCAAATGGGTTCAACTCCAAAAGACGACTATTAACAGGAGGGTTCACAATTTAAGAATCAATGTGGTAATGATTCTAAAAGGCTTAACACGAATAAAACGAAATAAATATGGATATAAGTAAAATCGTGAAAATCAAAACAGTGATATGCAGCGCTCTTCTGCTGTGGTGCTCTGTGACATTTTCATATGCACAATCAAAGGTAATCTGGGAAATAGGAGCCTCTGATAATCAGAGCGCCGGAATGGCTTTAGCTCCTTTAGATTATAAAAAGTTTTTAGAGCATGATTTTGGATGGGAAGACCGGTTTTACCTGGTAGGATATTCTAAACCTGAGAAAGACTGGTCATATGTGTTGCCCGGACCTAAAGACAGCTGGGGCGGAACAGCGCCCACATCCGGCATTAGGTCTCATGCACTGAATATCTTGTTTGGTATTGATAAGTTGCCCGCTCATGGTAACTGGAAATTTGTTGCTGATATTCTGGGATATAATGTTGAGAATCCACCTTTGTTTAAAGTAAAAGTAAATGGTAAATCATGGGTGTTCCAGCTTCCAAAGGAAACGACAAGAACCGTTCTTACGGGAGCGATGTCAACCGCTAAAGAACACCTGATCGAGATTCCAATAGAGGCAGGATTATTACATGAGAATGGAAATGAGATTCAGCTCACCTCATTAGACGGCTCATGGCTGGTGTTCGACCAGGTAAGACTGGAAGGTCCTGGAAATTCAGCATTAAAGACACCTGGAAGTGTATTTATCAGGGAAACAAAAGCAGCAAATTATGAAGTAATGGCGGCTGGGAAGCGCGTTCAGCCTATGCTGGTTGATATAGAGCATTTAAAGGGTAAACCCCTTCTCAGTGTTCGCTTAGACGGAAAACCGGTATTTGAAGAAGCCATTGAAACAGGCAGATATCAGTTTGAAGTACCAATGCCAGCAGTGAAGAAACTAAAAACTAGTAAATATGAAATTTTCGTCGATGGGAAGGTTATCGAGAGCGGCACAATCCCTCGCTCACCTAACAAGCTCGCGATTGCTGCCGACTATGTGGATACCAGGATAGGGACAGCGCATTCACGTTGGATGATAGCCCCAGGCCCATGGATGCCTTTTAGTATGGTTAAAATAAGTCCTGATAATCAAAATGATGGCTGGCAGGCGGGTTATGATCCTACTTTTGAAAGTGTCGGAGCTTTTAGCCACGTACACGAATGGACTATGGGCGGCTTAGGAATGTTACCGGTAAATGGACCCTTGAAAATTAAGGTTGGCGACCAGCGTAGTGCTCCGGGCGAAGGCTACCGCTCAAGAATTGATAAAGAAACCGAAGAAGCACCTTTAGGTTACTATAAAGTAAGGCTTACTGATTACAATATTAAAGCGGAACTTACTGCCACTACCAGGGCGAGTTTTCAGCGATATACGTATCCAAAAGCAACCGACTCGAGGGTGATGATTGACCTGCAGACACCTGCTGAGAATAAATATCGTTTACCTGAAGTGCAATTAAAAAAAGTTAGTGATTATCGAATAGAAGGATTCAGTAAACAACAAGCTCCTGATGTATGGGGTGGGATCCCTAACGATTATATCGTGCACTTTGTGATTGAATTTGACCAGCCTATCAGGAAATTTGGTACCTGGACAAACAACGATATCGGGACAGGCGACATTATAAACGTTAAGGACGCAAAAGATGCAGGTGCTTATGTAGAGTTTGATACCCGTAACAACCAGGTTGTACAGGTTCGTACAGGTATTTCATTTGTCAGTATAGATGGCGCATCAGAAAATTTAGAGACTGAAATAAGCAAACCGTTCGGCTGGAGCTTTGATAAAGTACTTAACAATCAGCGCCAGGTGTGGGATGACTTGCTTAGCCGCGTAAAGATCACCAGTAACGACCGTCGCGAGAAATTACGGTTCTATACCAATATGTACCGGGCTATATGCAGTCGAAATACATTTAGTGATGTTGATGGACAATGGGTAGATGCTACTGAAAAAATACAGCAATTAAAAGACCCTGGTTCTGTAGCCTTAGGGTGCGATGCTTTTTGGAACACGTTCTGGAACCTTAACCAGTTCTGGAACCTGGTAACACCTGAGTGGTCATCCAGGTGGGTTAAATCACAATTGGCCATGTATGATGCCAATGGTTGGTTAGCCAAAGGGCCTGCAGGTATGGAGTATATTCCTGTTATGGTTGCTGAGCATGAAGTGCCTTTGATTGTCAGTGCTTACCAAATGGGAATCAGGGATTATGATGTTGAAAAAGCTTTTGAGGCGGCTCATAAAACCTTAGAAACGCCGTCAGAAAAAGTTGGGGGAGGTGTGGCAGGTAATGCTGACTATGAGGCATACATGAAGTATAAGTATGTTCCCTACGATAAGGGCCGTTTTTCAAACAGCTTAGAGTATTCCTACGATGACTGGACCTTATCGCAGTTCGCAAAGGCGCTTGGGAAAACCAAATTATACAATGAATTTTCGGCAAGAGGAGACTGGTGGAAAAACGCAATTGATAAAGAAACAGGATATGCACGCCTTCGCAAGTCAGACGGAAGCTGGTTTCAGAATTTTGACCCTTTCCAATCCGGGCGGAACGAACACTATGTAGAAGGGAATGCCTGGCAATTAACTTATTTCGTGCCACAGGATGTACCGGGTCTAGCGAAAATGATTGGCGAAGACCGTTTTAAGGAACGGTTGGCATGGGGATTTGGTGAAAGTAATAAATGGCGTTTTAATGCCCCGAATGATGCTTATTGGGATTATCCCGTGATTCAAGGTAATCAGCAGTCTATGCATTTTGCTTATTTGTTTAATTGGGTGAAGCAACCATGGCTTACCCAGCAATGGAGCCGTGCTATTATAGACCGTTATTATGGATATGATCTTGCTAACAGCTATTTAGGGGATGAAGACCAGGGCCAAATGAGCTCATGGTTTATTATGTCCGCATTGGGCCTGTTCCAGATGGATGGTGGTACCCGGGTCGATCCTATTTATGAAATAGGAAGTCCAATCTATTCTAAAATATCTGTTGATCTTGGTGAGAAATATGGTAGAGGCAAAACATTTGATATCGAAGCACAAAATGTTTCAAGAGAGAATAAGTATGTGCAGAGTGCTATATTAAATGGAAAGAAATTGGATAATTTTTGGTTTCCTGCAAGCGAATTGCTTAAAGGAGGCAAACTCATACTTGAGATGGGACCAACACCTAATAAGAATTGGGGCCTAGGTAATATGCCTGTTGCAGCTAAATAAGAGATCTGTATTCGATTTATCTTGATTTAACGTTGCTTACAAGAATGGGTACGAACCCGGTATCTCATTGATGTCCTGAACAGCGCTTGATGCGCAATCAGCTTAGGACTGGTAGGGGTCTGCTAGTGGTTAGGCCACCAATTTGGTGGCCTAACCTTAACCTGAGTGCTAGATGACCTAGAGGAATAGCTCATTTGTTGTAGGGCGATACCGACAGAATTCTGCACAACGTAAATATCCTTATGGTCCACATATAGAGACAGTCAGATAAATGGGTTCGGTTGAGGAGTATTTTGTTGATGCCGGGCAAATTTATGGTAGCGACAATTCCGCGAATACAGTGTTTACCCGACACCTCTTACCTGACACCTCTTACCTGATACCCGACACCTCTTACCTGATACCCCTTACCTGATACCCGATACCTCACACCTGCTACCTATATAAACCTGTTTATCACATTCTCCAGGTACTCCTGCCGTCCGCTTATTTTAGCGGGCTCCCCATTTTCGATGGCGTAGGCTCGCAGGTCTTCCAGGCTAAGTTTGCCTCCTTCGTACTCTTTTCCTTTGCCGCTGTCGAAAGAAGCGTAACGCTCTTTACGCACTTTCAGGAAGTCTGAGTGCTGTATGATATTGTCCGCGGTAATAAGCGCGCGGGCGAAGGTATCAGCGCCGCCGATGTGGGCATAGAAAAGGTCTGCGGGGTCTGTAGAGTTTCTCCTGATCTTGGCATCAAAATTCACTCCACCGCCCTGCAACCCGCCTGCTTCCAGCAGTACCAGCATAGCCTCGGTCAGCTCGTTCACGTTGTTCGGGAACTGGTCCGTGTCCCAGCCATTCTGATAGTCACCACGGTTTGCATCCACCGAACCCAGTACACCCGCATCGGCAGCTACCTGGAGTTCATGCTGGAAGGTGTGGCCTGCCAGGGTAGCGTGGTTTACTTCTATGTTGATTTTGAAATCACCCAACAGGTCATGCTGGCGAAGGAACCCGATCACCGTAGCGCAGTCATAGTCATACTGGTGCTTGGTAGGCTCCATGGGCTTAGGCTCGATAAAGAATGTTCCTTTGAATCCCTGCTTGCGGGCATAATCTTTGGCAGTGTGAAGAAAACGGGCAAAGTGCTCCTGTTCTCGTTTCATATTCGTGTTCAAAAGGGTCATATATCCTTCGCGACCACCCCAGAATACGTAGTTTTCACCGTTTAAGGCAATGGTAGCATCCAGCGCCGTTTTCACCTGTGCGGCGGCATGTGCCAGCACATGAAAGTCCGGGTTTGTAGAAGCACCATTCATGTAGCGACTGTGCGAAAACACATTGGCTGTTCCCCAGAGAAGCTTTACACCACTTTCGGCCTGTTTATTTTTCGCGTATTCCACCATGGTCTGCAGACGACGGTCGTTCTCAGCAATGTCATTGCCGTAGTCAACCACATCCACATCATGGAAGCAATAGTATGGCATTCCCAGTTTGGTTATGAACTCAAATGCGGCATCCATTTTTGCTTTGGCGCGCTCAATCACATCCTGACTCTTATTCCAGGCAAAGTTGAAAGTAGGGCTGCCAAAAGGATCACTGCCGTTGGCGTTGAAGGAGTGCCAATAACACACAGAGAATTTGAAGTGCTCTTTTAAGGTCTTGCCCGCTACAACGCGGTTTTCGTCATACCAGCGATATGCCAGCGGGTTATCAGACTCAAGACCTTCAAATTTGATCTGTCCTATGCCTTTGAAAAATTCTTTGTCGCCTAATGTGAGATTTGCCATAATGTTGATTGTATTTGTATTAAAATCAATTGCTTAATTGTTTCTCTAACAGAGCCTTCCAATCCTGGTAAGCGGCTTCATAGGTTTCCTTTTGCAGGGGCTCAATATATTGAATTGGCTCGAACCGGCTGAACGCTTCCTGCGGGGAGGAAAAGACCTTAGCACCTATGCCAGCGCCCAGGGCAGCCCCAACGCTGCCATCGTTCTGGTACAGTTCTACCGGCACTCCCGTGGCGTTCACAAAGGCCTCTGCAAACAGTGGGCTTCGGAACATATTCGTATTGCCGGCCCGGATCACTTTGGGGTTCATGCCGTTATCGCGCATAATATCCAGTCCATACCGAAACGTAAACGCTATGCCTTCCTGCACCGCCCGGAACACGTGCGCTTTAGAGTGCAGGTTCAGATCAAGGTTATGGAACTGGGCGCCAATGATTCGGTTATTAAGCACCCGCTCGGCTCCATTTCCAAAAGGCAGGATGCGTAAACCCTTGCTGCCTATGGCAACTTTGCCTGCTTCTGCATTCATCTGCTCATAGTCCAGACCCTGGCCCAGGTTCTCCTTCACCCAGCTGTTCATGATGCCCGTGCCGTTGATGTTCATGAGCACACCCACCCGTTTTGACTCATGCGTGTAGTTCACATGGGCAAAGGTATTTACACGTGACTGCGGATCATAGGTCAGCTGGTCACTCACACCGTAGATCACACCGGAGGTGCCCGCCGTTGCTGCTACTTCACCCGGGTTGAGGACGTTCAGCGATAGGGCGTTGTTTGGCTGGTCGCCGGCTTTATAGGCCACGGGAATACCTGCTTTCAGTCCCAGGGCTTCGGCGACTGCCAGGCTCACCCGGCCGTGTTCTGAGAACAGCGGCTTTATATCCGGGATAATATCCTGGCTGAATCCGAAGAAGTTCATGACATCCTCAGAAACCTGGTCCTTGCGGAAGTCCCAGAAAATACCTTCAGAAAGGGCAGGGACGCTAGTACTAATGTCGCCAGTCAGTTTCATGGCAATGAAGTCGCCAGGCAGCATGATCTTGTGGATCCTGGCGAATGTCTCCGGCTCGTTCTCCTTCACCCAGGCCAGTTTGGCGGCAGTGAAATTCCCCGGCGAGTTTAGCAGGCTGGCAAGGCTTTTCTCCCGGCCAATATGTTCCAGTGCTTTCTGACCGTAGGGCACCGCACGGCTGTCGCACCAGATGATCGAGTCGCGCAGCACCTGCTGGTCCTCATCTACCAGCACCAGCCCGTGCATCTGGTAGGCAATGCCAATGGCTCCAATGTTACGCGGGTTAAATGCCCCGGAGGCATTCACTATCTTTAGCGCCTGACGTGTATGCTCCCACCACATTTCCGGCGATTGTTCAGCCCAACCTGTTTGAAGAGAAGTGATTTTAGATTCCGTTTCAGGATATTGCGCCAAGGCCAGCGTCTTCTGAGTGGCGGCATCAACCACGGAGACCTTTACAGAAGAAGTGCCTGCGTCTATTCCCAGTAAAAGCATAAAACGTTATTATAAGATGAAAAATGACTGTTACCAGAAATAATTAATGACAACGTTGGCATAAGTTTAAGACTAATTTTTTAGAATAAACAAAAAGGAATAGCTTTAAAAAATTATACGATTTCCCCGAAGCCGGTAATACCGACCCTCCCTGGTGATAAAATGTTCAGTGAGCTGTTTTGGTAATAAGGCAGATTAGAAGGATTGATTTTTGAGGATGCTGAGTTTCTGTCGGAACCAAAAGATAATCAATTGACTTCAGGACTATGAACGTTTGAATTGAATGAACCTATGAAACAAAAACAAGGCATCACCCCATTTACAGGCTATCAGAAGATAGTGATATTCATATTAGCAATTACTCAGTTTACGGTGATTTTGGATTTTATGATCATGTCGCCGCTGGGAGATATGATGATGAAATCATTGGCCCTTAAGCCCTCCGCCTTTGGGATTGCGGTATCGGCATATGCATTTAGCGCAGGTTTATCCGGTTTGCTTACCGCAGGTTTCGCCGATAAGTTTGACCGTAAAAAGCTGCTTATGTTTTTTTACACAGGCTTTATCATAGGAACTATTTTTTGCGGACTGGCGCAATCTTACCCGCAATTGTTAGCTGCTCGCATCATTACCGGCTTGTTTGGTGGCGTTATCGGCTCTATATCCATGGCTATTATCACCGATCTGTTTGCCTTGCAGCAGCGCGGCCGTGTGATGGGTTTTGTGCAGATGGGCTTTGGCGCCAGCCAGGTTCTTGGAGTGCCTCTGGGTCTGTATATAGCCAATGCCTGGGACTGGGAAGCCCCTTTTTTAATGACAGCCGGGCTGGCGATCATTATCGCTATACTTATCCTGGTCAAATTGCGGCCGGTTACGCAACATCTCCTGGTGCAGCATGATAAAACAGCCATGACGCATTTATGGCACACAATAGCAAAGCGTGATTATCGCATCGGTTTCGCAGCAACGGCAGTCTTATCTATAGGGGGTTTTATGATGATGCCTTTTGGCAGTGCATTTGCCATTAATAACCTCGGGATCACCAATTCTGAATTGCCTTTGCTGTTCATGACATCGGGTGTCAGTTCATTGATCATCATGCCGCTTATTGGCAGGCTCAGCGACAGAGTAAGCAAGTTTAAACTGTTCACAATAGCTACCATCTGGCTTATGATCATTTGCGTTCTATATACCAATCTATCTGCGACGCCTTTCTGGCTGGTCGTTATATTTAACGTATTGATGATGATGGGTATACTGAGCCGTATGGTTCCATCAACGGCATTAACCAGTGCCGTGCCCGCTATGGCTGACCGTGGCGCCTTTATGAGCATCAACTCGTCATTACAACAAATTGCTGGCGGTGTCGCTGCCGCTGTTGCGGGAATGATCGTGGTGCAGAAAACCGAATTCAGTCCGCTTGAACATTATGATATCGTAGGCTACCTTGTTGTGGTGATATCAGCACTAAGCATTTTCCTGCTGTACCGTGTGAGCCAGATCATTGCCAGGAAAGCTGCGGATAAATCAGCAGCGCCTGAAGAGGTGATAGTGACAGAGGCGATCTAATTATAATCAGGTTTTTAGGAAAGGCGCGAAGGTGGGGATTTGCAATTAACCCTTTAACTTTTTTTACCCCTTAACCCAGTTTCCTATGTATCAAATTGAACCATCGTCATTTTTTAAGTTATTCAAGTAATTGGAGGGGCTCATGCCAAACTGCTTCTGAAAGTCTCTTGAAAAATTGGTAGGCATACTGTAGCCCACCCGGTTGGCTACTTCATTGATCTTATAACTTCCTTCGGCCAGAAATTCGGCGGCTTTTTTTAACCTGGAAAGATTGATCAGTTCATTTGGCGTTAAGTCTGATAAGCCCTTAATTTTTCTGTAGAGGGTCGGCCGGCTCATATTCATCAGGCCGGACAGCTGATCTACGTCCAGGTCCGTGTCGGTGATGCGTTCATAGATAATGCGGTTAAGTTTTTCCAGGAAGTCTTTGTCGGCTTTTGAATAGGCGATTCCTTTGATATGCGATAAGGGCGAGCGGGCAAAGTATTCTTTGATGATGTTCCGGTTGCTTAAGAGATTGGTCATCTGAGCCAGTAAATGGTCAAAAGAGAAAGGCTTTTCGATATAGGCATCGGCTCCAACTTCCAATCCTTCAATCCGGGAACTGGTAGAGTTCTTCGCCGTTAATAACAGGATGGGGATATGGCTGTACTGAAAATCATTTTTCATCGTTTTACAGAGCTCTATCCCATCCATGACAGGCATCATAATGTCGCTTATCACCAGCTGCACATTTTTTTTCCTTAACACATCAAGCGCTTCCTGGCCATTGAAGGCCTTGATCACATGGTAGGTAACTGCGAGCTCGTGTTGTAAATAGCCCAGGATCTCTTTGTTATCTTCCACAATCAGAACAGTGGGCTTGCAGCCGTTCATTTCCTCCAGGGGCTCATCCGGATAAACAGGGAGATTTTCTAAATCTGCCGGCTCATTGTCCTTCAGGTTGAGCTCATAATCCTGGTGTATGGGCAGGGAGAGCAGGAACATGTTGATCTCTTTATCAGATTTTTTGATGTCGAGGGTTCCCTTATGCAATTCGGACAGCGAACGCGCCAACGATAAGCCAATGCCTGTACCGGCTTCTTTGCTCGTTTCCCGGATCCGGTAAAAGGGCTCAAATATTTTGAATTTATGCTCTTCCGTAATGATATATCCGTCATTTTTGAATTCGATATGGAACTCAAGGTCGTCGCTGCTGAAAGGAAGCAGCTTTACCAGAACATTGTGTTCGGTATATTTGATGGCATTGTTGATCAGGTTAGTGATAATTTTTTTAAAGGCCTCGGCATCTACCCAGGCATGAAGGGTAATACGCGGAAGTTCAAGCTTATAGCTCAGGTTTTTTTGCTCAGCGGCAGATTTAAAGGATAAATAAACGTCATTCAATACTTCGTTGATATCCGTTTTGGCGAAACTCAGACTGAAATTGTTCGCCTCCGCCTTTCGGAAATCAAGCAATTGATTGGTCAGATCAATGAGCCGGCTAGTATTCTTCTTTATCATGATTAAGCTATCTGTAGTTTCAGCGTCGTTGCTCCCTTTAGTAATTAATTTATCCAACGGCCATTTGATCAGGGTGAGAGGTGTCCGGATCTCGTGGGCGACATTGGTAAAAAATTCTATTTTGGCAGTGTATATTTCTCTTTCTTTATTAATCTCCAGAACATCAATCTTACGTTTATTCTTTTCGTTAAGGGCCAGGCGGTAATACCAAAAGATAATCAGGATGACGGATAAAACGATCAGGAAATAGAAGATATAAGCCCAGATGGTAGCCCAAAGCGGCGGGGTGATCTTTATATGCAGTGCAGTTTCCTGATTATTCCAGATTCCCTGGCTATTAGATCCTTTGATCCTGAAAGTGTAATCACCGGGCGGCAGTTTGGTGTAGAAGATCTTCCGGTTATTTTTTAACGTTATCCAGGATTTATCCAGGCCTTCCATCTTATACATGTAACCATTCTGTTCGGGGACGATATAACTCAGGGCTGCAACGTCCAGGCTTAGGTTTGACTGATCGTAAGGAAGGGTAATGCTTTCGGTATAGATGATCGCCTTTTTTAACGATGAATTAGACACGCTGATATTAACATCCCCATTATTGATCTGCAATCCTGTAATGTATACCGGAGGCGTATATCTGTTTTTGATAAATTCGGTCGGTTTGAAACTGATCAGTCCTTTTACGGTGCCAAAAAACAGGGTGCCATTAGGGTCTTTGAAGGCCGAGTTATAATTAAACTGTTCGGTGGGCAAGCCATGCGTTGTATGATAATTGATAAACTGGCGTTTATCCTGATCGAACTGGCTTAAGCCTTTAGCGGTGGAAATCCACAACATTCCCTTATCGTCTTCCAGAATGCGGAAAACCTGGTTATCCGAAAGCCCGGCTTCAACAGTGAAATTGGTGATCTGTCCGGTCGAGGGCACATAATGCGAAAGACCCCCTTCGGTACAAAACCAGAAGTTCTTCCTGCTGTCTTCGTAAAGATTGTTCACATAATTGTTGATCAGGCCTCTCGGGTTTCCTGTTTTATATTCAATTCGCCCCTTTTTATTGGTTTTGGCATTGTGATAATAAACGCCGCTTCCATAAGTACCTACCCACAACGTTCCGTTTTTATCTTCGTGAATTGTTTGGATATGTGCATCAAAATATGGAAGGGGCGAGAAATTATCGGTTTTCCGGTTATATTTAAACAGCCCGTTCCAGGTGCCGACCAGGATATCTCCATTCCTGGTTTTGTATAACGTGACTATAAAATTACTCGTAAACGACCTTGAATTTTCGGCGGCTTCATAATGACGGATCACCTTATTGGTTCTGAGATCCATCACATCCAAACCATGTTCGTAGGTGCCGATCCACAGTTCATTGCCATCGGCAACGAGACCGTGAATATTGTGATATGAAATACTGCCGGTTTTTTTATCTGGCAGGAAGTTCTTTACCTGGCCAGTTTTTAAGTCCATTTGATTCAAGCCGGCATCCTCCGTACCTATCCAGAGCTGATTGTTCTGGTCCTTGCAGATCTCGTGCACCAGGTTCCCCTTTAATTTGTTTTTGCCGGTACCTGTAAAATACTTATGGAAATTGTTGAATTGTTTTGAGTGGTAATTGATCCCGCCAAAATAACTGCCTATCCAGGTTCCTCCTTCGGTATCTTTAAATATGGCCGAGATAATATTATCTGTAATTGAGTAAGGATTGCTTAATTCCTTGGCCACTACAGTTGTACTCTCGGACTCGATATTGAAAATATATAACCCTGCTTCTGTGCCTATCCAGAATTCTGAGGGGGATTGCCGGAAAATGGTGTGGATGTGCACATCATTGAATTGTTTATTCACGGATAAAATATTCCGGATGATTAGGGACTTTTTATTAAATAACAGGGTTTTGTTTACGGTACCTATAATTAAAGAAGTATCGCCAATCGAATACAAGGCATTTATGGGCGTGAGGTTTTTACCGGTATATAATTTTGAAATGTTGTAATCGCTGAACGTATTGCTGCGGGGATTGTACTGTTTGATCAGGCCCTTGCTGGTAGCAGTCCAAACACTGCCGGCCTCCGAAATATGCAGGCTTATCGTTTGATCCTTAAGTAAGGGATAGGAGGTAACCTGAGCGCTGCGCTGGTTGTACTTGTATAAGGTTAAGTTCGATACGATCCATATATTATGCTGCTTATCTCCTTGAATATATCGTACTTCTCCCTCCGGGATCAATTTAAAACAAGTGAAATCTTCTTTGACCGGGTTATACAAATAAATGCCATTGTAAGTTCCCACCCATAAATGTTGCTTAGCATCCTCATATAGGCTCAGAATAGAATTGCTGCCGATGCTTGTCGAATCAGATAATTTGTTGCTGAAAACTTTAAAGACATTGCCGTCGAACCGGTTTAGCCCGTTTCGGCTGCCAAACCACATAAAACCTTTTTTATCCTGAATGATTGCAGTGATCGTATTGCTGGAAAGGCCATTCTCTACTTTGTAATTTTTGAAATAATAGGTAGGAAATTGGGATAGGCATGGCCTAGCAAGAAACAAAAGAACAAATAATATATTGAATGGTCTCAAAATGCAATTATTATAAGCTATCGTCCTTGATTCGGGCTTAAGTAAGGGTTATGTATTTATGCATCTAAGATATCACCTGATTCTGAAGAACAATCATATAAATACGATCTGAGACAGTTTGAATTGAAATTGATATTCACTGATTATCTGGTCTAAAAACAATGATCGTCATTTGTACAGTATTATTATACCACTAACCAACCTAACCAATAAATCATGAAAAAAGAATACCTCTTCAATCCTGATGGATCCTGATTCGTTCAGTAAAAAATTTTGAAGTCAAATAGATCACAATTCTATTCAGGGAATTCCTTTGAGGCTGACAGCTTCATACTCACATTAAACGAATTACACATGAAATTTTGTTTACACAAAAGATGTTTGAGCCGAATGATCATTCGGGCCGGACAAGCGATTATGCTAATACTGTTACCAGCATTAGCCTTTTCGTCTTCATTTAAAAATGAGGAATCTGCGGCCAGACGAACTGGCTTTTCCTTTAATTTAAGCTTTCAAACCGCGCAGCTTAGCATACGGGGGAAAGTTTCTGATGAGGCTGGTTTAGCCTTACCTGGTGTCACCATATTAGAGAAAGGAACGACGAACGGCACCGTTACCGATGCAATGGGTAATTATCAACTGACCGTCGGGAATGAGCAGGCCGCGTTGGTATTTAACCTTTTGGGATACACGTCCAGGGAAGTGGCGGTATCTGGCCAGACCGTTATTAATGTGGTGATGGCGGAAGAGTCAAAAACTTTAAGTGAAGTAGTGGTGGTGGGGTATGGTACTCAAAAGAAAAAGGATCTGACCGGTTCGGTTTCTTCGATCAGCATGAAGGATGTCAGATCGCTGCCGGTACCGGATGCGGGCCAGGCTATCCAGGGACGGGCTTCGGGTGTTCAGGTACTCTCTTCAGGTGCTCCGGGAAGTAATTCAGCCATCCGGATTCGAGGAATCAGCACTATTGGTAATAGTGATCCTTTACTGGTGATTGACGGGGTTCCTACAGATGTTCCCCTGAATACCATCAATCCGGACGATATTGCGACTATAGATATATTAAAAGATGCCTCCGCCTCAGCTATCTATGGGTCACGAGGTGCCAGTGGTGTGATTTTAATTACTACGAAGAGGGGAGATTCCGCCAAAGGGCATTTGGACTTTAAAGCTTTTACAGGGATGCAAAATGCAACCAACATGGTTGATATGCTGAATTCTTCGCAATTCGCAACCCTGCATAATGAAATGATGACCAACAACGGGCAGGCATTAAATCCGGCTTATGCAGATCCGGCTTCTTTAAGCAACACAAACTGGCTGAATGAATATTTCCGGAATGCCTCTATTCAGAATTACTCTTTAGCTTATTCCGGCGGTTCGGAGAATAGTAAATATTATGTATCGGGCACCTATCTGAACCAGGAAGGTATTGTGATCAATAATTCCTATAAAAGATATACGGTTCAGTTTAACAGCGATTCGAAACCATTCAGCTGGCTGAAATTTGGCAATAATCTGACTTTAAATCATGATAACAAAGCCAGCGGTTCTATCAATATCCGAAATGCGATGGCCGCATTGCCTGGCCAGCCAATATTTAATGCGGATGGTAGCTGGGCAGGTCCTGTAGGCCAGAGCAGCTGGTACGGAGACATCCGGAACCCGATAGGTGAGGCGACAATTAATGACAATACCACTACCGGTTATAATATCCTGGGAAATATCAATGCTGAGATCGGTATTCTGCCTCAGCTGAAATTTAAGACCACCGGCGGAGTTCAGGCTTCCTTCTGGGATAGCCGTAGCTGGTCTCCGAAATATAACTGGCAGCCTATAGCGCAGCCCTTTAGTACCCTGAATCAGCAGAGTAATAAAAGCATTACATGGTTATTTGATAATTATTTGACCTACGAAGCTACTTTCAATGCCAAACACAACCTGACCGTTTTGGGTGGAACGAGTGCTCAGGATAATCGCTACGATCAGGTGAATGCTTCCAAAGCAAACTTTATCAGTGATGGCGCCCAGCAATTAGACAACGGAACCACCCTGCCAACCGCAGGCGGTAACGCCAGCGACTGGGCCCTGCTTTCTTTTATCGGCCGGGCCAATTATTCGTACAGCGATAAATACCTGATCACTGCCACTGTTCGCAGGGATGGGAGCAGCCGGTTTGGCGAGAACAACCGCTGGGGCTGGTTTCCGTCCGGATCCGTCAAGTGGCGTATCTCTAGCGAAAATTTCTTCAAAGAAAATACCTGGGTATCTGACCTTGCATTGCGGGCAGGCTTTGGGATTACCGGAAATCAAAACATCGGTAACTATGCCTATGCCTCCAGGCTATCAACCAATCAATATGTTTTCAACGGGCAGATCGTGAACACGGTGGTGCCAACGGTTCTGCCAAACCCTGACGTTCGCTGGGAAGAAGTTCAGCAATCAAACATTGGATTAGATGCAGGCTTCAAAAACGGCAGGATCAATTTATCGGTGGATGCTTATTTAAAGAATACTACCGGCATGCTGGTACCCATGAGCGTTCCTATTACGACCGGGTATTCAGATGTATTTGTACCGGAAATAAATGCCGGTAAGGTACGCAACAAGGGTGTGGAAATAACTTTAAGCACTCAAAACCTGAGCGGTAACTTTGACTGGAACACTAGTTTCAATGCCTCCTATAATAAAAATGAAGTGATCAGTCTGAACGGCGATGTTCCTTTGTATGGCGGATCCGTGGTCAATCAGAATACGAATATTCAAAAAAATGGCTTTCCGATCGGTGCTTTCTATGGAGTAATAACCAATGGAATTTTTCAAACACAGGAGGAAGTTAATAATTATGCTATTCAGCAACAGGGCGCTGATGAAAATAATGCTACTTCGATAGGAGACCTTAAGTTTTTAGATCTCAATAATGATGGCCGGATCAATGATGCCGACCGTACTTATTTGGGTAACCCCAGTCCGCGTTTCATCTTTGCAATGAATAATACATTCGCCTGGAGAGGGATCGACCTGAGCGTGTTCTTGCAGGGTGTTGAGGGGAATGATATTTTTAACGCCAACCGGATCTTTCAGGAAGGCATGTCGGTGGCTCAAAATCAAACGACCGCAGTTCTGAATCGCTGGACACCAGATAATACCAGTGCGCAGATACCTCGTGCAGTGTTCAATGACCCCAATAAAAACACCCGTCCATCGAGCCGATTTATTGAAGACGGATCTTACCTGAGGATCAAGAATATAACCTTGGGTTATACCTTACCGAAGCTGCTGGTTAGCAAAGCAGGGATCAGCACAGCACGGATATATCTTTCGGGCCAGAACTTATTCACGTTCACCAATTACACAGGCTTTGATCCGGAAGTATCAGTTAACGGAATCGATATGAGCGTGTATCCGGTAAGCCGTACGATCAGTGCCGGTATTAATCTGAACTTTTAATATTTAAAAATTAGATGTAAATGGATCCCGAGGCCGACGTTCCAAAAGAACAGGATCGGGGAGCTTAAACTTATGATCATGAAAACTTTCTTCAAATGTACCATTATATTACTGCTGTTCAGTTTGCTGGCCGGCTGTCAGAAATACCTGGAAAAGGTTCCTCTTGACAGTGTCAACCCGACCAACTTCTTTAAAACGGAGGATGATGCGGTAGCCGCCATTAACGGAGCATACCAGCCGCTGCAATGGCCCAAACTATATAATTTTCAAATATGGGGAACCGACATATGGGCGGGCAACAGTATTGTTGGAGCTGGCGGCGGAACCGACGGTATCGCCACACAGGATGTATCGAACTTTGTCACCACTTCTGCGAATGAAGCAGCTCTGGATCTGTGGCGCGGTCCATCTCCCGGTATTTTACGCTGTAACCTGGTGTTACAAAAAGTTCCGGGTATGGATATTCCCCAGGGAATAAAAGACCGGATCCTGGGAGAGGCCAAATTCTTAAGAGCCAATTACTACTTCATCCTAGTAAGAGCCTTCGGCGATGTGCCTTTAGTAACTGAAGTTCCTGACCAGTTGAATGATTCCTTTTTAAAGCCATCCCGTACGGCTAAGGCCCAGGTTTATGAGCAAATAATTAAAGACCTCACGGAGGCCATTACCTTACTGCCACCTTTCCAGTCTTATAGCGGTGCGAATATCGGACGGGCTTCTAAAGGCGCGGCCGTTGGGATGCTGGCCAAGGTTTATCTGACGCTGGGAAATTACCAGAAAACGCTTGAGCTTACTGAACAGGTAGGCGCCCTGGGGTATACATTAAATGCGAAGTATACTGATAATTTTAGCCCGGTAACAAAGAACACGAATGAATCATTATTTGAAGTACAGTATTACGGGAAAGCCAACAATGCCGGATTCTTTGACAATGATAATATGGCCTCATGGGTAAGCACCTTCACAGGACCGAGAAACTCCAATTTAGTTGCCGGTGCCTACGGTTGGAATCAGCCCACTGCGGAATTTGTTAATTCCTATGAGGCGGGGGATACCCGGAAAGATCAAACCATCCTGTATGAGGGAGGTCCCGATTTTGATGACCAGAAATACAAGAGCTCGTATTCGGTAACCGGCTTTAACCTGCGGAAGTTCCTGGTTCCTAAGTCCATCTCTCCGGATTACAACACCAATCCTTCGAACTTCCCGGTACTTCGATATGCTGATGTTCTGTTGATGCAGGCTGAGGCGCTAAATGAACTTGGCAGAACGGCTGAAGCGCAGGCAGCTGCAAGTGATAGGAATTCTGGCGGCCCTTTAAACAGAGTTCGTGCCAGAGCCGGATTAGCAAATGTTGCTGGACTCTCTCAGTCTGCTTTGAGAACAAAGATCCTGAACGAACGAAGAATAGAACTAGCTTTTGAAGGTCACCGCTGGTTTGATCTCCTGAGAATCAATAACGGTCAGTACGCACTTGATTTCCTGCACTCCATCGGTAAATCGAATGCTTCAACAAAGCACTTGCTACTGCCCATCCCTCAAAAAGAAATAGATGCCAATCCTAATCTGGTTCAAAATCCAGGTTATTAATTGTTCACGGACTAGCTAAAATTATTCAAATGAGAATATTTAATATTTTAAAAACTCAGGGGCGCATGGAAAGGCTACTTTCTTCAATCTCCTCAACACCATCGCTGTTCAAGGCGGCCTATAGACCAAAGGGCTCAACACTAATGCTTTTGGCGCTGCTTGCAACGATGCTTGCATCCTGCGAAAAAGCTACTTACGAGGACCTGGTGCCCGTAGAACAAAATGTGCCCCTGGCACTTACGGCCAGCAAAACGGCTGTTGTTTTATCCGAGAAAAACTATGACGCGGAAGCGCTCGCTTTAACATGGACCAGCGGCACCAACAATGGAAGCAATTCCTCTATCTCCTATAAGCTGCTGATAGATAAACAGGGTAATGATTTTAAAAATGCGGTAACTCTTGACCTTGGGAAAGCAGTCTATTCAAAGACCTATTCGGTGAAAGACTTAAACAGCCTGCTTATTACAGGTATGCACCTGGCTCCGGGAGTAGAAAGCACTTTGGAAACCCGGATCATCACTTTCATATCCGGAAATACCGTACAATCTGAAGCCTCTACCCAGGTCATAAAGGTAACACCCTATCAGCCAGTAACGGATAAATTGTATTTGATTGGTGATGCTACGCCAAACGGCTGGAATGCCGGTGCTGCAACCGAATTAGCGTCTATAAATAACATACCTGGAAAGTTTACCTGGAAAGGACGCTTAAATGCAGGGGAATTTAAATTTAGCACGGTTTTAGGTCAGTTCTCTCCTTCGTATAATAAGGGTGCTGACAATAGCAAATTACTGTACCGGACATTAGATAGTCAGCCCGATGAGAAATTTCTGATCGCTAAGGCGGCGATGTATACCGTAACTGTGAATCTGCTTGACCTTTCCATTGCTTTATTTGAAGGGGAAGACCCGGTATCACCATATACCCGGTTATGGATGGTTGGAGATGCTACACCAAATGGCTGGAACATTGATAATCCAAACGAAATGAGGGTCGATTCGGGTAACCTGTTTGTGTTTAACTATAATGCCGTATTTAATGCTGGGGAGTTTAAGATACCGACTGCCAAAGGTAACTGGGGAGCTGATTTTTACATGCCTTTAGTGGATGCGCAGGCCCTTAGCTTAACAGGCGTATCTCTGGTTCCCGGAGGAAGTCCAGATAAAAAATGGAGGATCGCCAATGCGGGGGCTTACAAGGTCAAGCTTGACCTGGAAGCCATGAAGATCTATATTAAGCCATTTACCGCTTATACTCAGTTATGGATAGTTGGAGATGCAACTCCAACAGGATGGAATATAGACAGCCCGACCCCATTAGTACCGGATGCTGCGAACCCTTATGTCTTTACTTATACCGGGGCTTTGGCTGCGGGAGAGTTTAAGATTCCGGTTAAAACAGGGGATTGGGGAGGAGATTTCTTTATGCCCGAAGTAAACTTCGCCGGAGCAGGAAGCACCCGTATGAAATTTGTTCCCGGCGGAAGTCCTGATTTTAAATGGAAAATAGCGCAGGCGGGTATATATAAAGTGACTGTAGACCAGCTTCACGAAACGATTTCCATCATAAAACAATAAGAAATAATTGTTGACTGATTCCTGGGTTCATTCCGGAAAGGCTGGAAAATATTCCGGAATCAGTGCCTGATTTGGTTAGATAAGTGCTCCCTTCCAGTAAGTCCTGGAGGGGAGATTATTAAAAGAACTCAGAAACTACCAGATCCCTATCAGCCTGTTAGCATGGCGTCTGAACTAAATTAATTTATGCGTATCCAAGCTGTTTTCGTGGTGTTGCTTCTAATCCTGAGTTTTGGCTGTGAAAAAGAAAAAGGCACCTCTATTACATCACCACCTGTTGTTACTGCAGATCCGCCAATACCCCTTTATTTAAACCTTGGCTTTTCTACCGATAAAGCCTGTTATATACCGGGGGAGGAAGTGATCCTGACAATTGATAAGGCATTACTTTCTGCCACAGCAAAAATCAGGTATAAGTTCTTGAACGAGATCGTGAAGGAAGAGCTTATTACGAACGCCACCTGGAAATGGATAGCACCGCCAACAGATTTCAGAGGCTATATAGCAGAAGTGTTTGACAGCAAAGATGGTATTGAAACTATTTATGCAACCATTGGGATTGATGTTTCTTCCAGCTGGAAAAAGTTTCCGCGTTACGGTTTCCTGTCAAAGTTTCCGCAATTAGGTGATGGTGAAATAAACGCTGTGATCTCTAATCTCAACCGGCACCACATCAACGGTGTCCAGTTTTACGACTGGCATAATAAACACCACAAACCTCTGCCGGGCTTTGCGGATCAGGCAAGTGTTTGGAAAGATATCTTTAACAGGGATATCTACTTTAATACCGTGCAGAAGTATATTACCGCTTCGCATAAGCACAACATGAAAGCCATGTTCTATAACCTGATCTACGGGGCATGGAATGATGCGGAAAATGAAGGTGTAAAGAAAGAATGGTACGTTTATACCGATGTTAATCATAACAGTAAAGATTATCATCCTCTTCCTTCACCACCCTTTTTGAGCAATATTTATTTGCTGGATCCATCGAACCGTGCCTGGCAGGAGTATTTGCAGGTCGAGAACAAAAAGGTGTATGCAGCACTTCCCTTTGACGGCTTCCATATGGATCAACTAGGTGACAGGGGATCTCGTTATAAATACGATGGCTCTTTCCTTAATTTATCGCAAACTTTTAAACCATTTATTGATGCCATCAAAGCGGATGAGCCTCAAAAGGATATTGTGATGAATGCGGTATCCCAATATGGTCAGACCGGAATAGCACAGTCTGCTGCAGATTTTCTTTACACCGAAGTCTGGCCTCCCTATGATACATATACTGATCTGGCCGCTATCATTAAAGCTAATAGTGTCTACAGCAATGGCACAAAAAATACGGTCCTTGCGGCTTATATGAATTATAACCTTGCCGATAAGAAAGGGTTTTTTAACACCCCTTCCGTGTTAATGGCCAATGCGGTCATATTTGCTTTCGGTGGATCTCATCTTGAATTGGGTGAACATATGTTAGGCAAAGAATACTTTCCTAATGATAACCTGGAGATGAAAGAAGATCTGAAAAAATCATTGATCACCTATTATGATTTCCTGGTCTCCTATCAGAATTTACTTCGTGACGGCGGTTCTTTCAATTCGGTGGTCTTAAATTCCACCGATAATAAAATAACTGTCACCAGCTGGCCCTCCGCAAACGGCGCAATAGCTGCCGTCGGTAAAAAAGTCGGGAGCAGCCAGGTGATCCATTTAATCAATTTTAAAGATTCGCAGAGCCAGAACTGGCGTGATAATGCAGGAGTGCAGACTGTTCCCGTCGAGATAAAAAATGCAGGCCTGAAACTGAGCAGCTCTGCCGCTGTTAAAAAGATCTGGTATGCTTCACCCGATATGATCGGAGGGGCTTCCCGGACATTAAATCACATCCAAAAAGGGGACCAGGTTACTTTTACGCTCCCGGCACTTCAATACTGGAGCATGATCGTCTTGGAATATTAAAACCTCCATTAACAATAAACAGATACATACAAAGAATCCTGTTAAAGCCACCATTACTATGAGAACCATTCTTAAAAAACTATGTGTCGCAGCATTGGTATTAGCATCTTCCTGTAAGGCGCAGAAAACTAATACCAGCCTCTATAGTTCAGAAAGCTATAGCGTCACTACCGACCAGGTATTACAGGGAGATTTTTCCGCAAAAGCGCTTTCATCAACCGAAGTAATATCCAATTACCAAAGCCCGGTCAATCTGATACAAAGTCCCAAAGTACAGTTTAAGTTCAGCATCAACGGGAAGGACAATGAGATGATTTCAGGTAAGGACCACCATATTAATGTCTTGTCACAGGATATGAATTTTACAAGCCCTTTACTAAAATTTGGGCATCAGTATGTTGATACCTCTGTAGTACCTGCACAAACTTACCTGAAGCCGGACACTAAATTTACTTTACGTCTGGATATGCGGGAGGTGCTGGAAGCTTTTAAAAGTCAAGGATACTATACCACCTTTAACGGCAATAAAATTTTTAAAGATGATTTCAAGGGTGTATATGTAGCTGGCAGCTTAAGTCCATTGATCTGGGACTTTGATAATCTGGTGAATCATCCGGCCCTGCAGCTGAAAGATCCCGACGGCGATGGAATTTATGAGATTAGCCTGATATTGAATGAACAGAAGGAACAAAAACTGACTGCGGCTTCCTGGAAATTATCAAAGGATATTTCTGCCTTTCCCCAATACACTTCCGCTTATCCGTTGGCCGATGCCTTATACAATCTGGCGCTGGAAGAGATGGAAAATGCCGTTGAACCAGACAGTACATTCCGCACAGGTAAGGAATGGGCAGGCGTTTGGACCCGTGATATTAGCTATAGTATTATTCTGGCCATGGCCACATTACAGCCTAAAGTGGCCGAATATAGCTTGCTGCGGAAAGTGAAGAATAACCGCATCATTCAGGATACCGGCACCGGGGGATCGTATCCGGTTTCAAGTGACCGCATGATCTGGGCTGTAGCAGCATGGGAGGTTTATAAGACCACCGGCGACAAAAGCTGGCTGGATAAAGCTTACCGCATCATTAAAAACTCGGTGGAAGATGATTTGAAAAACATTTACGATCCTGTAACGGGTCTGGTTAAAGGAGAATCTTCCTTTCTGGACTGGAGAGAACAGACCTATCCTAAATGGATGCAGCCTGCGGATATTTATGAATCAGAGTGTCTGGGGGCCAATGCGGTTCATTATCAAACCAATATTGTTCTGGCCGAAATGGCAACACTGCTGAACGACCCTGAAGCCGTGAAGAAGTATGCGGCTATTGCAAAAACCATTAAGAACGGCATTAATACTTATTTATGGATCCCCGAAAAGGGTTATTACGGACAATATTTATACGGCAGAACTCATAAAATTTTATCGCAGCGGTCAGAAGCTTTGGGGGAGGCCCTTTGCGTGTTGTTTGGTATTGCCGATGCCGAAAAAAGCATCAGTATTATTAGTAACACGCCGGTCAGTGACTTCGGTATTACCTGCATTTATCCGCAGATCCCCAATATGCCGCCCTACCATAACAATGCAGTATGGCCTTTTGTGCAGGCTTACTGGTCATTAGCCGCGGCAAAAGCTGGTAATGAACCAGGGCTCACGCAAAGTATCAGCGCTATTTACCGCCCGGCAGCACTGTTTTTGACCAATAAGGAAAACTTTGTAGCCAGCAACGGCGATTTTGCGGGTACCCAGATCAATTCCAGTAATATGCTGTGGAGTCTTGCCGGCAATCTCAGTACGGTATACAATGTTCTTTTTGGGATAGAGTTCCAGGCAAACAGCTTGCTGTTTAAACCTTTTGTTCCGAAAGCGCTGCAAGGCAAGCGAACCCTGAACAAATTTAAATATAGAAATGCGCTTCTGGACATTGAAATGGAGGGATATGGTAATAAAATTAAATCCATAACCATGGATGGAAACTCGCTGGCTAATGCGGAAATACCAGCAAATCTTTCAGGCAAACATGCTATCCGCATCTTGCTGGAAAATAATGAACCTGAAAAGGGCAGGGTGAACCTGGTAAATGACTATACTTCTCCGGCAGAGCCTGTTCTGAATTATTCTTCCAGCACTATTTCCTGGGAAAAGGTGCCAGGGGCAGTCAATTATAAAGTTCTTAGAAACGGGAAAGAAGTTTCCAGAACTTCAGGTACTAAGATCACCCCGGCTGCGAATAGTTTTGGAGAATACCAGGTGATTGCCCTCGATAAAGAAAATGTCGAGTCCTTTGCTTCTGAACCGATCCAGGTTTATCCGGAAGCTGCTGTCCATATTACAGAGCTGGAGAATGTGGTACCCGCTTCAAATCTACCCTACAGGGGATTTTCAGGAAAGGGGTTTATTGAAATCAGCAAGCAGGCCAATACGACCCTGAATTTTGATGTAACCGTGCCGGAAGCAGGTCATTATTCCATCGACTTTAAGTATGCCAACGGCCATGGTCCGACCAATACAGAAAACAAGTGTGCGATTAGAAGTTTATCGGATGGTAGTACTGCATTAGGCACCATTGTATTTCCGCAGAGAGGAAAGGAAGAGTGGTCTAACTGGGGATTTAGTAATGCGGTCCAGGTTTCGATGAAAAAAGGTAAGCAAACACTTTCTCTTACATTTAATCCGGAAAATGAAAATATGAACGGGGAAATTAATCAGGCCATGCTGGATTATGTTCGGCTAATAAAAATAGATTAACCGGAGGTTACCCTTATAAATCACCCTCTTAATAGTGAATTTTTGATTTAGAATATAATATATGAAAAAGCTTTACCGGGCAGTTTTGTTGTTTTGCCTCTTTATATCGTTTAGTGTACAGGCGCAAAAAAAGCAATCGTCTTTTCAGCAACTTGGTCAATGCACTGCCTACAAAATTACGGGCAACCAGGTTGTGTTTAATTGTGAGAACAATGCCAAGGTGCTGCTGGAATTTTGCAGTGGCCAGGTTGTGAAAGTCTGGATTGATCCTGCCGGAAAATTTGAACGGAAAAACGAATCTTTTGCCGTAGTTAATGAGAAGCTGGGAGAGCTGAAAATAAACGTGAACGATGAAGCAAGTGCCTATGAGATCTTTACCGGTCAGCTGCGGGTCAGAGTTAATAAACGTCCGTTTTCCCTGCAGATCTTTGATAAGTACCAAAAGCTTTTATTAGGCGATTACCTGGACCAGGGTTTTGTGAAGGAGGATAAGCGTTTAGTTTCCTATAAATCACTGGGCTCTGACGAGCAGTTTTTTGGATTAGGTGAAAAAGGCGGTCCCTTAAACCGTCGGGGACGGTCTTATAAAATGTGGAACAGCGATAATCCCTGTTATGGAGTTAATGATGATCCCCTATATAAAAGTATTCCCTTTTTTATGAGCAGCAAACGCTATGGGATCTTCTTTGATAATACTTATAAAACGGAGTTTAAGTTCGGGAGTGAATCCAATGATTATTTTTCCTTTGAAGCACCCGCAGGTGAAATGCTCTACTACTTCATATTCGGCAACGACTATAAGGAAATTATCAGCCAGTACACGGAACTTACCGGTGCTCCGATCATGCCGCCGAAATGGGCTTTTGGGTTTTCACAAAGCCGGGGTATGTATACCTATGAAACTCAAGCAAGGAGCATAGCTGCAGAATTCCGTCAGCGGAATATTCCCTGTGATATTATTTTCCAGGATATCGGATGGGTTCAGCAGTTGCAGGACTTTGAATGGAATAAGGATCGGTACAAAGATCCCCGTGGCATGTTAAAGCATCTCGATTCTTTAGGCTTTAAGATGATCGTATCGCAGGATCCGGTTATCTCTCAAAAGAATGGAAATCTTGCAGAAGAGGGAGGGACAAATGGAAAAGGCTTTAATAAACAATGGATTGAGGCGGATTCACTCGGATATTTCACGACGGATTCCCGTACTGGCAAAAGCTATGATATGCCCTGGCCATGGGGCGGTAATTGCGGAGTGGTTGATTTTACAAAGCCGGGGGTAGCCGACTGGTGGGGCAAATACCAGCAGAAGCCTGTCAGCGATGGGGTGCGTGGATTCTGGACAGATATGGGTGAGCCTGCCTGGACCAATGAGGACGCAAAGGATCGGTTGTTTATGAAACACCATCTGGGCATGCATGATGAAATTCACAATGTGTATGGATTAACATGGGATAAAGTTGTCACCGAGCAATTTGAGAAGCATAATCCCAATAAACGTATCTTTCAGATGACAAGGGCAGCTTATGCCGGCTTGCAGCGTTATACTTTCGGATGGTCAGGTGATTCGGGGAACGGAAATAATGTGTTGGAAGGCTGGGGGCAGCTGGCCAATCAAATCCCGGTGGCTTTATCTGCTGGCATGGGTCTGATTCCTTTTTGGGCCACCGATATTTCAGGGTATTGCGGAGAAATCAAAGATCATAAAGCAATGGCCGAGCTGTATACCCGCTGGATGCAATTCGGTGTTTTCAATCCCCTGAGCCGAGCTCACCATGAAGGGGATAATGCCGTGGAACCCTGGATGTTTGGTCCCGAGACAGAAAACATTTCCCGCGAAGCTATCCGGTTGAAGTATAAGTTGTTCCCCTATATTTATACCTATGCCCGCGAAGCACATGATACAGGGATGCCCCTGATGCGGGCACTCCTCCTTGAATACCCTAATGACACGGAGACTTTTAAAACCGATGGCCAGTTCTTGTTTGGAAAAGAATTACTGGTTGCGCCGGTGGTGGAAAAAGGAGCAACCACCAAGAAAGTATACCTTCCTGAAGGCGACTGGATTGATTTTAATGATGGCAAAACATCTTATAAAGGCGGACAATGGATCACCGCTGCGGCACCTTTAAATGTGATCCCTCTTTTTGTGAGGAAGGGCTCCATTATCCCGATGATGCCGGTCATGCAATACATACACGAAAAACCCTCTTATCCCTTAAATCTGGAAGTATTTCCGGCCGCAGAGAATCAGGAAGCATCTTTTGAGCTCTATGAAGATGAAGGCGAGAACAACGATTATAAGAAAGATATTTATTGTAAAACCAGATTCACTTGTCAGACCTTAAAAAGTGGGTATAAGGTCAACATTCAAAAACGCGAAGAAAAAGGATATACGCCTGCAGGGAAGAGAAACCTGGTTATTAAGCTGCACCTGGAAAGTAAGCCCAAATCCGTTTTAGTTAATTTATCTAAGATAAAACCGGTAAAACCGGGATCATTAACAGAAAGCGTGAACGGCGACTTTGAAAAGTTGATATGGAGCTGGGATGAAACGACCGGGGTCTGTACAATTAAGGTTCCCGATGCCAGAGCAGCAAATGAGGTTTTTGTAAGTAGATAGGGGAACTGGATCTGAGGGAAGCAATCAAATCATCAAACCGCCAATGTCTTCGTGTGGAAAATCATTATATTTATTTGAGTATCGTGGCAAATAATAGTGTATGAACAAGATGCGGAAAAGTCCTTTACAAATTACAAAAGAAGAGTTCAGGACTGCCGGCTACCAGCTAATTGATGCGATCGCTGATTTCATCGATACGATAGATGAAAGAACTGTTACAAAGGGCGAGTCGCCCAAACAATTACAAAATATCTTAGGTAGCTCATCTTTGCCGGAAAACGGTTCTCCGGCTGCTGAATTGTTATCCAAAGCCACCGAACTACTCTTTAACCATTCGCTTCTGAATGGCCATCCGAAGTTTTTCGGGTATATAACTTCTTCAGCTGCCCCAATAGCGGCATTGGCAGATCTGCTGGCTGCTTCCGTTAATCCAAATGTAGGCGCGCAGATACTCAGTCCTATGGCTACCGAGATTGAAAAGCAAACGATCAGGTGGCTGGCGGAATTTATTGGAGTTTCGCCTGATTATGGCGGGATACTGGTCAGCGGCGGCAATATGGCCAACTTTACGGGCTTCCTGGCCGGAAGAACTGCTAAAGCGCCAAAAACTATCAAAGAGGAAGGTATTTCCGGTTCGTCCTCAAAGATGCTGGTTTATTGCTCACGAGCCACGCATACATGGGTGGAAAAGGCGGCCGTTTTATTTGGTCTCGGCTCTGCAGCCATTCGCTGGATACAAACGGATCCGGCAAACAGAATGGATAATGAAATCTTAAGTCAGACTATAGACAGTGATCTTGTAGCCGGCCATCAACCGATCATGGTGATAGGTACCGCAGGGGATGTAAGCACCGGTGTGATCGACGACCTGAGAGCCATTGCGTCCATCTGCAAAAAATATGATCTGTGGTTTCATATTGACGGGGCTTACGGGATCCCGGCAGCTGTCATCCCTAGAATGAAGTATCTTTTCGAGGGTATGCAAGAGGCGGACTCCATTGCTCTCGATCCGCATAAGTGGCTTTACAGTCCGCTGGAAGCTGGCTGCACCTTAGTAAAGAACAGCAGGCATTTGCACGACACCTTCAGCTCACATCCTGAATATTATAATTTTGAAAGCGCTGAAGAGGATCCGGTCCTGAATTATTACGAGTATGGTCTTCAGAATTCCCGCGGCTTTAGGGCTTTGAAGGTCTGGCTGATCTTACAGCAGGTGGGCCGGACCGGTTATATTGAGATGATCGCCCAGGATATTAAACTTTCGGAATTTATGTTTGACCTGGCGGTGATCCATACAGAACTGGAGGCGGTCAGCCAGAATTTAAGCATCTGCACATTAAGATACGTTCCTGCCGGCTGGGGGGATGATACCGCCTTGCCTGATTATCTGAACGAATTAAATAAGGCCTTGCTTGATCAATTGCAGCAGGGAGGGGAGGTGTTCTTATCGAATGCGATCGTGAACGGTAAATACTGCCTGCGAGCCTGTATCGTCAACTTCAGAACCTCGAAGAAGGATATAGAGGAATCGATTGAAATTATTGTCCGCGAAGGCAGGAAAATGGATCGCCAGATGCGGAGATCCTGATTCGATCAATAAAGCTGTTTATTTATCGTTCCCGGTAACTTTTACCCAGTCGATCATAAATCTGGCTTTTTTATCTCTGATTAGCTGAAGCGTTGATTCCGGGATCCCGTTATAAGGTTTCTTTACGCCATTTGTCTTAAACGGGTAAGCTCCGCCTAAGGCTAAGTTCAGGATCAGGTATTTAGGATTATCAAATGCCCACTTGCCGTAATTTTCAACCATCGGGCGAGTGACCCTGTACATTAGTGCGCCGTCAACCTTAAAATTAAGCTGGTCTTTAGTCCAGTCTAAAGAGTACACGTGCCATTGGGTTACGTCGAAATCTTTTCTGAAGTATACTTTATTAACCAGAGGAGTTTCCCCGGAATAGCCGGGTCCGTGCAGGGCGACACCTGTCCAGTCCACTTCACCAACATATTCCATGATATCGATCTCACCAGTCACGGGCCAGTCGCCATTTCCCAAAGCCCAGAACGCCGGCCATAAGCCTGGGCCCTCAGTCATCCGGATACGCGCTGAGGCTGAGCCATAGGTGAAGTCCATTTTATCTTTTGTATCAATCCTTCCCGACAGGAAGTCGAACTTCTGACCGTCAGCGGTCACAAAGCCCGGCAGGTATATAGGCTCTATGACTAACGCCCCGTTTTCTGCGCCCTCAGCCCGGTCTCCTTTTACTGTATAAATTGTCGCGGACGAATCCACATAGGCCTGCTGCTCATTATTAACGTTAAACCCGGTAACAATGACATTCCATTTGGAACGGTCAAGACCTGGCCCTGAAAAGTCATCAAAGAACACAATATTTGATTCTGAATCTTTGGGCCTGGAGGTCTGCTCAGTTTGCGTACAGGCCGATAAAATACCCAGGAGGATTAATACCGTCGTTGATCTGATACAATATGCCATTTATTTTGAAATAGGTAAGTAATGATAAGATTTTTCCTGGTGAATTAAGGCCTACCTATGTTGCCTGATTATGTGCTAATTTACGCAGATATGGAAATTTTGATACACCGGGCCTATAAACATAAGATCATTATAGTTTTAATGATTTTGATCGCGAATTCTTTTACCGCATTCGCCCAAACCAAGTCTTTAAATTCATTTAAATCTTATGTCACGAGAAGCTATAGAATCACAGACAGCGTCTATAATGACTGTAACTGGAATTATGCAGTTGTAAAAGCTTCAGTTGGTTCGAGTAACACCGTAGAAAATTTAACAATTTTAAACGATGACCGAGCCGAAATGAAAGAAAGCTTTAGTTTTATCAGGGGATACTCATTTGGCTCCGACCGCACTTATAAAGGAAAAGCAGTAATCTTTATTCTAACCGTAGAGTTGGATAACTGGCGGACATGCAACACTGTAAAGGTTGATTATACTTCCAGCGAGGCTATCACGCGTGTTTTAAGTTTCCTTGATGAGGAATTATCTCTTAATCCTTCGTCAGTTGTGTTATATAACCCAATAACAGTAACTAGATGGGATAATAGACATTGACAACTTATTAATCAGAATATCGATCTTATTCAAAAATATGCTGACAGTGAATATTGTGAAAAGCATTAATCGTAAATCAAACAGGTCAGCAGAGTACTTCAATTTGCTTCATTCAAAAATTAATCATGAAAACTAATATCTTGACAGAACCTGAAATATTGCAGTTAAGGGCAGAAACCAAAGGAACGACAGATAGGATACATTTTAATAATGCGGGCTCATCATTACCGCCCGACACCGTAGTGGACACGGTTGTAAGCTATTTACAGGAAGAAGCACTTTCTGGGGGGTACGAAACAGAGGATAAGTACAAACAGCAACTGGACAACACTTATAAATCTATTGCCAAACTCATCAACGCGGATGTGAACGAAATAGCCACCGTTGAAAACGCAAGCGAAGCCTGGACCCTGGCATTTAATGGGGTCGACTTGAAAAAGGGAGATGTAGTGCTTACCTGCGAGATGGAATACGTAACCAATATTATTGCATTTATCCAGGCGCAGAAGACTTGTGGCGTCGAGGTTACGATAATTCCAAATGATGAGAAAGGCAATTTTTCTTTACAAACATTAGAGGCTGCTATAACGCCGCAGGTTAAATTAATAGCGATGACCCATATTCCCTCAACAGCAGGCGGAATGATCCCAATTGTTGAAATAGGAAAGATAGCTCGCAAGAATAATATTTTGTACCTGGTTGATGCCTGTCAGAGTGCAGGGCAAATCCCCATTGATGTGAAGCTCATAGGTTGTGATATGCTGTCAGTCACGGGGCGAAAATATCTCCGTGCACCAAGAGGAACCGGCTTTTTATTTGTCAAAAAAGACATTCAGGATAAGTTGAAATTAATGTTTGCAGATGGTTTCACCACAAAATCAGTCACACTAGACGATTATCAGCCAAGGGATGATGCCCGCCGGTTTGAACTATATGAAAAGAGCCGCGCATTAACCCTTGGCCTGGGTAAAGCTGTTGATTATGCGTTAAACATTGGTGTTGACCGGATTTGGCACCGTATCCAATATTTAGCTGACGCCATGCGGAGCAAATTAAGTGAAATTGATGGTATAACCTTGCACGACTTCGGGCAGCAGCGATGTGGTATTGTAACTTTTTCTGTTGACGGTGTAGAGAGCGCTGTAGTGAAAGCCAAACTTGCAGAAAAAAAAATCAACGTGTCTGTTGGCCTGGCTAAGTCTACGCTTTATTATATGAGCAAGAACCATTTAACCAGTGTTGTAAGGGCTTCAGTACATTACTATAATACCGAAGAAGAAATAGCGGCTCTTTATAATGCCTTGATGATTATAAAAGGTACATAACATCGTAGATCCAACTAGTTATTACCATTTGCGTCAACAACGTACGGCGCCAGGTCTTAGCCAAAATGCTTTCATAGCACGCATACTTTTGTATCCCTTTGTAAATTATCTATTACAGAATATCTGCTTAGTAGTAACCCGCATACCGCGGCGTTGATAATAAGCGGCTGGTTTTTAGCACTCTGCAAAATTCTACCTCCTCTCAAAAGCCTTAAAAGAGTGAAAATCGTGTCATTGAAGTAACGGACATTTAGGCAAATACCAGGTTGAAACAAAATTACTTTAAACTATAAGGATGTATATCCGTATTATCGTCTTTAATAAGGTAGTTTAGCCTTCTTTTCCGATCCTTTAGTATATAAATGGAGACCCCTGTATCATTTTTAAACTGGTCATTGCATAAACTGTTAAAAACGGAAGGTGATCACTTCCACAAGGCCAGTATTAAAATTATCTTTTGCCTGCTGGCTTTTTCTTTAATAAAAGCCTCGATTGTCATTGGGGTAGCTTTCCATTACCAGCAGGACTTGCAGCTTCAGAGAGCCGTGGTGATGCTGGTGATTTATACAATCCTGTTAAAATTCTTATTGGCTGATAAAGCTAATATGCGGGTGGTTGCCCATGTGATGGTATGGCTGGGCTTATTACTGATCTGGTCAAATGTCTTTCTGTTTGCCCAATCCATTAATATCCTGACGCTCCAGTTCGTCTTCATGCTCATCCTCGGAAGTTTCTGCATAATGAATCCCCGTTTTGGAATTATATACTCTGTGGTGGCAACACTGCCGGTTATTTTACATCTTGTTTTCGGCAGTAAATTACACCTTGAAGGAATATCACCAAATGAGCTGGCATCACCGGGTTATGAAATGATGGTGGTTTTAAATTTTGTGACCATTGTGATGTGTCATTATTTATTCCAGCAATCCTTTAAGTCTAATATTGAAGAGAAGGAAGCTTTGAATAAGCAGCTGCAGGTGGCCGTTAAAGAGGCCAACCTGGCGGCGGAATCGAAGTCGGAATTTCTGTCAACCATGACGCACGAGTTAAGAACACCCCTGAATTCGGTAATTGGCATCAGCCAGCTTTTGATGCAGGATTCTCATAGCAGGGAGCAGGAAGTGAGCCTGCAGATCTTAAAGTTTTCGGCAGAGAATCTTTATTCTCTGATCAATAATATTCTCGATTTCAATAAGCTCGGATCCGATAAGCTGGATCTTGAAGATATACCTGTCCACCTGGACGACCTGGTAAGAGATACCTGTTTAGGCCTTCGGTTCCAGGCGCAGCAAAAAGAGATCGATTTTGTATTGAATATCGATGAAGCGATAAACGGCAGGGGCATTATTACGGACCCAACGAGGATCACACAGATCATTTACAACCTGGCGGGCAATGCTATCAAATTCACAGAGCAAGGCAGTGTGTCCGTCGACCTGAAGGTCCTCCGCGTTAATGAGCAGATTCTCAAGGTACGGTTTTCGGTCATTGATACCGGCATCGGTATCAGCGCTGATAAACAGGAGGCGATATTTGAATCCTTTACTCAGGCTTCGGTAAGCACCGCACGCAATTTCGGCGGAACGGGGCTTGGTCTCGCCATTGTAAAGCGGCTGCTCTTGTTATTCGACAGCGGCATACAGGTTGAAAGCGCCCCGGGCGCAGGGTCAACGTTTTATTTTGATATAGACTTTAAACTGCACCAGGGACCGGCTGATTCTCTTACAGAAGGCCCGGAAGCTGATTTTGATCTGCGGGACTTAAAGATCCTGGTTGCAGAAGACAACCATATGAACCGGCTTTTACTTGTGAAGGTATTTGCCAGGTGGAACAACAAGCCCGAATTCGCCGTGAACGGGCAGGAGGCAATAGATAAAATTAACTCAAATCCATACGATGTCGTTTTAATGGACCTCCATATGCCACTGGTGGATGGTTTTGAAGCTGCCAGAGCTATTCGTGCCATGGCTGATCCGCTGAGATCGGGCGTTCGCATTATTGCGCTGACTGCTTCCGTATCTGATAATCTGAGTTATAAGATCAGGGAAGCCGGTATGGATGATTTCCTCTACAAACCATTTAAGCTAAATGACCTCTACCTGAAGCTGAGGCGGATGCCTGTTTAATAGCCAGGGAATGTATCGGGAGCTGTCATTTCATTTGTTATCAAAGAATTTACAATTCAGATTTTTTAACCTGCATGCTACCGCGAAGAAAAGCTGTTCAGCCGATCATATGCTTTAATATTTGAAATTTAGTAGCTTATGCCTGATTTGAAATGATATCCAGGAAATGAAGGCAATTATCTACGAAAACTACGGCGGTCCGGAAGTTTTGCAGCTCGCAGAGATCGAAATGCCGGTTCCAAAAGACGACGAAGTCCTTGTTAAAGTCTATGCCGTCTCCTTAAACGATTGGGATTGGGGTCTTCTCCATGGCGACTTCATTAATCGTATGATGTACGGTTTTCGGAAGCCAAAGAAGACCATACTCGGTTCGGACATTGCAGGCCGGATTGAAGCCGTCGGTAAAAATGTAAAACAGTTCAAATCCGGTGACGAAGTGTACGGTGATTTAAGCGGCCGCTGGGGCGGTTTTGCCGAGTATCTCTGCGCACCAGAAAAGGCTTTAGCGTTAAAGCCCGCAGGTATGAGCTTCCAGGAAGCAGCGGCAATCCCCCAGGCAGGGATGCTGGCGGTACAGGGCCTTATCGACGAAGGGAAAATCAGCCCGGGGCAAAAGCTCCTGATCAATGGCGCAGGGGGAGGGGTCGGCACTTTCGCGGTGCAGATCGCCAAATTATACGGTGTGGATGTTACGGGTGTTGACAGGACAAGTAAACTGGATATGCTGCGCGAAATAGGCTTTGACCATGTCATCGATTATACCCGTGAAGACTTCACTAAAAACGGACGGGCTTATGATCTGATCCTCGATGCGAAGACAAATCGTTCTATTTTCGATTATACCCGGGCATTGAGCCCTAAGGGAGTTTATGTAACTGTTGGAGGTTCAGCTGCCCGGCTGCTCCAGGCTTTCTTCCTGAAGCGATGGATTTCGATGATCTTTAAAAAGCAGGTGCGTATTGTTATGCTGAAGCCAAACAAGGATCTGGCTTATATGAACAGGCTTTTCGAAGCCGGTAAAGTTATGCCTGTTATTGATGGACACTATAAATTAGACCAGGTTCCTGAAGCATTCAGGATCTTTGCCAGGGGAGAACATAAGGGAAAATTAGTCATATCAGTTTGCGAGATTTAGCAACGGAACCCATGTGCGGAACTCTTTGTTGTCTCTGCGGTTTATACCTGCCTAATATTCTTCTCCATTTACAGAATCATTCTATTTTATAGAATTAGACATAGATTGCATTGGAATTATTTATTTGCGGAATGTTAATCACAGAGATACTTCTGATTTTAATAAGTGGGCTGGGGGTTCTTCACGGCATCATACTGGCAATTTATCTTTTCGGGTATGCGACGGTGCGAACTACCTCCAACATCATTCTTGGTACGCTGCTGCTGATCCTTTCCTTTCGGGTGGGCAAATCTGTTATCCTGGAATTTGCAGGTGATGTAAATCTTATTCTCATTTTTACTGGCCTTTCAACCCTGTTGCTCATTGGCCCCCTATTTCACCTGTATGCCCGATCGGTTTTAACCCGCTCCTTCCGGCTAAGTAAAAATGACCTAATTGCCTTTCTTCCCTTTATTCCGGCGCTGATCTTCGGACTAATGGTTAACCGGGAACTGATCAAGCAGATACCGACCGAAGCATTTATGGTCATGTTCGGTTTATATTACGGTCATTATCTTATTTACCTGCTGATTTGTTACAGGCTGATTAGGAAGGCACGCAAACAATCTGGTAGTACTGCAGCCGTTCAGTGGCTGCAGCTTCTTGTCTGTGGATTAGCCGCTATCTGGGTGATCTATGTTTTAAACATTCTGGAAGAAGAGGTGCCATACATCGTCGGTCCGGTTCTGTATTCGGCAATTGCCTACGGGATCAGCTTTGTGGCTATAAGAAATGATTATATCAGCCGCCTAAGCCAGGTTAAATACAGAAGCACACCGATAAAGGAAACCGAGGCAGATGAACTGTACAGGCAGATCATGAAGCTGGTTGCGGAAGACGGTATGTTTAAAAATGCCAGTCTTAGCTTAAGCTCCCTGGCACGGCTCTTAAAAGTAAGCCCTCAGAAAATCTCCATGGTGATTAACATGAACCATCCATCCAACTTTAACGGGTTTGTTAATCACTTCCGCGTCAAACAGGCGCAAGTATTATTGGCAGACAAAGCATATATGAATTATACAATTGCATTTATAGCTTTCGAAACAGGCTTTAGCAGTCTGAGCACCTTTAATACGGCGTTCAAAAAGGAAACTGGGAAAACTCCTTCCGCCTATCGCAGTGAGATCTTTGAAGATAAGGCAGTTTAACCAAAGGTATGATCATTCGATATGATTATTTTACTAGTGTAAATGATCATTCCGGGAGATTCCTTCTTCATTTAAGACTTGTTTTGTGCAAACAAATTTAAATGAAAAAGCTACTCTTAATTGCAATCCTGATGTTACATACCTGTGCATCCTACTCCCAGTCAACATCTTTTATGTTCGAAGAGACAAAGAGAAGATATCTCCTGTATCTTCCCGAATCATATGACCCGGAAAAATACTACCCTTTAGTCTACAATTTTCATGGCGGGGGAATGACGGCCGTCGAGCAGATGTACTATACCCGGATGAACAGGGCTGCAGATAAGTACCAGTTTATTGTTGTTTATCCAGCCGGAATAAAATCCGATTGGAATGTTGGTTTTGAGATGTCCTATCTCAAAGGAACAAATGACGTGGGTTTTATTAAATCGTTGACTGATACTCTGAAAAAAAAATATCGGATCGACAGTAAGGCTATTTTTGCCACGGGTCTTTCGAGAGGCGGATTCTTTTGTCATCGTCTGGCTGCTGAACTGCCCGACGTTTTTGCCGCAGTAGCCTCCGTAGGAGGCCCGTTACCGGATTCAGTAAAGTATTTTATCAAGTCCGCTAGAAAGATTGCAGTTATGCAGGTGCATGGTACCGCTGATAAAGTAGTTGATTTTGAAGGAAAACCCGGAGCTTACGGATCGGCACTTGCCACCTTTAATTATTGGATGGTACACAATGGCCTTGATAGTAAAAATGTCAAAACAAGAAGTTTAAATGCTAATAGAAAGGATGCGACTTCCGTTACAATTGACGAAGCAGACGGCAAACCAGCCGGAGTTGCGCTTATCCGCATTCAAAACGGCGGGCACACGTGGCCCGGGAGCGATCCGTTTAACATTGGTTATCCCTTAGGAAATACTACTTCGGATATTGATATAAATGAGATAATGTGGCAGTTTTTTATTAAGTATAAGAAACAATAATGAGTTGTCGGAATTCTCCGTTCCATAAAAAAAGGTGAACGATCTTCGTTCACCTTCTCTAAATTCTGCCTGGTATACTGCTTATTTCAGCATTATTGGCTCACCAAATCCTAATGCTGTTAGTCGCGGCAATTGCGTTTTAGCATCACCAACTATTAACCAGATCATTTTATTGGTGTCCAGGTATTTCTGGGAGAGATCCCTGATCCGCCCGACACTCATGTTTTTTACAATCTCTTCGCGCTCTTTTACGTAATCAGCCTTCCAACCGTACTTGCTGATGTTTTCCAGCATGCCCAGCTTTGATCCCGCAGTTTCAAATGCCCTCGCATTACTTTTTATTAAAAAGCTCCTGGTCGTTTCCATATCCTTGTCAGAATAATCCTTTCCGTAATTCTGCAGGATCTCCTTGATTAATTGTGCTGACTCCAGGGTCACATTTGTTCTTACACTGCTTGCAATGGTAAATGGACCAGCACTGTTTGTCCCTGAAAAGCCCGAAAAGATACCGTAGGTATATCCTTTACCTTCCCGCAATTGCTGGGTGAGCTGCGATGCAAATCCACCGCCGCCAAGAATATAGTTCATCACCGTAGCAGGGTAATAATCACCATCGGTAGCGGCTAAGGCAGGGTAGCCAAAGCGAATTACAGATTGTTTCGCATCCGGCACATCATAAAAATATACCTGTGATTGAGCAGGTGCCGTTGGTGTAGTAAAGGCCGGAATGTTCACCGGCTTACTCTTCCAGTTTTTAGCAATCCCTGCCAACGGGCTTGTAATGGCTGTTTTGCCTAACGAGCCGACAACATGTATACGGGCTACCGAAGGCGATATGTTTTTGTTATAAAAGGCCTTCAGATCTTCCAGGGTAATGGCATTAACGCTTTCGATAGTGCCTAAAATATTCCTGGAACGAATGTTATCTTTCCCAAAGATGAGCTGGTTGTAATTGTTCTGTGCAATTGCGTTAGGATTAGCTTCCTGTTGACGGATCTGGCTTATCATGCTTTGTTTTAACAATTGAAATTCCTTTAGATCCCATCTTGGCTCAAGCAGGATCTCCTGCAGCAATGCCAGCGTAGCCTGGTAATTCCGCGCCAGTGTATTCACCCGGATGCGGATATCTTCGGTACCTGCAAATACATTAATACTGGCTCCTAACTGCTCGATGGCTTCTTCTAATTGCTCAGGAGTCTTTTTACTGGTACCCTGCGTCATCATCCGGGCCATCAGGTTTGATACGCCGACTTTACCCGGATCTTCCAGCAGAAGCCCGCCATCAATAACCAATTCAAATTGCACCAGGGGAACCTCGCTGTTTTCAATGCCGTAAACGCGCAAGCCATTGGCCAGTTTGTCTTCCCAGACAAGAGGGATCTTTACCTCAGGGGCTTTGCCGTAAGGAGGCTCTATACTCCGATCGAAACTGGAGGGGGTACGCGTGTAAGCCGCGTTAGCGGAAGGATCAATTTTTTCTTCGGCTCCCTGTACGATCACTTCTTCAACTACCTCCGCTTTCTTAGAACCTTCGAGTGCCAGTATAACTTTGCCTTTAGGTACAAAACTGGTAGCTACATAATTCTTTTTCTTAATGTATTTATTATACACGCGCATCACGTCGGCAGTTGTGACTGCCTGGATGTTGTTAATATCCTTCTCAATAAATCCGGGGTTACCCGCAAAAATATTATACTGAGCCAGTTGGGCTCCTTTGCCCAATACACTGGAGAGCGAATTGTAAAACCGGGTTTCCTGTCCGGCTTTAATACGGCTAAGGTCGTTTTCTGAAATACCTTCTTTTTCAAATTTTGCAAAAGCCTCGTTAATCGCTTTTTCAGCCTCATTGAGGTCCTTTTCTGCAAAAGCCCTTACGGATAATTGCATTTGTCCGGCCAGTTCCGCGGTGCTGTTATACATGTTAACGTTTGATGTTAGCTTTTTTTCTTCCACCAGCACTTTGTATAGAGGCGCTTTTTTGCCTTCAGAAAGGTATTGGGCCAGAACTTCCAGCGGGTAGGAATCAGGATGGTAGTTTTCTGCCGTTACCCAGGCCATCGTCAGTTCGGGCAACCTCGCAAAATTATCTTCATGGTATAGTTTTACTGTTTCCCGTACGACACCGGGTCTTTTTTGAAGCGGCTTTACATCCTCACCTCTTTTTATTTCGCTGAAATACTTTTCAACCCACTGACGGGCCTGAACTTTATCGAAATCACCGGCCACTACCAGTGTCACGTTGTTTGGTACGTACCACCGTTTGAAAAACTCTTTTACATCCGGCAGGGTAGCATTTTGCAGATCCTCCAAAGAGCCGATCACCTGCCAGTTATACGGATGATCCGCAGGGTACAGATGCTTATCGATGACATAGGACGTATGGCCATACGGGTTGTTGTCATAACTCTGGCGCTTTTCGTTTTTTACCACCTGCTTTTCTTTAGCCAAAACAGGCTCTGTAACGGTATTGATGAACCAGCCCAGCTTATCGGCTTCAGCCCAAAGCATTTTTTCCAGGGCGTCTTTTGGTACTGTCTGCAAATAATTTGTACGGTCGGTGTTTGTGGATCCGTTGGCGCCTGAGCCACCAATTCTTGCGGTCATTTTATCCAACCCGCCCTTGCCAAGATTTTCTGATTCAAGAAAAAGCAAGTGTTCGAACAAATGAGCAAAGCCGGTACGGCCGGCTTTCTCGCGGGCAGAGCCTACATGTGCAGTCAGCGATACGGCTACCACAGGGTCGGACCGGTCGGTATGGAATATAACTTCAAGGCCGTTTGGTAGAATAAATTTTTCATATTCTACTTTGAAAGCAGTCTTTGACGCCGGCTTTTGTGCGAAAGCAATGCCTGAGGCCTGTAATATTAAAACGGTAATAAGGAAACACGATCTGCGCATACAAATAAAAAGAGTAAGTAAAATCCGGAAATATTAAACAATGTTGTAAAGCTATTTTCTTTGTTGGGATAACAAGAAAAAACATTAGAATATTCAATGCTGTAATTAAACTGTTACTATGAAAAGACTATTGCTTTGCACGGTACGATGAAATAATATCAGTGGGGAATGGTTAGGGTCTGCTAGGGGTTATTCCGCTAATTTAGCGGAATAACCTTTACCTGAGTGCTACATGACTTATGGGAAGGCCAGCTTAGAAAAGCCGCAGGCAAGTTCAACGGATAGCTGACAGCCGTTGCTTAGTTTCAAATTCCATTTTTCTCCATTTGTTGATTTAGCATACTTAATGCCCTCGAAATTGCAATCCAGTTCTTTCTGCTTTCTGAATTTTTTGGCGGGTTGGAACTTTTAAAAAATAAAATGAGGTTCGTTTTAACATCCTGGTTTACATTTTCGAATTTTTTCTCACTATGCATTAATAAAAACGTCTCATAATTTTCATCTGCAATCGGATATTCGCCCCACACGGTTTGATGCCCCGTATCCAGGGTTTTATTTTGAAGGTGAATCTCATTTCCTTTATGAAGACTAGCTATTGCCTGATCGTATTTTACCAGGGTAGTATCAAAACTCCTGATAAATAACTGCTCAGCCTCAGGAGTCGGGGTCTTAAATTTTAATTTAGCCAGGGGACCAATTTTAGGAAGGACAGGAATTAAGCGCGCAATAATAGATTGAAAAAAACCAGTCTTTTGCGAGTGCTTCCCGAATTCCTGATAATACATCCTGTTCTTCATCCGGTATGAAAAACTTCTCGCGGTGGCGTCTGGTTGAAGTTTTCTTATTTCTGATTTCTTTTTTGCCCATCCGGTTCTGACGATATTAGGAAGCAGAGACTTTATAGTCCATCTATAGGTACTTATAGCAACATCAAAGTCGCTGAAGACATCATTAACCGCTATCCCATACGTTCTATAGAAAGCTTTTTCTATAACCGGTTTGGCAATATTAAATCCAATAAAGTCATGATACGCTTTGCTTGCATAATTTCCACGTGCTATCTGTAATACATCGAATCCAAATTCCATTCTTGAATGGGATAGCTTATCTTGAGCGTAAGTAACGGTGTTACCAAACTTTAACTTTATTTTAGGGTAAACTAAGGGGACGGAAACGTTCGTTCCCAGTAAATGCCCGTTATTGTCTGCCAGGTAATGTGCTAAAGATCCGAGAGCAAAAGCATATTCATCCAGCGTTTCGGCCTCTTCGATAAGCGCAACGACGTAGTCACCGGTCCTTACATTATGAACAAAGTCTGTATAGATCATACTTCCAAACGGGCTGTATCCTATATCAGGCATAATTGCTCCGCCGTAGGCAAATGAATGAGCCTGTAATAATTGCTCTGCACTTGAATTTGGATATTTTTCCAGCAGTGAGGGCTCGATAGACCTTTTCCAGCTTAAATCAATTATTGCTTCGTGTGTTAAAAGGGAGTAGGCACTAAGGTTCAGACTAAGGAAATTTATAAAAAAAAGGGATAGGAGGGCTTTAAGTAAAGTTCTACTCATATAAAAAGGGCTTATATAAAGAATTTGAATATAACACGAAAATCAGGATTAAGTTATTTATTATATACCGGAACCTGACATATGGACTCGCGCTACGACAAAGTTTTAACTTTATAGTTTCTCAGGCGCTCTAATGCCTGAAATTGTTTTGGATATTAAGCCCTAGGCTTCAAACAATACCATTGTAAAATAGAATTATTGACTTATGTCGTCTGTGAAATGCCGCTTGCTTCCATTTCTCCTTGCCGTGATCTGCTGCTTAGCCGAACCCGGCTATGCTTTGGTTGAGTACAAGAAAGGTTATTATTTTAAAGGAGCCGAGAAGGTTGAGGGGTACGTTTATTTTTCCTTTGATAACTATGAGAGCTTTTTCTTTAAAAAGGAATTAAACGGTAAAAGCCAAAAGATGAAACTCAATGATTGTGACAGCTTCGCTTTTGAGAATAAAAAATTTGTCAGGATCGCACGTCTGACCCTAAAGGTAGGCCTGTCGAACAAAACTGCGGATCAGGCCTTTGCCGAGCATGCAATTGAGGGACCGGTTAACCTGTATAGAGTGTATTCAAGCACGCATGCCGGGTATACACGCGGTGGTGTTACTTTAAATACAGGAGCCGGTAAAGTAAGCAGTGTATTTCTGGAGAAGAATAACAGCAAATCTTATATTCTTGCGAGTAAGGACCCTTTAAAATTTCAGAATGAGCTCACAGATTTTTTTAACGACCGGATCGATATCGTTCAGAAAATCACCAGCGGCTATTATAATCTGAGTAACATTGAAGAGATGGTGACTGATTATAATGGGCATAAATAGCTGTTAGCTGTCAGATATCAGCTGAACATTGAAAAGATATTGATTAATTGGCATAATAAGTTTGACTGAAGGATTGAAGGATTGAAGGATGAAGGCGGGAAGGAGGATGAAATCTGAAACCTAATACCTGTTACCTGATACCTGTTACCTGATACCTTACCTGTTACCTGTTACCTTTTACCTCGTACCTCCTAACTTTTTTTCACACCATAAGTGTTTTAAGTAGTATTTTGGGTTCGTCACCTGGTGTGTATGAATGAATTGCAATAATTGCGATGTTCTTGCGACACCTACGAATCCAAATGAAGACCATGGTACAAGATTTATATTCTTCTTCAACGGCATTGCAAGCTGCACTCAGTGTATTCGAGACCATCCCGGAGCCATACCTCGTTCTCTCAGCGAATTTTGAAATTCTGACCGCCAGTAATGAATACCTTGAACAGGCCGGAATAAGCCGGGATGAGCTGCGTGTGGGGGCATTACATTCATTGTTCAGCCGGACCCTGGACGAGTCGGCAGAGAGTTTTTTCTTCGCTTTAGAGCAGGCTTTAGCTCTCAAAAAACCAGTCCGAACAGAACTGGCAGAATATCCTCCGTTTACCCGCCATCAGCAAAGCAGGTTGGGGGGAGACAGGCGATGGTCTGTGGTCAATACTCCTGTAATGGACGATAAGGGCGATATTCTATATGTTCTTCACAAGGCGTCCGAACGAATCGTGACACCTCAAAAGGACGGTGAACTGTTTGACATAACTGTATGGCAGCAGCAGTTCGGGAACCTGGTGGAAACTATGACTGATTCTGTAAGCCGCTGGGATAAGGAACTGAAACTGGTTTACGCGAATAGGGCCTTCAGGTCTGCGACAGGACTTTCGGATGATTCTCCTCTTGGCATGACGGCGATGGAACTGGGACCCGGAGAAATAGCGAAACCATATATGGAAAAGGTTCGCGCGGTTTTTGAAGTCGGGCAGCCCGGCAAAGAGCTGGTTTCATTCGGCAATAAATATTATGATACCCGCCTGATTCCCGAGAAGGCAGCAGATGGTACCGTTTTAAGTGTGCTGCGCATCGCAAGAGATATAACAGATCTGAAGGAAGCCGAAAAAATGCTAAAAGAAAGCAGGGATCTTCTGCAGGCTGTTTTCGAAGAGTCACCTAATTCAATAAGCGTCTTATCAATCATCTATACAGGATCCGGTGATGTGGAAGATTTTGAGATAGTCATAGCCAATGATTTCACCTTTAAAATGACCGGCGGGCGGGATATTATCGGTAAGCGTTACATTGAAAGTTTTCCGGAATCCCTGGAAAACGGTCTTTTTGAAAAGTTTAGGGCGATAGCCTGCCAGGGCGGAATGGCGGAGTTTGAACTGGAGTATGGGGGTAAGGGGACGCAGCACTGGCTGCGGGTAATCGTCACTAAGCTCGAGAATATGCTGGTTGTGACTACGGAAGATATTACGGAACGCAAAAAGGCCGAGCTGGAACTTATTCATAGTAAAGATTTCTTACAATCTATTATTGATGCTTCGTTGAGTACCATTTCTGTTCGTAAGGCGATCCGGGACGAAGAGGGGAGAATTATTGATTTTGAATGGGTTCTGCTCAACAAAAAAGCACACACCTTTTGGAAAGGCCAGGAAGTGCTTGGGAAACGGCAAACTGAGGTTTCCCCGGTGTCGCAGATGAATGGTGTCTTCGACCGCTTTGTAAGCACTGTGGAAGAGGGGCGGGAACACATCTTCGAACAGGATTTTCTGATTGAGGGCAAGCATTTCTGGGTGCGAATCAACTCCTCCAAGCTCGATGACGGCCTGGTGATTTCTGCTCAGGACATAACCGAAGAGAAGCTCGCAGAACAACATATAAAAGCAAATAATGAGCTCTTTAAATCGGTATTCAATTCGGCGGTTTCAGGTGTAACCGTCTATCGTGCTGTTCGGAATGATGCGGGCGAGATTATTGACTTCCAGGTGGAGATCAGCAGTGAACTGACGCGTCAGATGCTCGGGCAAACGGATCTGAAGGGTCAAAGGTTAATTGAGCTTCTTCCGGCCCTAAAAGACACCGTGTATTTTCAGAAAATGGTTGAGGTAGTGGATAAGGACATACTTTATGAGGACCAGGAGGAACTGACGCTGCTTGGTCTGGATAATACCTGGGTTTGCCGTCGGGCGGTCAAGTTTGAGGACGGGCTGATCACTTCCTGGACTGATATCAGCGGCCTGAAACTTGCTGAGGAGCAGCTGACCCGGCAGTACGAGATTTTGAAACAGGCAGAAGATGTGGCCTCTATCGGCAGCTGGGAATATGATATCAGGAATGATAAATTAAGATGGTCGGATGGTATGTTTGAGCTTTTTGAGCTGGAGAAGGAGCAATATATCTATCCCGCACTCTATCTGAAGTATATCGTGCCGGCCGACAAATCAAGAATGAAGGCCATTATTAAGGCCGTCAAACAGGAATTTAAGGCGTTTGAAGATGAGATTACCCTGAAGATAAAAGGCAAAAAAAAGGTCCTGCGCATTAAGGCGGGAGTTAGCTTTGATATCGAAGGAAATCCGCAAAAAATGTCAGGTATGGTTATGGATGTCACTGCCAGGAGGGCTGCGGAAGAGGAGCTCCGGGAATTGCAGCAGAACCGTTTCCAGGAATTGCTAAATGCGGTAATACACGCACAGGAAGAAGAAAGAAGGCATATTGCCGAAGCGATGCACAACGAATTCGGTCAGCTTTTAAGCGTGGCGAAGATGAAGATCAAGGGAAGTCCTGAGGCGACCAAACTCCTGGACGAAGCGATCACACAGGTACGAAATATAGCTTATGAACTGATGCCCACTATTCTGAATGATTTCGGTCTCGAATTCGCGCTTAAAGATATGGCTGCCAAAAAGCTAACCGACGCAGGGATTTGCTATGCCTTAAAAATTTCCGGTCTGAAAATTATTGTTGATCCGATGATAGAAGTGGCGGTTTTCCGGATCATACAGGAACTCCTTAATAATGTGGTGAAGCACTCTGGCGCCAGTCATGTTTCCCTGCAGGTTACAGGAAGCGAGGATAAACTTTATATCCGTTTAAAAGATAACGGTGTTGGCTTTCAGGTTAAGATCGACGACTTAAACCAATCAGGGGGCTTTGGACTAAAATATATCAGCGACCGTGTTCACCTGCATAACGGCACGATCTGCTTTGATCAGAATAAGGGTTCGGCAGTTTCGATCGAGATGCCTCTGCCCCGGGAGAAAAAGCCTGTTTAGAATGCGGGTTCGCTATGCAAGGGATATCAGCCGTGACTGACCTGGAAGAATTCAAAATCTATCCGCCTCATCGTGGCGATTAAAGATGCACTGAGGACGTGGTTTGCAACCAACCGTTGCTACTTTCAGGTCCGTATAGTCGTTTCCCGGGTATCACTTTTTTCCCAAAAAATAAATCGGAATTTTAGCAGCTTTTTTATTAAATTAGTATAACAGGTTGAGTAAAATGCCAAATGCCCATACTAATACCTTGAAAATAACTAAAAAAATATTTTAACTTTTCTTGTGTACATAGGACAATTTGTTAACTTAGCCTTAAGTATGACCAACCCATAAACCAATTTATCACCTTGTATTAACCTAATACTATTTATTATGAACTTAAAGATTTTACTTTCCAGGTTCTTCTATGGTATGTTATTCTTCCTGATCTCAAGTTCAGCCTATGCGCAGAACAAGGCGATTTCGGGAACGGTAACAGATAGCAAAGACGGACAACCCCTTATCGGAGTTTCTGTTGCCGTTAAGGGAACTGCCACCGGTACAACGACCGGGGCTGACGGAACTTATCGGTTGTCGGTTCCTGCAACTACTTCAGCGCTGGTTTTTACCTACCTGGGTTACAACATGCAGGAAATTACAATTGGCGACCGGACAACAATTAACGTTGCAATGCAGTCAAGCAGCACAGCCCTTACAGAGGTTGTTGTTGTGGGTTACGGCACGCAGAAGTTAAAAGACGCTACGGGCTCAGTTTCTTCTCTCGGGGAAAAAGATTTTAACAAGGGTGTTATTGCCACTCCTGAACAATTACTTCAGGGTCGAGTTTCAGGCGTAACGGTTACACCGTCAAGCGGCGAACCGGGTGCGGGTGCTACGATCAACATCCGGGGTAGCGGTTCTATCCGGGCAGGAAATGGACCGCTGTACGTGGTTGATGGTGTCCCTCTTGACGGAGGCGGAACTTCAGGCGGATTTGATAACGGTGGAGAGGTTGCAGCAGCAAGAAATCCGCTGGCTTTTATCAATCCCAGTGACATTGAGAATATAAGTATTTTGAAAGACGCTTCTGCATCGGCGATCTACGGATCCAGGGGTGCTAACGGCGTTGTTTTAATTACTACAAAAACGGGTGGCGGCAATCAGGGAATTCAGTTTGGCGCGCTGACCAGTGTTTCAACAATAGCCAAGAGATATGACCTGCTTAGCCCCGGTGCCTTTCTTCCGGCCGTTGCAGCAACGGGAGCTGATGCAAGCGCTGTTGATTTTGGCGGAAATACGGACTGGCAGGATGAAATCCTGAGAACCGGTGTCTCACAGAATTTTAATCTCGGCTTCGGAGGCGCAAACAAGGGCTTGACTTACAGGGCTTCTTTCGGCTATGACAACCAGAATGGTACTGTGAAGAGTTCCAGCCTGCAAAGATTTACAGGCCGTATAAATGCAGCGCAGCTACTACTTAAGGATAAACTAAAACTGGAAGTTCAGTTCACCGCGTCCAATATCCAGAATGATTACGCCCCGATCACTGATAATGCAGGTTTTCAGGGAAGTTTAATAGGTGCGGTGTTACAGGCGAACCCTACTGTTCCTGTAAAAAACGCTGACGGTACATATGGTACTCCGGGAGGTGGCTTCCGTAACCCGGTATCCATGTTGGAAATTATTTATGATGACGATAATATCAACCGTTATCTGGGTAATTTCGGTGCTTCATATACTTTCGCAAAAAACTTTACCTATAGAGGATCTTTTGGATTTGACAATTCAGATTCTAAGAGGGAAACTTTTTACGATCCAAGGCTCAACGGTTACAACGACGGGCAGAGCATCAGGGGGTTAAATATCAGTAATGTGTCCGGCAACGGCAGAGGGGTTACTCAAAACCTGAAATTAGCTTCTCATCTCACAGAGCATACCCTTATTTATGATCGGGCATTTACCGAAAATACAACCTTAAATGTGTTAGGCGGGTACTCATATCAGCAGTTTAAAAACAATCCGCTAAATGAAGTGGCCTGGACCACTCAAACTCCGAATGTATTGGTTCAGGATATGAGTGCGTTTCAAAACAGAACTCCTCTTTTCGGCGATAGTACGAAATCCGAGCTGCAATCCTTCTTCGGCCGTGCAAAACTGAACTTGCATGATAAGTACTTAATTACCGGTACTGTTCGTGTCGATGGTTCTTCGAAATTTGGTGAGAATAACAAGTATGCTACCTTCCCTGCGTTTGCGGTAAGATGGAAGATAATGAACGAGGATTTCGCTCCTAAAGATATGTTTGATGACCTGAGCCTTCGTTTGAATTACGGAATCACCGGTAACCAGGAATTTCCCGCATATGCATCTTTGGCTATCAAGCAGGCTAATTTCAATGGAAGTACAACGACTATCACTGCCGCGAGCCCGGACCTGAAATGGGAGACCACTACGCAGTATGGTTTTGGTATTGATTTCGCTATCCTGAAGAATAAATTATCCGGAACGCTTGATTACTTTAATAAATCGACTGAAGACCTTCTGTTCCTCCAGGATTATGCCCAGCCTGCGGCAATTCCAAGAAGATGGGTGAATCTGCCTGGTAAGGTGATAAACAGTGGTGTGGAAGTCGGACTGAACTTTGATGCTGTAAGAAAAGATAAATTCACCTGGGATCTTCAATATAACATGACCTTCCTGGACAATGAGGTGAAGGATTTCGGAAACCGGAACGTAATCACCGGAAATATTCATGGCCAGGGATTATCGGGAGCTTATTCCCAGGTGATCACCAACGGTGCGGCGCTTGCATCTTTTAATGTTCCGATCTTCGGTGGCTACGATGCTAACGGTCTGGGTATTTATCCGAACGGTGATCTCGGATCAATCGTCGGCAGCGCGATACCAACGTTTACTGCAGGTTTAACGAATAATTTCACTTTCGGTAAGTTTAACGCTAACTTTTTCCTCAATGCTGCTACCGGGTTCTTTTTATATAATAACACGGCTAACGCGTATTTCCTGAAAGGAAACCTGGCTACGGGACGTAACGTCACAACTGATGTCGCTAATAGTATTGAAAATGCACTGAACTCCGGTGAAGTTTCGACCCGTTTTGTTGAGAAAGGTGATTTTTTACGTCTCAGCAATGTAAACCTTGGCTACACTTTCGACGTATCTAATATGAAGACGTTTAAAAGTTTAAGACTGTCGGTGTCCGGTCAGAATCTTTTTGTAATCACAGACTATTCTGGCTTAGATCCTGAGATTAATACGAACAAGGAAAGAAACGGAGTACCATCAAGAGGAATTGACTATACAGCCTACCCAACCGCTCGTACTTTTTCATTCGGTATTAACGCAGGCTTTTAATTTTAAAGAATAATGAACATGAAAAAGATTATCATAAAATATTCGGCTTTGGCGAGCATGGCACTTGTACTGACCGTCGCAGGCTGTACGGATCTGGAGGAAGAGACCTTTGGATCCAGATCCATCGATGAAGGTGGTGCTCAGGGAGCAGCGAGCTTGCAAGGTGTCTATGACCAGCTAAACGGACAGACTGACCAGGCGAATACCTATTCGTTGCAGGAGCATCCGACAGATGAGATGATGGGTCCTACAAGAGGTACTGACTGGGGCGATTTTGGAGTATTCCGAAAGCTGCATCAGCATACCTGGGATGCATCGCACGTTCACCTGAATGATACATGGGACCAGTTGAATACAGGGGTATACAGGGCAACCCAGGTTATTGACGGATCGAGCGACAATAACATTAAAGGCCAGGCCAGTTTCCTTAGAGCCTGGTATATGTTCCAGATAGTTGATCTGTTCGGTCAGCAGCCTTTCAGGGATCCGAATGGCGCGCCTGACGACGACCCCATCGTTTATAAACGGCCAGAGGCTACCGAATTCATTATTAAAGACCTTGAATTTGCGGAAGCGAATCTTGGGACTGCCACACCAGGGAGAGCAAGTAAGGCTTCAGCCCAGGCTTTGCTGGCAAAGGTTTATTTGAACAAGGCGGTTTACACTGCCGCGACCGTGGGCGGACCGTTCACTTTCGCGAAGGCAGACATGGATAAGGTAATTGAGTATGCCAACAAGGTTACAGCCAGCGGTCTTTATCAGTTGGCGCCTGCCGGTAAGTATTTCGATAACTTCTCATGGGACAATTCAATATTGTCTAAGGAGATCATATTTGGAATTGAGAATTCTGAAACGCAGGCTCCGGGAAGTGCGAGAAATCGTTGGCGCATGGGTCTTCACTACAATCAGACACCGGATGGCTGGAATGGATTTACTACTCTTGCTGATTTCTATAAAACGTTTGAAGCAACTGATGAGCGCCGCGGTATTGCCTATCCTGGATTAACAGATAAAATAGGGTTAAGAACAGGTTTCTTAATTGGCCAACAATTTGGCCCGGGCGGTGTTGCCTTAAAGCAGCGGGGTGGACAACCTCTTGTTTTTACCGAAAATGTTAATCTGAATTATTCAACAGAGGCACAGGGAATTCGAGTAATAAAGTACTTTCCTAAACCAACAGCAGATAACAAAGTAGTTGATGATCAGGCAGGAAACGATTATATCTTCCTCCGTTATGCAGATGTTTTATTAATGAAGGCAGAAGCTATATTAAGAGGCGGAAGCGATCCCAATGGTCAAACAGCTCTTTCAATCGTAAATTCTATCCGCACGCCGCGTGGTGCAACCGCATTGACTACTGTTGAGGAAAATACATTGTTGGCAGAGAGAGGCCGGGAGTTATATTTTGAAGGCTGGAGAAGGAATGACCAGATACGTTTTGGGACATTTAATAATCCGGTAGATCAAAGACCTACAGCTTCTGATAAAACCCGCACGGTATATCCAATACCGCAACGTGCAGTTGATACAAACCCGAACTTAGTTCAGAACGAAGGTTACTAATTAGAATTTAACAGTTCGAATTAAAGATTATTATTACTTTTAAGCGTAGCGGTTTTACCGCTACGCTTTTTTTATGCCAGAGAAATATATGTTTAAAAGGTTAGTGATACTGATTTTCCCCGCCCTGTGCCTGTTTGCATGTAATAGCGAAAAGAGAAACACCTTGTTTTCATTACAAGACAATAAGCAGTTGGGTATCGATTTCGTCAACCAGCTCGAGGATCGGAAAGGTACCAACGTTTTTACATTTCGGAATTATTATAACGGGGGGGGCGTGGCTATAGGCGATGTTAATAATGATGGCATTAACGATGTTTATCTGACTTCGAACCAGGGCGATAACCAGCTCCTGATTAATAATGGAAAATGGCAGTTCGAAAACGTTGCTGAGAGGGCAGGTGTGAAGGGTTCAAAATATTGGAGTACCGGTGTTACAATGGTTGATATTAACGCTGACGGTTGGCTGGATATTTACGTTTGTAACAGCGGTAATGCCCAGGGGGGGGAAACGGAAAATGAGCTTTTCGTCAATCAGAAGAATGGCACCTTTCGGGAAGAAGCGAAAAGCTATGGTTTGGCTGACCGCGGACTTTCGACCCATGCTGCATTCTTTGACTACGATCTGGACGGTGATCTTGACTGTTATGTCCTCAATAATTCATTCAGGCCAATAGGCAGCTTTGATTTCAGTAAAAATCTCAGGAACGAAGTCGATGAGATGGGCGGTGATCGGCTTTACCGGAATGACAAAGGGAAGTATGTACCGGTGACCAAGGAAGCAGGGATCTACTCAAGTGACATAGGTTTCGGGCTTGGTGTTTCCGTAGTAGACCTGAACACAGACGGATACCCGGATATTTTTATTTCCAATGACTTCTTTGAGCACGATTATCTTTATATCAATCAAAGGGATGGTACTTTTAAAGAAAAAGTTGAAGAACAAACCGGGCATCTGAGTCTTGCCTCCATGGGATCTGATATCGCCGATATCAATAACGATGGACAGTATGATATTTTTACTACAGAAATGCTGCCTGAGGGTGATAAAAGGCTTAAAACAATGACCTCGTTCGAATCCTATGATATTCAGAAGGCAAAGCAGCGGGATGGGTACTATAATCAATACATGCAAAATTGTCTGCAGTTGAATAATGGAGACGGAACCTTCTCTGAAATAGCATTTTATGCAGGTGTCGCTGCTACCGACTGGAGCTGGGGAGCGCTGACATTTGATATGGACAACGATGGCTGGAAAGACATCTTTGTATCAAACGGGATCTATAAGGATCTGACCAACCAGGATTACATTGAATTTCTTGCTAACCAGGATAATATGGAAAAGATCGCTCAGGGCAAGAAATTCGACTTTAAGGATTTTACCGATAAGATGAAGTCTACTCCTGTTTCCAATTACGCTTTTATCAATAATAAGGACCTGACTTTTACCAACAGGTCTGCTGATCTGGGCCTTGATAAGGAATCGTTCAGTAACGGTGCCGCCTATGGTGATCTGGATAATGACGGGGATAATGACCTTGTGGTCAATAATGTGAACATGCCCTTGTTTGTCTATAAAAACAATACGGATAAGGCAAATAATCATTTTATACAGCTGAATTTGCACGGAGACAGCCTGAATAAAAATGGTATCGGAAGTGTAATAAAAACCTTTAACAGCGATCTTTCCACATCATACTACCATCAGCCAGCACGGGGATTTCAAAGTTGTATTCCTCCAAACATGATAACAATCGGTTTAGGAAAATATAACAAAGTTGATTCATTGCAGGTTATCTGGCCGAACGGAAATAGCCAGGTACTAAGGAACCTGGATTCTGACAGTCTTTACGTCTTGAAAAGTTCTGATGCGGGGCAACGCTATAAATTTAATTCACAAGAGGCCATGCCTTTAATGGCAGAGACTACCAGACAGTTATTTGATTCGATTCCTGCGCATATTGAGGATGAATTCATTGATTTTGATAATGAAAGGCTGATGCTTCAGATGCTTTCCACGGAAAATCCATATCTGGCTCCGGGTGATGTTAATAAAGACGGCCTTACCGATTTTTATATGGGCAGTTCCGCAGGTGAGACAGCTAAAATTTATCTGCAACAGCAGAACGGGAAGTTCAGGCAGTATGTTCCGGAAGATTTCAGAAAGCAAGCCTACCTCGAGACCGCAGGCGCCGTGTTCGGCGACTTTGATAAGGACGGGGATGAGGATCTTATCGTGACGTATGGAGGCAATGCTGAGAAGTCGATGGATAAAGTAATGAATCCCAGATTCTTTGAGAATGATGGCAACGGCAAGCTAATACGAAATGCACAGAAATCGATCAATATCTCTGCTAATGCTTCTGTGATCCTAAAATCCGATTTTGATAAGGACGGTGACCTGGACCTGTTCATCGGCGGGCGCAGTGTTTCCGGAATCTATGGGAGCTTTCCCCGGTCATATCTGCTCAGGAATGATGGGAAGGGTAAGTTCGATGATGTCTCGGAAGCGGCCTTCGGTACCGATACCAGACTTGGAATGATCACGGATGCTAAATGGGTTGACCTGGATAAGAATGGTTATGAAGACCTGGTAGTTACAGGAAACTGGATGGGCATCAAGATATTCAGCAACCAGGCAGGGAAGTTTAGTGCAGATAATCGTCTGGTAAATTATAAAGGCTGGTGGAGTAGTATTGCCGTCAATGATGTTGATGGCGATGGAGACCTTGATATCATCGGCGGAAATCTTGGGTTGAACTCGAAATTCAGGGCTTCTGAAAAAGAACCTATGCGCATTTATGTAAAGGACTTTGATAATAACGGTACAAAGGAATGCATCACATCCCTGTTTAAAGGCGATCATGAAGAATACGTTTTTCATCTTCGCCAGGACCTGGTAGGTCAGCTACCATCCTTTAAAAAGCGCTTCCTGAAATATGAAGATTACGCAGGAAAAACTTTTAGTGAGGTGTTCCCGGAGGCAATGACTGAAGGAGCCGAAGTTCATGAAATCAGCCATTTGGAATCAGCTCTGTTTATTAATGAAGGAAAAGGCAAGCCCTTCTCCTATAAGCCTTTGCCTTTACAAGCACAATTTTCAGCTATTAACACAATTCTATGTGATGACATAAATAGCGATGGAAAGCCAGAGATACTTATAGCTGGTAATTTCTACGGATTCAAACCGGAAGTTGGAAGACTGGATGCCAATTACGGTCAGATATACAGCTACAGCAAAGGTGCGTTTACTTATACGCCACCCTTGCAAAGTGGTTTAAGATTAAATGGCCAGGTTCGGTCAGCGCTGATTTTAGAGAACAAGGCAGGAAAAATCTACCTGTTCGGTAAAAATAATGGTCCGTTGACTGCTTATAGGATCAACTCACCCGCAGGCAGGGACCTCATTGCGAAGGCTGTCAGCAAGAATTAGATATGAATTCGCCCGCTTCTTATATTCTTTCGCGTTCATCAAAAGGGACTTCGTTGATTCCGGCATATTTTACCTGCGCAATCCTTTTTGCTGCCTGTAATTTAAATAAAGCCGATGAAGGAAAAAATGTGTTCAGGAAAGTTGATCCTGAGCAAAGCAGCATAAGCTTCTCAAACAACCTGACGGAAACTGATTCTCTGAACATTCTTGATTATCTGTATTTCTACAATGGAGGAGGACTGGGATCTGCGGATTTTAATAATGACGGCCTCGAGGATTTGTACTTTGTCTCTAACCAGGAATCGAACCGGTTATACCTTAATAAAGGAGGTCTGAAGTTCGACGATATTACGCACAAATCAGGAACCGCAGGCTCCGCGACCTGGAAGACCGGGGTAACGATCGTCGATATTAACAACGACGGGTTTAAAGATATTTACGTATCAGTCGTATCAGGCTACAAAGGTTTTAAAGGAGCAAACCAGCTATTCGTGAATAATGGCGATCTCACATTTACAGACCGGGCTGCAGATTATGGCCTTGACTTTGCAGGATTTGCCACCCAGGCTTCTTTCTTTGATTACGATAAGGACGGTGACCTCGACATGTTCCTCCTTACGCATTCGGTGCACAGCAATGAGTCGTATGGTGATTCGACCCTGCGCTCGAGAGTGAGTGATCCTGCTGGTGACCATCTTTTCCGAAACGACAATAGCCATTTTACTGATGTGACCAAAGGTTCCGGCATTTACGCTTCACCAATAGGATACGGACTGGGAATTAGCGTGGCCGACTTTAATAATGACGGCTGGGATGACCTTTATATAAGCAATGATTTCTTTGAACAGGATTACTATTATGTTAATCAAAAGAACGGAACCTTCAGGGAGAAGGTAAAGAACGCTTTCGGCCATACGAGCCTGTTTTCGATGGGCAATACCGCCGGGGACATCAATAAGGATGGAACTCTTGATCTGATCTCCACAGATATGCTTCCAGCAGATATCAAACCCCTTAAATCAACGATAAATGATCAGCCGCTGGACATTTACAATATGGAAGTCAGAAGCGGCTTTCACTATCAAAACTCTAAAAATACTTTGCAGCTTAACATAGCAAACGGGCAGAAGTTCATTGACATAGGGCTCTACGCTGGTATTTCAGCTACCGACTGGACATGGTCACCATTGATCTTTGACTTCAATATGGATGGGAACAAAGATCTGTTTTTCTCCACCGGCATAAAAAAACGTTTGAATGATCTCGATTACCTGAAATACCTCGGAAGCAGTCCTTATATGGCAAATGGAACTGATGAACGGAAGTTTGACCGAAGCAAGATCGATAAGATGCCGGACGGGCGTGTTGCGAATTTCCTGTATAGTGGCGACAGCTTACTGAAATTTAAGGACGTATCCGCCTCAAATGACATGTCAGAACCGGGAGCTTCTTCAGGTGCAGTTTATGTAGATCTGGATAACGATGGGGATCTGGACCTTGTAATCAATAATATGGATTCACCGGCATCGGTATATGAGAACTTAAGTGTTAAAGCAAAGGCGGAGGATAAATCAACCTTTCTGACCTACAATGTAAAATTTAAAGGAGAAAATATCGATGGCATAGGAACGAAGCTGTTTTTACGATCAGCCAGCGGAAAAGTGGATCATCAGGAAATTCAGACCAGTACGGCCTTTCAAAGCAGTCAGAATAACAATTTATTATTCACTTTTTCTCGGGGCGACAGACCTTCACAGTTGCTGGTTATCTGGCCGGATAATTCTTACCAGGTGTTGGATCATTTTGACCCGGGAAAAAAGCAGTTGGTTAAATGGGACGGGAAAGCACATCCTATCGAAACTGATATCAGTTCTGTTATTAGTGCTTTTCTAAAAAACGGCCAGGGAAATCAAACCGATAAGATGGATGTGAAATTCATCGCCGCTCTGAAGGTAAATACGACCCCCGACTTTAACTATTATTCTTTGCTGCCACATACATATTCCAGGCAGACACCACCTGTCGCGGCCGCTGATATTAACCTTGATGGGGTTGATGATCTTTATGTAGGAGGAATTGAAGGCGAAGAAAAGTACCTGTTGATTGGGGCGGCTGATGGTAGTTTCAGGAAAGTTGCTGTGGATGCGTTCAAAGCATTTCTTAATACAGCAGATTCCGAAGCACAATGGGGCGATTTCGACAATGACGGTGATGTGGACCTGCTTGTTACCAACGCAGAGCGTCCGTTCGTTAATTTCAGTAAGGTGCAGCCGCAACGGCTGTTTATAAACAAGGGGAATCTCCGGTTTGAGGCTAGCTTCTTGCCAGCCCTCAACTCCCTGACTTCGAGGATAGCATTGCTGGATTTTAATGGAGACGGTTTTAAAGATATCTTTCTCGCAGGAGCCGTTTATTTCAGAGACTACGGCAGGGCGCTGCCTTCCTTTTTAATGATTAATAAGGGGAATGCGACATTTGAGAAGGCAGGTGCCGATGTCGTCGGCACCATGGCCGGAACTCGTTTTATCCGGGATCTAAGCGTTTCTGATTTAAACAAAGATGGTTTCGACGATCTGGTGATTGCGGCAGAATGGCAACCCTTACAGGTATACCTGGGAAGCAGCAAAGCGCTTAAAAAACATGATCTGCCGGCGCTCGAAAACCTTCGTGGCTGGTGGCAGTCAGTCTCTGTCACTGATCTGAATAAAGACGGAAAATTCGATTTGCTTGCCGGCAACTGGGGGCTGAACAATAAGTATAATGTCGCAGAGGAGCAGCCATTGTATGCCTACAATAGTGATCTGGATAAAGACGGTAAACCGGATCTTATCCTTTCCTATTTTTACAAGGGGAATCACTATCCTTTCAGACCTAAGAACGATCTGGAGCAGGAGCTTCCTTACCTGAAAAAGGAATGGTTAAGCTATCAGAAAATGGCCGATAAGACTACGACTGAGATATTTAAGGATCGGATAAAAGATAATGAGCGGCTGCAGGCCAACACTTTTGAATCCATATTTATCAGCGATATACTGCATGGTGAAAATATAACAGTATTACCATATCTATATCAGCAGGCACCCCTTATTGCGACTTCCGCAGGTGATAAAGCCGAGCAGTTAATCATCAATGGGAACTATTGGGGTTGTATTCCCTATGAAGGTAAGTATGATGCCCTGGGCCTGGCGAGCCTGGAATATGACCGAAAAGGTAATTCTTTTTCAAAGCCACGATACTGGGTTAACCCAAACTTTGCCTTTAATGACGTCAATACTCTCCTTAAAATAAAAACTCCGAAAGCCAGCCGGTGGATTCTTCTTACGAACGAGGGGAAATTACTGAGTGTTTCAATGGCCAGTAAAGCCTCCCTGCTAGCCAAAACTGATCTTAATAAATCGGGTAGTAAATTTTAGTGATCCATTTGGAAGTATCAGGCTCGGCTCGACGGTCAGTAATTAGGGATTCAAAATATATGGCTGGCGAACCTAGTTTGAAATCCTGCATGAAAATTTCCATCTGGCTGAAGCCCCCTGAAATTGATTTACGCCCGCCCTTAACGTCTGCCACGAGAATGTTTCCGGGAACCATATTTCTCAATAGGATCGTCTCATCGGGCTGAAATCTTTTTGGTACCGGTAATGCGACCGTTGTTTGATACTGGCCCTTTGCGTCTGAAGAGATATTAAGCATGGGTGGTTTTGTCGGTTGAATTCCCTGGCGATCAAGGTATTTTCTAATCTTATCAATAGTCAGATAAATCTGGCTGTTGTCGGGATATGCAGTGGAATATAATTGGGTGGTAGCTAAGAGGGTATCGGTAACCCTTTCTATCCTGAAGTTATGCCCATATACGTTTTTGTGATTCGCTATAAATTTTGAGTAACGCTCCATTATCAGTGTCATATTGGCCTTTATTTCTCTGGCTTGCAGGTATCTTGAAAATCTTTTAATAGGATTACTTCCAGCAGATAATGTGGTCTTCCAGCTCAGGCGGATTAGATTGCCTGAATACGGCATCCAGGAAACGGTACTTTTCAGGTCTGTATTCCCCGACCTGATAATCACAACAATGGAGTTGAGTTTAGGATCCCTGAACTCGTAGTCATAGTTGTTATACTTAAGTGGATTGGCTATATCCTGACCAGCATCTTTCGAGCCAGGCCACCATTTAAGTCTGTGTTCGGCGCTTTCCAGGTATTTTAAAACAATTCTTTCAGTGGACTCCACCTGTTCGTTCTTAGAGATGACAATTTCATTCGGGATGAACAGGTAAGAACTAGCTAAGAGTATCAACATGAAGCCAATCAGAAGGTAGAGGAGTTTATTCATATAATCATTTGCATCAGGTATAACAGAGGATTTTCGCAGGGATTGATCTCCGTTGAGAAGTTTAATACCAATCCCATCATCTTTATTTTAATTACTGCTTTAAACTTAATGAATATCTATCTAGGGTGTTAACCTGCTTTTAATTATTTTAGTCAAAATTATATACTTATGAGATTCGCCAGGCCCTTGGTTTTGCTCTTCCTAGTTTTTTATTTTCAAAGATCCTATTGCCAGACTGCTGTCGATCCCTGGAAGATATCTGTAGATAAAGTTGACCCTTCTAACTATTACGGTGTAACGGTAGCTAATGGAATGATTGGGGTTGTTTCTTCTCCTGAGCCTTTCAGAGTCAAGAATGTGGTACTCGCCGGAGCATATGACCAGTACGGAAGGGGCAGGGTAAGTAACTTTTTAAATAGTTTTAACCTGCTGAATATGAACCTGGATATTGACGGGAAGCGTTTGGACTCAAAATCTGCAGTGAATCTGAAGCAGGAGTTGGACATGAAGCATGCTTCCTTTGCGGGAAGTTTTGATTATAGTGACAAGGCGACGATCACATATACTTATTATTCCTTGCGTCAACTTCCCTTTACGGTATTAATGGATGTATCTGTGACCGCTAAAAAAGATCTTGTTATTTCACCATCGAGTGTTATGGAAGCACCCGATGCGCTTAAAGATGTTGAGAATTATTATAACGAAATTGACAGGCCTCATGTAAATCTGGCCCTGCTTACATCGTCGGCAAATAGTCCCACAGGTAAATTAAAGCTATGCGCATCAACCACCTTCCTGTTCACAGAAGATCATAAACAGGAGCCCCGCCTGATCCATGAGATGTGGGATAATAATATGCACCTGGCTAAGTTCTCCAAAAGTTTGAAGGCAGGGGAAACCTACCGTTTTGCTGTTGCGGGATCTTCAATCACTTCTGCGCATCATCCGGATCCATTAAACGAAGCGGAACGGTTAACAATTTTTGCGAAACTTGAAGGTCGCGACAGGCTTATCAAATTTCATAATCAGGCCTGGGAAGAATTATGGAAAAGCGATATCCAGATAGAAGGCGATCCGCAGGCCCAGCAGGACGTCCATAGTATGCTGTATCATTTATACTCATTCTCGCGAGCCGGAACTGCCTTTTCTCTATCGCCAATGGGCCTTTCCGGACTCGGCTATAATGGTCATGTTTTCTGGGATACTGACGTTTGGATGTTTCCCGCGCTACTTGTTCTGCAGCCGGATATAGCCAAATCATTGGTTGAATACCGTTACCAGCGTCTTGATGCGGCGCGACAAAACGCTTTTTCACATGGATTTAAAGGAGCAATGTTCCCTTGGGAAAGCGCTGATACCGGCGTGGAAGAAACTCCCGTATGGGCTTTAAGCGGTCCCTTTGAGCATCATATTAGCGCCTGTGTTGCTTTGGCCGCCTGGAACTATTACTGTGTCACGCAGGATAAGGAATGGCTGCGGGAAAAGGGATGGCCGATATTGTCGGCAACCGCTGACTTTTGGGCAAGCCGTGTAGAACGGAACGGACCGGGCCAGTATGATATCAAGAACGTCGTAGCTGCGGATGAATGGGCTGAGAATGTAGATAACAATGCCTTTACCAATGCTGCTGCGATAGCCAATCTGCAGAATGCATCTGCGGCTGCGCAGATTTTGGGGATACAGTCAAATGCGGACTGGATGCAGGTGGCAAAGAACATTCCGATATTAAAGATGGAGGGAGGCGTAACAAGGGAGCATGCATCGTATAAAGGTGAAGGCATCAAGCAAGCAGACGTTAACCTGCTGCCTTATCCCTTGAAACATATCACCGACCCCGGCCAGATCAGAAGAGATCTGGAGTATTACGAAACCCGCGTGCCTGATGAGGGAACGCCAGCTATGACACAGGCAATCTTTAGTCTTTTGTATGCACGTTTGGGCGATGGTCAGAAGGCATATCATTTCTTCGAAGAGGCCTTTCAACCAAATTTACTACCGCCGTTCAGAGTGATCGCTGAAACCAAAGGAGGTACAAATCCCTATTTTGCCACCGGAGCAGGCGGAATTATACAATCTCTATTAATGGGTTTCGGAGGACTGGATATAACTCCCAAAGGAATAACCCAGATAAAATCAAAGCTTCCGGACCATTGGAAGTCGTTGAAAATTACCGGTGTGGGAATGTCGAAAAAAACGTATATTGTAAAGTAATTTCACAATAATTACACACAAGTGCAGGTTCAGCTACCTCTATAGGTAATATACCAATGAGAAAGATTGTCTCTATATTATTGCTCCTGGTGTTCCTGTTTAATACAATAGGTTATAAGGCTATTTTCTTCTACCTGGAACAAAAGGCTGACGCACGAATACAGGCTAAGATCCGAACGCTTGACGAAATGGACAGGCGGTTGATCGCTGTAAAAATTCCAATCAATCTTCCTTACCAGACAGACTGGCGTGAGTTTGAATCGTTTGATGGCGAGATGACATTCAAGGGGAAGACATACAGATATGTTAAACGGAAGGTGATGCGCGATACCCTGATCCTGTTATGTATCGATCACCAGGAGAAATCCCAGTTGCAAAAAAGCAGTGCTGACTACTTTAAGAAAGTAAACGACCTGACTTCTGAAACAAATAAAAAGCCGGTATTAAAGAGTGCAAAAACCGACTACTATCAGCAATCTGAGAAATTGTGCCTGTCAGCCCCTCCGGTATTAATTTTGAAAATAAATCATTTCAATTATTCTTCCGAAATAGCCAACGGCTATCCTCTTAAGGTTAAAATGCCTCCCCGCGAACATACTGTTTGATAAAAAGCCTCTTTAGGCCCCTTTCTAAGTATGTTTTATTTTAAACCTTAATTCATGAATCGAATTTTATGCTGTATGGCAGGATTATTCCTGCTGTTTACCTCATGCAATCAGTCGTCTTATAAGACGATTGTTCATGATCCTGCTTTATACCGTCAAACTGTTAAAAAACTGAATGATATCATTCTTGAAAATAACTTCCCGCCGATGATCGGCTCAAGGAATTATGTATATGCCAATATTGCGGCTTACGAAGTAATAGCCGCCGGTGATAATAAAAATTTTAACTCGCTTGCCGGCCAGATCAAACATTTGAAGGCAATTCCGCAGCCTTCAGATAAGAAGATTGATTATCCTTTTGCATCACTGCTAGCTTTTTGTGCCGTAGGAAATGCGGTGACATTTCCCGAAGGCAGTATGAATGAATATGTGGAGGACCTGAAGCAGAAAGCTGATGATGCGGGGATGCCGGATGATGTTTTTGAAGCCTCCGTCAAGTATGCCGATACGGTGTCAAAACACATTTTACATTGGAGTACAGGTGATAATTATGCCAAGCTTCGCTCTGCAAGCAAATATACTGTTAAGGACGAAGAGGGCCGTTGGATCCCAACCCCGCCTATGTATTCGCAGGCAATAGAACCGCATTGGTGTGAGATCAGACCGATGGTATTGGATTCAGCCGCTCAAATACAACCGCTTGCTCCGCCTCCCTATAACATAAAGGATAAAGAGAGTGCTTTTTATAAAAATGTATTGGAAGTTAAAACCATCGGAGACAACCTGACGCCGGAGCAAAAGCATATTGCAGACTTTTGGGATGATAATCCATTCCGTCTAAACGTAGTGGGTCATGTAAGTTATGCTACGAAGAAGTTCTCACCAGGCGGCCATTGGATGAACATTGTTGGAATTGCGAGTCAGAATAATAAATCTGATTTCAATTCTACAGTGAGCACTTATACTTTGGCATCTGTTGCACTCTTCGATGGTTTCATAGCCTGCTGGGAAACGAAATTTAAAACCAACTATGTTCGTCCGGAAACCGTGATAACTAAAAACCTCGATCAGGATTGGCGACCTTACATTCAAACTCCGCCATTTCCTGAATATACCAGCGGGCATGCTGTAATTTCAGCAGCTACAGCGGAAGTTCTTACTTCGGCATTCGGAGATAATGTAGCCTTCCGTGATACCTCCAGTACTGCCTTCGGTATTCCGGCAAGATCGTTTAAGTCTTTTCGTGAGGCTGCGATGGAAGCGGGTATGTCCCGGGTATATGGCGGTATTCACTATGCCAACTCATGCAGGGTGGGAACTAAGCAAGGAGAGGAGATCGGCAGGTTAGTCGTTAAAAGGCTTAAACTGAAGAGGCAAGAGTCGGAACTAACAGCATTAATTAACAATTGATTTCTTAATCATGAAGATATTTGTAGCCAATTTGGTCAAACTAGGTCTGACCATATTGATCCTCTTTCCAGTTACCCTGAAAGCGCAGACCGAACAGGATGCATTAATGATGGGTAAACAACGATTATGTGTGGCAGGTTCTTATGCATACAATAGCTGGGAAGAATATTGGGAAGGAACTTTTAAACGTAACAATGACAACATAGGCAAGCTCTCAACTCAAACAGGGATGCTGATGTTGAATTACGGGATAAGCAACGATCTTAATATTATGGCTTCTCTCCCGTACATGTCGACCAAAGCTACCAGGGGAACTCTCAGCGGTCTCCATGGCTTTCAGGATTTCTCTGTATTTGTAAAATGGCGGCCTTTAAAAAAGCAGTTCGGCAATCAGACGGTCGCCCTCTTAGGTGTCGCAGGTTATTCTGCTCCGACTAATGACTATAATATAGATTTTATGCCGATGACAGTAGGATTGGGGAGTAAGGTACTCAGCGGACGGTTAATTGCGGATTATAAATACAAAAAGATATTCGCCACTATATCCGCTGCTTACATGCACAGGGGAAATGTCGAAATAGACCGCCCAGCTTATTATACCGATCGCCAGATAAATTCCTCTATGGTTAAAATGCCCGATGCAGGAAACTTTCAGCTTCGCACCGGTTATCGCACAAGTCATAATATCGCAGAATTATTTATAGATAATATGACCTCTTTCGGCGGTTTCGACATCCGGAAAAACGACATGCCTTTCGTAAGCAATGAAATGAATAGTACGCGCCTAGGTATTGAAGGCAAACATTATCTGAATAACCTGCCATCGTTGGGATTTCATGCGAATGTATGGACAACCGTTTCAGGGAGAAACGTAGGAAAAGCAACCGGTTTCCTGGCTGGAATAGACTATATAATCGATTTTAATTCATCCAAAGCTAAATAATAAGATGAAAAAAATAATTACCTATTCACTGGTAGGATTATTCATACTGGTGATGTCGTGCAATAAGGATATTATTGAATCAAATTCAGATTATCCGGAACTTGCCCCTGCTACACAGGACATAAATGGTGGCGACTGGAAACCATTCATTGTTTCTTCTTCAGCGGGGTTCGCTATGCCTGCGCCCGAGGCTGTAAATTCATCCTCATACCAGGAAGAATTAAAAGAGCTTAAAACGCTCAGCTCAAATATTACTTCTGAACAGCGGAAAATTATTGATTACTGGAAAGTCGGAAGCGTGCTGCGATGGAACGAGATAATGCGTCAGTTGGTGGCCAAACACAATGTACCACCTTATCAGAATGAAGACGGAACCTATCCCGTACCCAGTGCTGCTAACCCTTTTTCATATCCGGAATTTCCTTTCTCCAATCCGCCGTACGCTGCCCGGGCCTATGCTTATTTAAGCTTAGCACAGTATGATGCTTTAATTCATGCCTGGAAGTACAAGACACAGTATAACCGGCCGGCGCCATATAAAACAGACCCAAGTATTGAAGTTTCAGTTACGAAAAACGAACTGCCTTCCTACCCATCGGAGGACGCCGTAGTTTCCGGTGCCTCATTTGAGTTGATGAAGCTATTGTTTCCAGCCGACATTGATTACATTAAGGAGATGGCCGAACAGGAAAAAACCTACCGTCTCTGGAGCGGAGCGAATGTGAAGAGTGATCTTGCCGCCGGAGATTCCTTAGGCCGTTGGGTGGCACGCCAGGTGATACAAAGGGCCAAAACTGATGGTATGGGTGTCGCGGGAGGGAATCCGGCTATCTGGACCAAGTTAGAAGCTGATTGTATTGCAAAAGGCGAAACTCCCTGGATATCGCTGGAAACTCCCAAGCGTCCGCCGATGCTTCCTCTATTCGGCAATGTGAAGCCCTTACTTTTTGACCCTGCTATCATTGCGTCATTAAGACCTGGTCCTCCGCCCTCTGCAACAAGTCCTCAGATGCGAAAGGAACTCGATGAAGTACTAGACTTCACCTCCAACCCGACGAAAGAGCGGATGAGAATTGTCAACTTTTGGGCCGACGGAGTGGCAACCTATACGCCGGTAGGTCACTGGAACGCAATAGCATCAGACGACTTTGTGAATATGCAGTTGAGTGAGATCCGCTGGGCAAGAAATTATGCGCTGCTTAACTCATCATTAATGGATGCGGCTATTATTTGCTGGAATACGAAATATTTTTATTTCAACGCCCGGCCATGCCAATTAGATCCGCGGATTAAAACTTTAACCGGCGTACCTAATTTCCCTGCCTACATTTCAGGACATTCTACGTTCAGTGCTGCTGCAGCCACGATATTAGGTTATCTGGCACCAGAGAGATCCGCAGATTATACAATGATGGCAACTGAAGCCTCAAACTCAAGAATGTATGGAGGCATACATTATCGTGCAGATTGCGAAGTTGGATTGCAGACAGGTCAGAAAATCGGAAATCTGGCGATTGACCGAGCAAAAACCGACGGCTCAAATTAATACTAATTGTAAACGAACCATTTATATTACCTAACCTCAGAACATGAATATTATCACTGATTGCTGGTCGGTTGGCCCTCGTAGGAAGTATAAGAAAATCGGCTTAGCAAGTAGCGCTGAGTCGCATCAGGACGGAGAGTGTAACAGATAAAGAAAGTTCGGTCCTTCAGAATCAGGTTGATCACGGAGGATGCAGCATTTACCGATACTACATTCCATGAACATGGAGTGTGGTATCGGTTTTATGCTGAGCTTATATTCTCAGTAATTGCTTATCTTTCTTAAGCTAAAACAGAAAGATATGAGTAAAGTTTCCGTCCTGATTCTCTTCCTGGTACTGTCTTATGAGACCTCGGCCCAGACAAGCCGAATAGTTAAAACTCCGGATGTCATCTACGCTGAATTATTTACAAATGTTCAGATGGAAAAGATATTTCCGGATGGAAAAACTTTTGTGGATTGCATTCCCAAAAGGAAACCGCAGGAAATTTTAGCTGATTACAGGTCACTTAGGAACAGGTCCGGATTCACGTTCAGGTCCTTTATCGACAGCAATTTTATTGTGCCGGTGAATCCGGTTAGTGCATATAAATCGGATACATCCAAAAGCGTAAAAATTCATATCAAGGAATTATGGCCTTTACTGCATCGCAATCCTGATAATGTAGTAGAGGGTAGCTCACTGCTTCCTTTACCAAACCCTTATATCGTTCCGGGAGGGCGTTTCCGTGAAATATATTACTGGGATTCCTATTTTACCATGCTTGGTCTGCAGGAAAGCAACGAGTCGGAATTGATGGAGAACATGGTTAAAAACTTTGCATATCTCATTGAAACCTATGGTCATATACCGAACGGGAACAGAACCTACTACTTAAGCCGCTCGCAGCCCCCGTTCTTTTCGCTAATGGTGGGCTTGCTGGCTGAAACAAAAGGGGATAGTGTCTTTCGGGAGTTTCTTCCTGCACTTGAAAATGAGTACCGTTACTGGATGCGAACAGATAAAGGTAAATTAGATAACGGTGCTGCAGACAGGTATCTGGTAAGGGTAGACGATTATAGCATGAACCGTTACTGGGATGATCGTCAGGCGCCCCGGCAGGAAAGTTACCGGGAAGACTCGTTAACTGCAGTCTCCTCTAAACGGAAGCCGGAAGAGATGTATAGACATTTGCGCTCAGGTGCTACCAGTGGCTGGGACTTCAGCAGTCGCTGGTTTGCTGATGGGAAAAGTATCCTGACAATCGAAACAACAGACATTATACCTGTGGATCTGACAAGCCTCATGTATGGGTTGGAACAAATGCTTTCCGCAATATATACCAAGACGGGGAATTCTGCGAAAGCGGCGGACTATAAATCGCGTGCTGAGAAACGAATCAAATTTTTGAATGAGTACTGCTGGAATGAACAGGATGGATACTACTATGATTATAATTTTCGCACCAAAAAGCAAATGCGGATTCCCAGTCTGGCTACAGCTTACCCTTTATTCTTTAAAATGAGTTCCGGCTCACAGGCAAAGAAAGTAGCCGAAAATATCCGGTTGAAATTCCTTAAATCCGGTGGAGTTACGACTACGCTGAACAATACCGGGCAGCAATGGGATGCACCCAACGGATGGGCGCCGCTGCAATGGATGACGATACAGGGTCTTGAGAATTATCGTCATCATGACCTGGCCAGGGCGATAGCAGAGCGCTGGGCCAACCTGAACATAAAGGTCTTCCATAGGACGGGTAAATTAATGGAAAAGTATAATGTAATGGATACTAATCTGGAAGCAGGTGGCGGAGAATACCCTTCTCAGGATGGATTTGGCTGGACTAATGGCGTGTTGCTGAAGCTTATGAATAAATACCAGATAGACGATACAAGGGCTAAAGAATAAGAGGTTCCCAGCCTCTTAAACCAAATGGGTTCTTTGATCGTTTGTTTTTTATGACAAATACCCTTGATGAACTGTTCAACAAGTATCCCGCTCCCCTTCTGAATATCAGTATTGCCCTCTGCGCAATTTTTACGGGCTTACTGATCAAGCTTATCCTAAGCCGTATTTTCCGCTACTATGCCCGCGTTTCCCGGAAGTTCCTTATAAGATCGATCATTCGACACATGCATAAAGTGATGTACTTTTTTCTGCCATTGCTTTTGCTTAACATTTCGGTGCCGATCATGCGGATGCGCGACTCATATCATGGTCCGGTCAGTAAATTCATCGAAATACTATACACAATCGTTTTCGCAATCATTCTTATCCAGATCATAGAGATTCTTGAGGATTATTTTTATCACAGGCATGACCTTAATAAGGATGACAACCTGAAGGAGCGGAAGCTCAGGACGCAACTACAATTTGTGCACAAAATAATTGTTGGATTGATTGTTATAGTCACAGCTGGGGTTGTGCTTCTGAGTTTTGAGAGTATGCGGAAGGTCGGCACCGGTCTGCTCACAGGTGTCGGAATCGGCAGTCTCATTATTGGATTTGCGGCCCAAAAGTCTTTAGGAAACCTCCTTGCTGGCTTCCAGATAGCGTTTACTCAGCCTCTCAGGATAGACGATGTATTGATCGTTGAAAATGAATGGGGCCGGGTGGAAGAGATCACATTGACCTATGTCGTAATAAAGATCTGGGATCAGCGAAGGCTAATTCTTCCGATAAACTACTTTATTGAAAAACCCTTCCAGAACTGGACGAGGGTTACCGCTGAATTAATTGGGAGTGTTTTCCTGTACCTTGATTATACCGCACCTGTTGAAAAAATTAAGGAAGAGCTGGGCCGCCTGCTTGAGACTGATACTTTATGGGACCGGAGGGTGATGGCATTGCAGGTTACAGATACCCGCGAAAACAGCATAGTGATCAGAGCGCTTGTTAGTGGTAGAAATTCATCTGATGTGTTTGACCTTCGATGCCATGTCAGGGAGGGACTCATTAGCTTTATCCAAAAAAACTATCCGGAATGCCTTCCTAAAACACGCGCAGAAATCGAAACCGGCCGGGTTAAATAGTCGCGAGCGCAAATTAGTGGTTTAATTGTTGCTGACTGCTAAGCGATTATAAATGGAATACAATAATCACTCAGGTCTTACATGGAGAAGCATATATATCAAACGGGCATTATCGGAAACTGCGGATACCTCGCACATGTTCATAAAAACACGAATATTGAATGGCTATGCTGGCCACGGTTCGACAGCTCATTTGTTTTTGGCGGCCTGCTGGATAGAGAAAAAGGTGGGTCATTCACTATTCTCCCGGCAGGAAATTATACCTCAGAGCAATATTACCTTGAGAATACCAATGTTCTTTGCACGGAGATAACCTGCTCAGAGGGCAGTTATCGGGTGACAGATTTTGCTCCCCGCTTCAACCAGTTCGAGCGGTTTTTTAAGCCATTAATGCTTATCAGGAAGGTGGAAGTGTTGAAGGGAAGCCCCCGGATCCGGGTTAAGTGTGAGCCTTCATACGACTACGGGCAAAGACAATTAAAATCTCACCGGGGTAGTAGCCATATAGAATATCGGGGTGCTGACGAGAATATCCGTCTGACCACGAATATTCCGATTAATTATGTCTTAGATGAGCAACTGAGTGTGCTTAACGAACCTAAATACCTGGTGTTGACCTATGGTAATCCCCTGGAGGCTCCCTTAATAAGCACGGCCGAACATTTTCTGCGCGAAACAATAGCTTACTGGCGTATATGGATCAAACATTCTTCTATTGCTACCTTCTACCAGCGTAGTGTGATTCGTTCGGCATTGGTCCTTAAAATTCATCAATATGAAGATACCGGCGCCATTATCGCGGCCGGGACTACAAGTCTTTCAGAGTTCCCGGGAAGCGGCAGAAACTGGGATTACCGCTTTTGCTGGCTAAGGGATACATTCTACGTGATAAATTCCTTAAACCACATCGGTCATTTCGAAGAAATGGAACGGTACTTTAATTACGTGAGCGACATCTCTGTTTCGGAGAATTTTCGTTACCAACCCTTATATGGGATAACAGGAGAAAAGAATCTCTATGAAAAGACCCTTGATCATCTTGAAGGGTATATGGGCAACAAACCGGTACGAGTTGGAAACCAGGCTTATGAGCACATACAGAACGATATCTATGGGCAGGTATTGATCTCTTTACTTCCCCTTTATACAGATCACCGCTTCGTTTTTTCTGAACGAAAGGATTCAGCCCGCTGGATAGAGTTCCTGCTATCTAAGGTGGAACGGACCATCGATGAAAAGGATGCGGGGATCTGGGAGTTTAGAAACATTGCCAATATACACTGTTACAGCAACCTGTTTCAATGGGCAGGGTGTTCCGCAGCAGAGAAGATAGCAATGGCAATTGGTGACAATGCCCTTGTGGAAAAAGCCATATCGCTTAAAAATCGGGCGGCCAAACATATAGAAGATTGCTATGATCCTGTGCGGAAAGTTTATACCCATGCAGTGGACAGTCCGCATCTTGATGCGAGTACCTTACAGCTGATCATGATGAATTATCTTGATCCAGCATCCGATAGGGCGAAGGACCATCTGATTGCGCTGGAGAAGGAACTTAGAACTCCCAGTGGACTATTTTACCGCTATCTTCATTCTGACGATTTCGGAAAGCCAAAAACCACATTCCTTATTTGTGCATTCTGGTACGTTGAGGCTCTCGCATGTGTGGGTCGTCTCGACGATGCGATTCGTGAATTCGAAAACCTGTTACAATATTCAAATCACTTGCTATTGTTTAGCGAAGATGTTGATGAAGAAACAGGCAGCCAATGGGGTAATTTCCCGCAGGCATACAGCCATGTCGGTTTAATGAACGCGGCCTACCGTATTGCTATAAAGTTGGACCGACCAGTCTTTTTGTAATCTTTTAAACAGGCTCTGAAAGCTCCCTTAAAAAATTTCGTACTTCATTCGGACTACGTAAATAATAGGCAGCTGCTGACACGGTACTTCCAACCTTAATGGTATATGCTGTTTCCGGTAAAGCCTTGAAAATATCCTCATCAGTATCGTCATCACCGATAGCCAATACGAAGTCATAATCATCACTATACAGGCAGCCTAAGGCTGCTTTACCTTTGTTAACCTCAATGTTTTTTATTTCGATCACCTTATTGCCTGGCAATAGCTGCAACCCGCGGTCCTTGGTTAGATATGCCAGGTTGTTGATCAGTTCATTCGACCGTAATTCTCCCAGGCCGTTTTGCGCTTTTCTATAATGCCAGACAAGGGAAAAGCTTTTTTCTTCAATAAAGGCTCCGGGGGTGCGGTCGACATAAGTCTTTAAGATCGGGAATATATCTTCTTTCCATTGATCGTTTAGTCCGCGGATACTTTCCCATGGCTGATCCTTTGACCTTTGCCAGGCACCATGTTCCGATATCATGTGGACCCCCGTGTTGCCAAACCATTCCTCCAGCTTCTTATAATCCCTTCCGCTGATAACCACAACTTTATTCTTCTCATCCTGAACCAGTCTTTTAATGATGTCGTATAAGTCCAGGTCAGGGGTAGCTTTATTGATATTCGCGTTAAAGCCTACCAGGGTACCGTCATAGTCGAGAAAAAGTATACGCTTCTTAGCAGCCAGATAGTTGCTCCTGATCCTTTTCGCAACCACAGAGTCAACATTTCTTGACTGCATTGATTTTTGTAGCTCTTTAACCTCAGCGAGTTTGTCCATGTAAACCTTCACCCAGTGAAATACATTGAATTGGGATACCACCAACCGCATTTGTTCCATCCGGTTCTTTTGTTCTTCTTCAGGCATATTTAATGCCGTAACAATTGCCTGGATGATCTCGCCGATGTTATTTGGATTTACTATCAGAGCGTCCAGTAACTCCTTAGAAGCACCCGCCATTTCACTCAATATCAGCACCCCTGTATTCTCTGTTTTGCTAGCCACGAATTCCTTACTTACCAGGTTCATTCCATCCCGCATCGGAGTGACAAGGCCTACGTGAGCCATATTATATAATGCTGAAAGTGTTTCTATCGGGAACGAACGGTAAAAATAGTGGATAGGCGTCCAGTCCATGGTGCGATAGAGGGAGTTGATATTACCGACCCGCTTGTCAATCTCATTACGCAATTCCTTGTATTGCGGTACAGCGTCTCTTGATGGTACAACGATCATGTACAAAACAATTTTCTCGACATATTCAGGGTAAAGCGCCAGCAACTGTTCGAAGGCCATCAACCGTTGAAGAATGCCTTTACTGTAGTCAAGCCTGTCTACAGATAGAATAACCTTCTGATTCAGAAAATTTTCCTTTAAGTGTGTAATCTGTTCCTGTACCTCCGGCCGTTCAGGCAATGAGGCATATTTCTGATCATCGATACCCATCGGAAAGGCCTCAGCGACTACCGGACGGTCCTTCACCGTGATCACGTTGGAAGATGAGTTGTGAGGTAAAATGCGGACTACAGCGTTAATAAAATGCTGAACATCATCGTAAGTATGGAAGCCAACCAGATCAGCGCCAAGCATACCTTCCAGAAGTTCCGCACGCCATGGTATCAGTCTGAACATCTCGTAGGAAGGGAAGGGGATATGCAGGAAAAACCCGATCGTTACTTTAGGCTGCCTGGCCCGTATCATACCCGGCAACAGAAGAAGCTGGTAATCATGTATCCAGATAGTATCGCCTGCTTCCACAATGCTCAACACAGCATCAGAGAATTTTTTATTTACAGACTGATAAAAATCCCAGTTGGACTGCTGGTAATTTGTATAGGTTGATGCGTAATAGTGAAATATAGGCCATAGGATTTCATTAGAGAAACCCTCGTAATACTCACTGATCTCCTCCTGGGTTAAAAAGACCGGCAAAAGCTTTCTTGATTGCAGATTCTCAATCACTTCCTGCTGCTGTCCCGGATCGCCGATCTCCAGGCCTGGCCAGCCTATCCAAATGTTGTTATTATCCTGATAAATAGATCCAAGGCCGGTAGCCAGTCCTCCCTCACTGGATGAGAAGCTGAGACTGCCTTCATCATTTGAAATCTTTACCGGTAGCCTGTTGGAAACTATAATTGTTTTACTCATAAACTGAATAGGGTCACAGCAGTCTATGTGTGCTGTCCGCTTAAAACACCCGCATCCCTTTTTGGTTTGTATTTAAATATTCCCCCGGCTTTTCGGAAAGGCCGAAGAATTATATTCCTAAGGTATTTGGCAGCAGAAAAAGAGGGAACGGCCGGACAGGATGGAAAGCCCATAAACAAAAAAACCTGCAGGAAGCAGGTCTTTTGTTTATGATTTAGTATTTCGGGTTTCTATGTGATACTTCACCAGGTCATCTATAGGCGAACGGATAATACGCCCGACTTTCATTCCGTATTGGGCGGCCAGTTGTTCAAGAACATTTCTGAAATTATAACCGACAGAGCCGATACAGTTAAAAGAGTAGTCCTTGTAGTTAGGGTAATGGATAACCAGGTTTTCGAAGAAGTCAGTAAATGAAGTTTTTACGATATTACGTGAATATTCAATATTAACTGGATTGTCGTAGACGAACTTGCTGAAACTAGCCAGGAACCTGTTTGGTAAAGGCTTAGTGTAGACCTGATCCATGATCTCATCCGGAGTCAGCCGATAAGTGTCCCAGAATACATCACGGACTTCCTGGGGCATATACCCCCGGCAATAGTCGCTGACCAATTTTTTGCCGATATAACAGCCGCTTCCTTCATCCCCCAGAATATAAGCAAGTGAATCGATGTTTAAGGAAACGTCCTCGCCATCGTATAAACAGGTGTTGGTTCCGGTACCTAAAATAGCAGCAAATCCTTTTTCATGCCCTAGTAATGCCCTTGCAGCAGCCAGAAGGTCGTGGCCGACATATACTTTGGCGTTTTTGAAATGAACCTGCAAAGCTTTTTTTACGATCTCCGCTTTCTCTTCGTTATGTACCCCGGCGCCGTAATAGTATACCTCCTCCACATTCTCATAAGCGATATCCTGCGGCATATTTTTCGCCAGAGATTCGATGATGTAATCCGTATCAGAAAAATATGGGTTGTATCCTTCCGTGTTGAAATAGATCTTCTGGCCCTCTTCATTTAACAGGCACCAATTGGTCTTAGTTGAACCTCCGTCTGCAATTATGATCATGTTCTGTTTTTTAATAAGAAATCTAAATGTATGAAAATTACTTATTGTGCAAATAACACTTCAAGGTTTTTATCAAAAAATCCCGCCCTTATACAAGGCGGGATATAATCATAAAGTTTAAGTTAAATAAAAATTACGCTAAATCTTTGTTTTAGTGTAGGTATTATTTACCAGGTTCAGTTCAATTTTGTATTTACCTGGAGAAGTGATAGCGATATCATCTCCGCCAGTCTTAACGGAACCGTTATCACCAGCACCACCGTAATTGGTACCCCAGTCACTATTAAGGCGGAACTTGAATTTTCCAATCCCCATATCAGCGGTTACTGACCATACCTGCTTACCGTTGTCATACTGCATGGCGATATCAGGTCCGGAACCCCAGCCGCTGCCTGCAGGTGAATCTCCTACCAGGCCAAACGAATATGGTGCAAATTCCAGGGTGTTGGCATTCACGTCAGCAGTTAACTTATAACTGCCGGCTGCCGGAGCTTGAAGATCACCACCGCCTACTGCTATTGAGCCCGCAGAAGCGCCTTTTCCGTATTCCGGTGTTCCCCAGCCTTTTTTAGTGAGGATCTTAAAACCTGTATTTCCAGGAGTGAAGTTAATAATGCCGACATAGATGCCATTACTTGTTGCAGACAACAAACTATCTGCAGTCGAAGGATTCCATCCCTGGTAGGCTCCCGGAACGTAAAGGAAGGAGGTCAGAGCATAGGGTGTAACTTTTATCCCGGTAGGAGACGAGAAAACGGGAGCTAGCTTCGGAGATATTGATGATTTGATACGTGCTTCAATATCGGAGGCCGAACCCGGTTTCAGATTCATGCTGAGAAGAAGGGCATTAAATTCAATGACCGTAAAGCTTTTCGTCAGAGTTTTTACACTCAGATCAAGCTCTTTAGGATTGGCAAAATTGCTTCCTTTGACTGCCAGTTGCAACGTAGAATTGACCGCTGCATCAAAGCCGAAATCGGGGGCTGTCAGGGTAAAGGTAATAGCTGTTTTCTCTGCATCGCCTTTGGTCAGAACCAGGGTAGGAGCAGAAGCGGTTAAGACGGCAGGTGTGCCGTCCGTTGCGATCACCCGTACCTCGTCCTTCTTACAAGACAATATCAGCATGGACGTAATGCTGAGGAGGATAAATTTATTAAACAACGCTTTCATATAAAAAGGGCTAGTGTTAATTATGAATAATATTATTAATAACCAGTGTTCTGAACCAGGTTAGGGTTCGCAGTAACATCTGCTGACGGTAAGGGGAAGATGTTTTTAAAGGCTTCCACAGATTTTCCTGCTTTTACGCCACCTTTCCATGGCCAAACATAGTCGGCGGTAGTGAATTTGCCGAAACGCACAAGGTCTGTTCTTCTGTGTCCTTCCCAGTATAATTCACGGGCGCGCTCATCCAGTATAAGGTCCAGTGTCAGAGCACCCACGTTTCCTGAGGTGTTACCGTAGGCTCTTGTCCGAAGGTTGTTAAAATAAGTAAGTGCCAGCCCGTTATCGCCTGAACCGCTTCTTACGGTAGCCTCCGCATAGATCAGGTACATTTCTGCTAACCTGAACAATGGGATATCAGCATCCACGAAAGTCGAATTCGAACCTGACACCCCGGCGCTGTTTTTATTCTGGTATTTCGTTACCGCATAACCATCCTTAAAGGTTGATATACTGTTGATCTCCAGCGCCTGGCCGTTAGTATAGAACTGGGCTCTTTTATCCAGAGAACCATCACCGTTAGGGAAAAGGTTAACCAATGCTTTGGTGGTACGAAGTCCGCCCCAGCCAGCATCCAGGCCGTAGTCAGCTGCGTTCATACTACCGCCAACAGAAGCATGGGCAAGGAAGGTAGTTCCACCAAACAAGCGGGTTTTGTTACCATCATAATTGATGGTCATGATTGACTCCGGATTGTTAAGGTTGTTATCATTCAGCATCAGGTTGCGATAGTTCTTCATCAGGGAATAACCGCCATCGATTACCTTTTTTGAATAAGCCATTGCTTCAGCATTCTTTGCCGTACCGGAGTAGATCTGGGCATTCAGATATACTCTTGCCAATAAAGCCTGGGCCGCAAATTTATTTGCACGACCGTAGTGATCGGCGGTTTTAGTATCAGGCAATTCTGTTTCAATTGCTTTTAGCTCCGATTCCACGTATTTAAACAACTCACTGCGGGTGATCTGTTTAGGCAGTGAACCGATCAGATCGTTCTCAGTAACAAACGGCGGGTTACCATACATATCCATTAATACCCAGTACTGAAATGCTCTTAAAAATCGTACTTCAGCGCGGTATTTGCGGATCTGCTCAGCGTCATTACCGGCGATCGATCTTTCACTTAACTTCTCATCAGTTGATTGCCTTAAGAATTCATTGATAAGGGTTATCTGGTAAATGCTCTTATAGTACAGGCCTTTAAGGAAAGGATTGTCGGTGGTCCAGTTCATATTGTGAAAATCCTGAACGCCTGCATCACCCCATGCAATAACCGCCTCATCAGAGCTTAGTTCCTGTGCCTGCCAGAAGGTCCTGAAAAAGTCACCGTTACTTCCTTCATCAAGTCCCACAACATCCGGAGAACCGGCAGGTCCGCTGTTACCTGTCAGTGCAAAACTGCCGTATACTTTGGCCAATGATTGTCTGTATCCCTCTGCTGAGCTGTAGACCACCTCTGACGTTACATCGTTCAGGGGCTGCAGGTCTAACTGCTTCTCACAGGAGCTTAATGTTATAGCAGCCAGGGATAAACCAAAGGTTGCTTTTCTTATATATCTTTTCATATCTGTATTTTCTGAGGATTAATGTTTAGAAATCAAGATTTAAACCCAGGACAAATGTTCTCGGGCGCGGATAGAAATTGTTGTCAATTCCACCATAGATTTCCGGGTCAATACCGTTGTAATTTGTGATCACAAATACGTTCTGGGCATTCGCATTTAACCTGAGGCTGGCCGCATTGTTAAATACCTTTCCGACAGTATAGCCGATGTTCACATTATCCAATTTCAGGAAGGATGCATTCTGGATATAATAATCAGATTTGAAGTACCTGGTACCTGCTCCCTCAAATCCTGTTTCAAGGATATCAGCTGAGCCATTGTTCAGGAAGTTCAGCGGGTTGAAGATGTTTCTTAATGTACCGGTGCTTGAGGCAACGTTATTATACACATAGTTGCCCAGGTTGGCGCGCATAACAAATCCGGCATTCCATTTCTTATAGTTCAAATTGCTGTTAAACCCTAAGAACACCTGTGCATCTGGTCCCTTATAACGGTACAGGTCTTTATCGGTGATCTGGCCATCCTGGTTACGGTCAACATAAGTGTCCTCGATAGGTTTACCGGCGGCATTATATACCTGCTGATAAACATAGAAAGCACCCCTGTTGTAACCAGTTGAGTGGATCTGTATCGTGTTTCCTGTCCCACCACTGATACCACCATTAAGAACTCCGATATAATTAGGGTCCTCAACTGCCGTTAAATTAGTGATCGTGTTTTTATTGTAGGTAGCATTAAAACCTATGTTCCAGCTCAGGTTGTCCTTCCGGATCACCTCGCCGTTTATCAGGAATTCAACACCTTTATTTTCCATGTTACCCACATTCGCGATGAACTCGTTAGTAAAGTTAGATCCGGCTGGCATAGGGATTACATTCAAAAGATCTTTGGTGTCTTTGATATAATAATCCATACTACCTGTGATACGATTGTTCGCGAATCCGAAATCGATACCAGCATTCGTGGTGGTTGTTTCTTCCCACTTCAGTTTAGGATTATAGGCTAAAGGACGGTACATATTATAGAAGATTCCGCCCAGTTCATATTGTGCGGTTGGGTTACTCAAGGAATAATTACCCAGATACGAGTAATTGCTGATACCATCCTGCTGACCGGTGATACCGTATCCAACCCGCAATTTCAGGTTAGAAAAAACTTTAGAATCCTTGGCGAAACCTTCTTCACTGATGTTCCACGCTAATGCAGCTGAAGGGAACACGCCCCAGCGGCCTTCTGGTGCTAAACGAGATGATCCATCCGCACGGACGGTAGTTGTCAGAATATATTTGTTATCCAGGGCATAGACCATCCGTCCATAGTAGGATAGGAGGCGATTCTGCGGTTTATCAAACGCGAAGTTCGGATCAGAGCCCGGAGCCTTAACGCCATCTACACTGAAATCAGCGTAGGCGTTAGCCTTGGTCAGATAATCCTGGTATGAAGTACCGGCCATCAGGTCAATGCGGCTTTTAATACCGGTCAGATTCTTGGTATAGTTTAAGTAGAAATCGAACAGCTTGTTGGTCTTTGTTTGCAGATACTGTGTAGATTGACCGCTTCTAAAAATTCCTGCGTCGTCTTTAAAGCGCATCAGGGCGGAAGCCGCATCTTCACTAACGCGGACAGTTCCCCTGCCTTCAGAGATATCGTATCCAAGGTTCAGGTTGGCACGAAGGTCTTTTAAAAAGGGAAGAGTATAATCGAACTGCACGTTACCGATACTCCGGCTTACATTACTCAGATCCTCTTTCTGACCAAGCAAACCCATCGGGTTTTTCGGAGATAAACTTCTCAGTCCATTAGTAGAAGCCGGATCAAGCCACTGCCAGTATCCGCCGTAGTTCCCGTTACCTGATTGAACCGGCTGCGTAGGATCAAAGCTAGCAGCTGCACCAATCGCACCCTGGTCGGCATAACGGCTTTCGCTGAGACTACCTTTCAGAATAACTTTAACTTTTAAAAGATCCTTAAAGAAACTCGGGTCCATATTCACAGACAGGGAAGTTCTTTGAAGATTACCGGTTCTCAGGACACCATCCTGGCTTAAATGACCGAAGGATATCCGGTAAGGCATATTCCTGGCGGATCCGCTTAAACTAAGGTTGTTATCACTTGAAACAGCAGACTGGTAGATTTCATTCTGCCAGTCAGTATTGGCAGTACCTACCAGCGCCTTTAAAGCTGGCGTGGCGAGTTCACTTGTTGTAGTGTTTACCAGGGTTCTGAATTGATCCGCAGATAAGGTATTTACCCTATTACCCGTTTTTGCCACCGAAACGTTTGAACCAAAATTCAATTGAGCTTTGCCGGTTCTGCCTTTTTTAGTAGTAATAATGATAACACCGTTGGATCCTCTGGAACCATATATAGCTGCTGATGAAGCATCTTTTAAGATGTTCATCGATTCAATATCGCTCGGGTTTATCAGCGCAAGAGCGTTAGGTGCGCCTGAAATTGCATCGTTGTCGACAAGTACACCGTCAATAACGATCAGAGGGTCATTGCTTGCGTTCAGCGAAGCGCCGCCACGGATGCGTATAACACTTCCGGTTCCAGGAGCACCATTATTTGATGTGATCTGAACACCCGCAACTTTACCGGCAATTAATTGTTCCGGAGTGGTTATCTGCCCTTTGGTGAAATCTTTCTCAGTTACCGTTGCAATAGCGCCGGTCACGTCAGCTCTGCGCTGGGTACCATAACCAACTATGACAACTTCACTCAGGCTTTCTGCTGATGGAGTCAGCTTTATGTTCACTGTCTGGTCGGAACTACCAATGGTTACAGTTCTTTCAAAAGCCTGGTAGCCTATGAAGGTCACGACGACAGTTGCCGAACCTTGTTTGACATTCATCAATTTGAAGTTTCCGCCTAAGTCGGTAGAGGTGTTAATGTCTGTGCCTTTTACGGAAACGGATGCGCCGGGTAAGGGCTGATTCGTTTCGTCAATCACACGTCCGCTAATGCTTCCGGTCTGAGCTGACGCAGCAAGTGCAGACATCAGAAAAATACAGGAAAGCATGAGCTTCATCAGGTAATTTTTTTTCATGTAAAGTTCGTTTAGTTAGTAAAAATTGTTTGGGCTGATTAATGATTTTCCACTGAGGTTAAGATTAATGGTACTCCATGGCAATTCCAAATTTTGTGGAGATAATTTTTAACCACGGAGTACTTAATTTCTCATTACCCAAATTCGCCTAATTTTATTTGGAATGCAGTCTGAAAAAAGACGGTTGGCCGACTGCAAATGTCTCTCATCCAGTTGATTGGAAAATGGATCATGTCGGGTAAAGTGTAAAAGGAACACTAAGATGAAAAATACACTCTGCCCGGGAACGGTACCGGTAACGTTCCCGAAAATAAAACCGAACAAAGCAAAACTGCCAGTTTTCGCCGCCGGATTTCTTCGTGTTCAGGAGAATTCTTTAATTTTTTTCGTCCGAAAATGTGCTTAGAAGAGGTGGTGTTTTGTTGTGAAAAACTGCCGCATTTTGATCCCTTAAAACGGAGTTCAGCGAGTTGAAGTTAATAGCTGCTTACAGGCGAAAGGAAGACGCCTAAACTGACCGCGAAGACGATCTTCGTTCAATGATCTCTGACTTGCAAACAACCTGGTCGTTAATGTTTTGCCCGTCAGCCTGGATAGCTTTGAACAGCAGGTTGGCAGCGGCGGTTCCCATTTCCCATGCGGGTTGGGTAATGGTCGAAAGGGAAGGGTTCAACAAACCGGCTATTTCCAAACTGGAAAAACTGATGATCTTGATATCTTCCGGGATTTGCACCTGTTCGGCACTGCAAACCTGGTAGGTTGCCAGCGCTAGGCGCTCAACCGAAGCAAAGATCCCGTCGGGTTTATGTTTCTTTATGGCCTGCCGGATGATCTTCTTGTTTTGTTCGAGATCATTGCTGCAGTCGATGATCAGGTCATCATGGTAGCCGAGCTTATTTGCGGAAAGAGCATCGATATAACCTTTCATGCGCATTTTACCGATAGAGTGGCTTTTGTTCACAACCAGGTAAGCTATTTTCCTGCAACCGTTCATGATCAGGTGTTCAGTAGCCGAATAGCTGCTTTCATAATCATTGCTTGTTACTTTAGCCGTATCGATATCATCGTAAACGCGGTCAAAGAACACCAGGGGGATCTTTTTCTTCTTTAATTTATTGAGGTAGTCATGATTATTAGCTTCTCCCGATACCGACATGACGATGCCGTCAACACGCCCGCTTTGCAGATTGCTGATGAATGACATTTCCTTTTGAAAATCATCGTCAGTCAGGTAAATTAAAATATGATAGCCTTTTTCACGGGCCACTCTCTCTATCCCGTTAATGGCCTGTGAAAAGAAGTTGTTTGCTATTTCAGGGACGATAACTGCAATGGTATTACTTTTTTTCTCCCGCAAGTTACTTGCGTGATGATTGGGTTCGTAGTTCAGCTCATTCGCTAATGATAATACCCGTTCTTTCGTTGCCTTATTAATATCGCTGCTTCCCCTGAAAGCACGGGAAACGGTTGACGTAGATAGATTTAGCTCTTTTGCGAGTTTTTTTATATTGATGCTATCCATAGATTTTAAAAGACAAAGCGATGTTATGGATTTTTTCTCTAAGTTGAACAGGAAATTTCTTACTCAGTTTTAAGGACATTCCCTTAATCAATTTACTGTATTTTTGACTAATCTATGCTTATAAGGACGCTATTTCTCTGTCTTTCAATCCCGGCTGTTTTATTCGGGGGATCTTCTGCTGCCCAATCAAAAAAGGTTCGTTTTATAGTAACGGCAGATGTCAGCGACAATGCTGCAAGGATTCTATCGCTCGCGGGAAGTATGAATAACTGGAACCCTGCGGATAGTAATTACCGGTTCAGTAAGTCTGGTGGGGGCTATGAACTCACTGTTAATCTGCCCCTGGGTTTGTACGAATACAAATTAACCCGCGGTTCCTGGTCGACGGTCGAAACAGCCTTGAGCGGCACCCCGCTATCCAACAGGAGGCTGGATCTTAAAAGTGATACAACCATCAATCTGAGTGTTCTGCAATGGCAGGACAACTTCAAGAGGGTAGCCCGGGCACATACTGCCTCCGAAAATGTCAAAGTGATCGATACGACATTCAGTATGCCGCAACTTAGCAGAACGCGGAGAATATGGGTTTATCTGCCCCCTGGTTACCAAAGCTCCGCTAAACGATACCCGGTGATCTACATGCATGACGGGCAGAACTTGTTTGATTCCTATACCGCAGGCTATGGCGAATGGGGCGTGGATGAGCTGATGGATAGCTTATACCTAGAAAGAGTTTCCATGGCTATTATCGTCGGTATTGATCACGGCGACAAGGAACGCTTAACTGAATATAATCCTTATGACAACGATCGGTTTGGCAAAGGGAGGGGCGATGACTATGCTGATTTTCTTGCACAAACCTTAAAACCTTATATCGATAAGACCTTCAGGACCTTGCCCGCTGCGAAACATACAGCTATTGCGGGCAGTTCAATGGGCGGCCTCATATCGATGTATACAGCCGCCAGGTATCCGCTTGCTTTCGGTAAGGCTGGCGTGTTTTCACCATCTTTCTGGATCGCTCCTGAGATCTATTCCTTTGTCGCACAGAAGAAGCCTTCAAAGCAAATGTTCTATTTTGTTGCCGGTGACCTTGAAAGCAAGGAGATGGTGCCTGATATGAAAAAAATGTATGATCAGCTGCTGATGCAGGGCACTGCCCCTAAAAGAGTTTTTCTGAAGCACGCCGCGGACGGCACGCACAGTGAGTGGTTCTGGCATCGCGAGTTTGCTGATTTTTATAAGTGGATCATGGATTAATCCCTCCAAATCCGATATATTTGGCTCACAGCTCCTGTTTTACATCTAAATACTAACATCTAATATCTCAAGACTAATATGATAGTTGATCTGCGCAGTGATACGGTTACCAAACCCGGTAAGGAAATGCTGGAAGCCATGATGAGTGCCCGTGTCGGTGACGACGTTTTCGGGGAAGACGAAACCATCAACGAGCTGGAAGAAAAGGCTGCACAAATATTCGGTATGGAAGCCGGACTATTCTGTCCCTCCGGAACGATGACGAACCAGATTGCGATCAAATGCTTTACCCAGCCGATGGATGAGGTTATTTGCGATGAAACTGCGCATGTCTACCGCTACGAAGGCGGCGGTATAGCCTTTAATTCGTCCGCATCGGTGCGTCTTCTTTATGGCGACAGGGGAAGGCTGACACCCGAACTGATCGAACCGCATATCAATCCTGATAATATTCACTATCCTAAATCTAGCCTGGTCGTACTCGAAAATACAGTCAACAGGGGCGGTGGAAGCTGCTACACGGTAGGTCAGATCGAGCCGATCTACCATTTATGCCGCATGAAGAACCTGAAGCTGCATCTTGACGGTGCGCGCCTCTTTAACGCCCTGGTCAAGACAGGCGACGATGCATCGGATTACGGAAATATGTTTGATGGCATATCCATTTGCCTCTCCAAAGGACTGGGCGCCCCTGTCGGATCGGTACTGCTGGGCAGTGCACAGACCATTGCAAAAGCAAAGCGGGTTCGAAAGATATTTGGTGGCGGAATGCGGCAGGCAGGCTTTTTAGCGGCAGCAGGCATCTATGCGTTGGATAACAATGTAGAGCGTCTGCAGCAGGATCATGATCATGCCGCGATACTAGGTGCTGCTTTGAAGGACCTTCCCTTCGTAAAGCATGTTATGCCGGTTGAGACCAATATCGTGATCTTCGAACTTGATGATCATCACCATGGAGACGAGTTTGTCAGTAAGCTAAATCACCATGGGATAAAATGTAACACATTTGGCAAGCAGATGATACGCTTTGTTACTCACCTGGATGTCAGCCCGGATATGATCAGTTACACCGTTGAACAACTCCGGAAACTTCACTAAGCGAATCATAGGTCTAAATACTAAATACTACCTACTAAATACTAAGTAAGTACTCATGAATAAAATCCTGGTTGCCAACCGTGGTGAAATCGCCTTGCGGGTCATGCGTTCTGCCCGTGAAATGGGGATTAAAACCGTCGCCGTTTATTCTGAAGCCGACCGGAATGCACTGCATGTCCGCTACGCGGACGAATCTATTTGTATAGGCCCGCCACCGTCCAACCAGTCGTATTTAGTGGGTGATAGAATCATAGAAGCCTGTCGCCAGACCGGTGCTGAGGCAATTCATCCGGGTTACGGTTTCCTGTCAGAAAACGCGGAATTCGCCCGCCAGGTAAAGCAGGCCGGCCTCATACTGATCGGCCCTTCTCCTGAGGCAATGGAGATCATGGGTAATAAGCTGTCGGCTAAAGCCGCCGCAATGAAATATAATATACCGATGGTTCCGGGCACGGAAGAGGCGATCACGGATATTACGGAAGCACAGAGGAGGGCTGTCGAGGTCGGCTTTCCGATCCTGATCAAGGCTGCGGCCGGTGGCGGTGGTAAAGGAATGCGGATCGTGAACAGGCCGGAAGATTTCATTGAACAAATGAACCTTGCCGTATCAGAAGCCACCTCGGCCTTTGGCGACGGCTCGGTATTTATCGAGCGCTATGTTTCCTCACCAAGGCATATCGAGATCCAGGTGCTCGGCGACAACCACGGGAATATCGTTCATTTATTTGAACGCGACTGTTCGGTGCAGCGCCGACACCAGAAAGTTGTTGAGGAAGCGCCTTCTTCTGTTCTCGCCCCTGAGATCAGGGAAAGAATGGGTAAGTGTGCAGTTGATGTGGCCCGTTCATGCAGCTATACCGGCGCCGGTACCGTTGAGTTCATCATGGACGAGAATCTGGATTTCTATTTTCTCGAAATGAACACGCGTCTGCAGGTTGAGCATCCCGTAACCGAGATGATCACCGGCATTGACCTGGTCAAGGAGCAGATTCGGGTTGCCAGGGGAGAAGCGCTAAGCTTCAAACAGGAGGACCTAAAGATAAACGGTCATGCGATCGAGGTAAGGGTATATGCGGAAGATCCAGCCAATAACTTCCTTCCAGATATCGGTACCCTGCAAACCTACCAGACGCCGAAGGGCCCGGGTGTAAGGGTAGATGACGGTTTCGAACAGGGTATGGAGATCCCGATCTATTATGATCCTATGATAGCCAAACTCGTGACCTTCGGTCATGATCGTACAGAGGCCATTGAACGTATGATCCGGGCGATAGACGAATACCAGATCACCGGTATTCAGACCACCCTTGCATTCGGGAAATTTGTCATGAAACACCCGGCATTCGTATCCGGCGATTTCAATACGCATTTCGTCGAGCAGTATTTTAAGCCTGAGTTCCTGGACGAGGGTAATGAAGACGAAGCCCTGATCGCCGCCATAATAGGAGCACAGCTGATGCAGAAGGCCTCGAATAAGGCGATAGCAACCAGCAATAATACCGAAGCATCGAAGTGGAAGTCGAGGAAGATGTGGTAGTTGGGAGTTGGGAGTTTGGTGTTTGGAGCTTGGAGTTTGGAGTTCGCAGTTCGTTTTTAACCTTTAACCCTTAACCTTCAACCTTCAACCCTTAACCTTCCACCCTCAGTCTAATATCTAATATCTAAAATCTCATATCTAAAAAAATGTTTACCGGCATCATTGAAACCCTCGGCACAGTCACTAAGCTCCGAAAAGAGCTGGACAACCTGCATATCAGCATAGCCTCTGCCATCTCTCATGAACTGAAGATCGACCAAAGTGTGGCGCATAACGGCGTATGTCTGACGGTGGTGGAACTGAGCCCCGGCGAGCACACGGTGACTGCAATAGCCGAAACTTTGTCGAAAACGAACCTGGGCGAACTGAAGGCCGGCGACCTGGTGAACCTGGAGCGCTGCATGCAGATGAACGGCCGCCTCGACGGCCATATCGTGCAGGGCCATGCGGATCAGACCGCGACCTGTATCGCGCTTTCAGAACTGGAGGGAAGCTGGGAATATACTTTCGAATATGATGCCGCCGCCGGAAATATCACCGTTGAGAAAGGCTCCATTTGTGTCAACGGGATCAGCCTGACGGTGGTCAATTCAAAAGATAATAGTTTTTCGGTAGCCATCATTCCTTACACCTTCGAACACACTAACCTGCAGCACGTCAGACCCGGCTCGACCGTTAACCTCGAGTTCGATATCATCGGCAAATATGTTAGCCGCCTGCTACAGCGCCCTTCCTGAGGTTGTAAGTTGTAAGTAATAAGTTGTAAGTCATACGTGATAATTCGTAGGTCGGTAATCCCGTAAATCCCATTACGTAAATCGTAAATCGTAAATCGTAAATCGTAATTCGTAATTCTTAATTCGTAATTCTTAATTGTAATTCTTAATTCCCACAAACCTGCTTGGCCGGGTAATTGTTAATCAGGTGGTTATAAATGATATTCACCTAAAAAACATTGTTATGGATAATTTAAAGAAATTTGAGCTGATGGAAAAGATAACGCGGGAACTGGAAGATCTGAAGAACAGCCAGACCGTTATCGTTCAGAAGATCGGTAAGATCGAGGTAGACAATATCGAACTGGGGAATAAAACGCTTGACAGGATCTTACCCGATGTTCATCAGAATATTGCTGATAACCTGGATAAGATCGCCGAGATCCTTAGCAGCTTCGCAGAGAGCAAGGATGATTTCGGTAAAAAGAATAACGTGGACGCCCTGCGTGAGCAGGAATCTATCCGGGAAGCAACTGAAGGCGGCAATAAATAATTGCCGGACCTTCGGGTCCTTTCTTCAAAACTACTAATAGTACTGATGCTGCCAGACGGGGTCACTGGCCTCTGCTGGCATACATGCATCTTGCCCAAAACGAGCTCAGCGGCCGTCAGGATTAAGGCCTTATCCAGAGAAATTCCTGCAATCACGCAATTAAAAACATGATGTTGAAGGCATCAAAGGTTTATAGCAAGCACGTGTGATCGAATTCTCCGACCCCGACGGGGTCGAACATGATCAATTATCTATAAACTGAAAACGATGAGGAGACCCTGCTACCAGGTTCTTTCTCCTTTGTTCATTTTATCTAAAAGCTCGGTGAAGTTCTTATTTGAACCTCCGGTGATTTCAATCGCTTCTTCAACCAGCTTGATCGCCTCTTCTTTCTTACCCGTTTTATACATTAAGTTTGAGCAGGTATATAATCCCCCAATTTTCTCCTTTCCTTCAAGTCCCTGCAGATCTGTTATCGCCCAGCTCAATGCCTGGCTAAGAAGTTCCTGATCATCGCTATTGCGTAAAATTGTGTTGGCATAAGAATTAAGCTGCCCCCTCGTTAGTCCTTCAGAATATTTAGCAAGGTATTCAGAAACGGCGTCGGTAAATAAGGGCCAGTTTGCAAGCCAGTCAGCGTGGGTCAAACGAGCCAACGACATTAATTCAGCTGATAGTTCGGGATATTTTGAGTCTAGTTTTTCTTTCAGCTCTGACCAGTTAACTTTTTCATTTACCGGCCCTGAAATAATACTCATACCACCACCGTAATTGGTTTTGACCCCATTTATTCTAAGTGCCGGAAGAAAAATTTCATCAAAGATTGCTGTCTTAACAATCTCAGCACTTCGCCCTTTACCAAGGACCAGGTCTGCTTGGGCCGTATTATTTCGAAGTACCGAAAAACCCGGATCAGTAGGTTTCGAGGTTACCAGTGCAATAGCCGTCAAGTTATCGGGTGTCAGAAGGTCTTTCTGGATAGCAAAATAGGACGTGGTTATTTCCGGGATCAGGCTCTTGTCTTTATTTGAAAGGGCAGATTTTAATAATGTTAAAAGAAAATTTGCCTGCCTGTTCCCTGCGATATACTGGCTTTTAAGACTGGCATATTGCATGTTAGGATTTAATGCATCTTTCGACTTAGCCATAAACTCTTCTGCTGTCTCAGAAGCGCCGTAAACGCTATGGACTAGTTCGCCCTGGGGATTGAAGAACAGGTAAGTGGGGAAGTTGTCGAACTTATAAGCTTTTTTAAGCAATTCGATGTCCTTATACCACTTTTTCACTTCCTCCTTGTCTTTTTTGGTGACGTCAAACTGAGCGGCTACGTTGATGAAATTCTTATTGAAAAACTTGCCGACGGTATCCTGCGGGAAGATCTCTTTGGCCATTTTTTTACAGGGAAGGCACCAGGTCGTATAGGCATCCAGGAAAATATACTTGTTTTCTTTCAGGGCTTTTTCTTTAACCTGCGTCCAGCTAAGACCGGTTTCAAACCGGATGCCTTTTGCCTCCTGAGCATTGGCGAACAAGCTGCCAGCGGAGAATAAAACAATCAAAAAAAGGATCTTCATAATTATTCGATTTTAATATTACCTGGATAAAACAATTCCTCCAAAAATTGAGAGTATATATGCCACTCCGCAGGCATCTCAGCTTTAACGACGATATATCCTTCATTACCTTTCAGCCTTTCAAAACAGGTAGAGATCTTCACCGGATCCTCAATTTGCGCCTTCGCGGGTTGGAAGTAAATTAATGAGAAGGAGAAGAAAAGTATTTTCTGTAGATAGTTCATTTTATGAAATTCTAATCTATTGTACGAATGCCTTCATTAAGCTACTGGATTAAATCAAAAGAGGAACCTACAGCATTATAAGGCGCAAAGACCCCGAGACCGTTTTGAATATTATTGCTTAATGGCAGATTCTTTGGTTCAAGCAAGGGAATATCTTCAAACTGCTTTTTCACGGAGTACAGGTAGTCAAAATAACTTTTTGGAATACTGGCTATTTCAATTGAAATACTGTACTGGCTGAGGTCACTAGAAGCTATATAGGTTTGAATGTCCAATTCGATATTCAGATCTTTTGCATTAAAAGATTTGTCATCAAATACGTATATTTTCAGGGGTTCCGACCGCAAAGGGGAAAACTGTCCCAGTATATTTCTCAGACTTACATTAACCGGGCTTCTGTCGCCTTTCTTATTGACTAACCAGGCCCTCAGGAAGTAAAAATTGCTTTCTGCCGGATCATGGAGGATAAACCGGGTTTTAAATTCTTTTGATGTTTTAAGACTGTTTTGTCTATCAGCCTCAACTTGTACTGCACTGATCACCGGTTTTAAGGGCATACTTTCCCTGGTTTCAGCTGTGTTAAAGCCGGGGGCTTTAACTGTAATGGCATATTCAGCACTTGGTTCGTTCGGAAACTTATTTAGGGTTTTGTAATTTCCCTTTCCATGGTAACTTAGGATACCCAGGCTTTGTCTGTCTTTAAACACCTCAACGATCGCATTTTCTACCGTTTCAAAATCATGCCCGGATTCGCTGCTCGGGCGGCTTTTCGTAACATTCACGGTCAGAAGGCTATCTGCGTTAAAGATCGAATTGACTACCAGCTTGGGTTTTTCAACAGGAAGGTCAATTTCTATAACCGTTTCGCAAGCTGAGAGAACCAGTAACGCGGGTACACAAAGCAGCAATACATTCTTTACTGAGCCGGCAATTCTGTGCCTGAAAGGGTAACTATTTTTAGAACTAAGGATTGATTTCATGGCGGCAACTATCTAAAACTATAGCTATAACTGAACGAAGGAATTACCGGCAACAAAGAATATTGGTACATCTTCGTTTTACCATTTGCCCCCGCACCTTGCTGTCCTGATTCAATGAAATAAGGATTTTTTCGGTTATAGGCATTGTAGACCGAAATGTTCCAGCTGCGTTCGCCTCTCTTCTTCTGTTTCACAAACGAGATTCCCAGGTCAAGGCGGTGATAACTCTTCATCCTGACATTATTCCTGACATTCACATTTTCCAAAGACTCCTTTATCCCGTTCTCATCATAATATCCATAAGATGAAAGCTGCACCGTGGCGGGTAATCCGGAACTGTAAACCCATGTACCTGAGACCCGTATCCGTTTGCTTAAATGATGGTTCATTACCACCGAAAGATTATGACGGCTGTCATAGCTGTATGGATAAACTTCGTTATTGTTAATGCCTTCAAAATTCCGGTTACTCCATGCCAGCGTATATGCAACCCAGCCAAAAGATTTGCCCTCTTTTTTCCTGAGCAGAAACTCTGCACCATACGCTGTGCCCTTACCTGCAATTACTTTTGTTTCAAATGACTGACTTGCTTCATCGATCAGACCCTGTTCTGAATCAGTAGCTAAAAAAGTGGCTCCCTGTTTATATTCAATAACATGGTTCATTTCTTTATAAAAGGCATCCACGTTAAACTCAAAACGGCTGTTCTCCAACACCCTGGCAAAGCCGATGGTACTCTGCCATGAATTTTGAGGCTCAATACTATTGGTACTGGGTACCCAGATGTCTGCCGGACTCCCCGAATCGGTGGCCGATAAGAGGTGAATATACTGGCTCATACGGGCGTAAGAGGCCCGAATGGCATTATTATTAGTAAGCATCCAGTTAAGACTGAAACGGGGCTGTAAAGAGGTATAGTTTTTCTGCTGAACATGAAAACCTGAGAAATGCAGACCCACATTTGCCTGCAGCTTGCGGCTTATCCGGATCTCATCTTCAGCATAAAGGTAATATTCAAATGCTTTGACCACGTTCCGGTTATAGGCCGTATCAGCTAATGTATCTCCATCATCCATGCTTTTAATACTCGTAACATTTGGCTGAAAATCATGCATCACCGCATTACTGCCAAAACGAATAAAGTGGTTATTGGACGGGATATAATCAAAATCCATTTTAACCCCGGCATCTTTGATTTTAGAAGAGTAAGACAATGTATAATCTGTTTTATCGTCTTTATCCAGCGTCTGGTTATCAATTTTAAATTGATAATTCGTGTAGGTAAGTGTTAAATTCCCGAACAGCGCATCATTAAATAAATGATTATAACGAAGGGCAGAGGTAACACTTCCCCAGGCTATCGAATTGTTCCGTTTATCCAGATCATTATTATTGGCGTACTTTAAAGCTAAACGGTCATTGCCCGAATAGATACTGAAGTATAGACGGTCTTTTTCAGAGAAACGATGACTGATCTTGGCGTTCAGGTCGTAAAAGTTATAGTTGTTACTACTTCCCGATCCTGCCTGCCTGATGCTATTGATTAAATCAAGATAAGTTCGCCGGGCGCCGATCATGAACGTGGTGTTCTTATTTTTCAGGGGCCCTTCCAGCAGCAGTTTGGAAGAGATTAAGCCGGCACTCACGTCAAAGCGAAAATGATCATTGTTACCATCCTTCAACTGTATGTCGAGAACGGATGACAATCTGCCCCCATACCTGGAAGGAAAACCGCCTTTAGAGAGTTCCACGGTTTTAATCGCATCGGCATTAAAAACCGAGAACAAGCCAAGGGTATGCGATGAATTATATATTGGTACGCCATCCAGCAGAATGAGGTTCTGATCCGGCCCGCCACCGCGAACCTGGAAATCGCTGGAGCCTTCTCTTCCGGCTTTCACACCCGGGAGCAGCTGAAGGGCTTTCACCACATCCACTTCGCCCGCAAAGCGGGGTAGAGATTTAATTTCGGCGGGGCTAAGACCAACCTTATTCATCTGACTGACGTGTAAATTGCGTTTGCTGAAGTCGGTAATTGCCACCTCCGCAAGTGAAGCTGTCTTTGAGATTAGTTTAACCTCGATAAAGGTGTCTTTGTGGATGGTAAGACTCAAGGTATCAGGCCGGTAACCCAGCATGCTGATCACAACTTGCTGTGTACCTGCTTTTACGGCGGCCAGTCTGAAATAACCGTAAGCATTGCTGCTACTGCCGGATTTATTATTCAGGCTGTACACCGACGCACCGGCCAGCCGCTCACCTGAATGAAAGTCACTGATATAACCGCTGATACTTACAGCCTGCTGTCCAAAGGAAGTAGAAATATATAGTATAAAAAATAGCAGCAGGTAGATTATTCTTATCATGTTTGCCTGAGAGCGGATTATAAATTAGTTAAATCGTCCGTTGTTTTATCCGCCAGAGTCTCCTGCTTATTTAGAAAGCCTGATATCAGAATACCATTTTACTGTTGAACCGTCGGCACCTCCAGATTCCTCAATCCCATTTAATATCAAGTTATTGCCATCTATCTCGAACTTAAAGCTGCCCATAATTTTGGGTTCGGTAAAGTTGCTCAAATTAGTAATAGCGATTACTTTATCATCGCCTTCTTTTCTGGTGTTATATTGAAAAGTGACCCTCGATTTTCCCTCAAATTCATACCAGCCATTACAATTACCCGCTGTCCCGTCCTTCATTTTACAGTCCTCAAAATAGATCCGTCCGGCAGAAAATGTAGCTGGAATGCCTTGGCCATTTTGGAAATTGATGATTGTCTCTACTTCGTATTCACCTTCTATTTCGGCTATTAGTTTTTGATCCTTATCGCAGGAAATCATAAACATTAAGAATAAAAGAATTGCGAAATTTTGAAATGATTTCTTCATAGTGTAACGGGTTTTAATTGTAGAATAGAAATACCTAAGGGTTTTTAGCAAGATACACGAGCACCCGATATTAAGGCAATAAAAAGGGTGAACGGTAGGAATTACTTAGTGAACGGTAGGATTTCCGAAAAATAATTCCTTGTGCAAATAGAAAAAGGGTGGCTTATTGACCTTTTAGTGCTGGAAGAATTACGAATAAGTGAATATATCACTTTCTAAAATATCCTCTAGATTTCAATTTGGAACTATGCTTTCTGAAGAGTACTGTAGAAAAAGAGTTATGCTATTTACAAATATTTCTCAATAATTGGTTTCACAAATTCCGAGATCAATTTATATCCATGCTCGTTTGGATGCACCCCATCCTTAGAAATCAGATTCTCCTTATCCTTGAAAAAAATAGAATACACATCAATGTATTCAACGCGGCTTACTGAAGCTACCTCGGCAATTATCTGGTTATAAGCGATCACTGTTTCGTTGGTTCTCAATTTGCCGGAAGCAACCGTAATTCCGTCTATTCTTTCAGAAACAGGTAAAGCGCTGATCAAAAATATATGTTCAGTAAGTGCCTTTGCTTTGGAAACCGCTGTAATAAGATTTTCTCTAAATTTTTCCGGAACAACAAGCTGTTCTCCATTTAATATCGCCAGATCGTTTGCTCCATAGGAAATGAATATTAAGTTTTCGTCGGGCGACTTTCTGACATTGGATTCCACATCCAATCTTTTTAAAAGCCCCGCCGTCGTTTCTCCGCCGATTCCTAAATTGAATACATTCACTTCATTCCTATTTTCTTGATACCGGGAGTGGCAATATCTCTTTAGTATATCAACCCAGCCTCCTGAGATGCCATCGTATTCCCCGTAAGTAATGCTGTCTCCGAAAAATAAGCAGTTTGTCATGGGCTTATTTAGGAAGAAACAGCGAACAGGATTTCACCCGATTTAATTCCAGCCGCATTGATCAGGCTGGCCGCGTCCCAATAGCTCACTGACACCGCCACAACCGATATGCCACCTGGCATCGATCCGGAGTCCAGTTCCAAAGTTTGGGAATCCAGTACACCATCGGCATAAGGGATCTCAAGCAGTACCGGGCTGGATGCAAAGGCCAGTTCATTATCCGGGTGAATCGTCACTGAAATGAAGCTGAGCACCACCCTGGTCGTTCCGGCCGGGGCGGTGATAGCCGCCAGGGGATTAATTGCCGGAATACCTATGCTGATCGTGCCTTCCGCCGTCTCAACGATATCCAAAGGAAACAGCAAGCTCGCGCGCAAAGCCGTGTCGGCAGCGAAGCTAAATCCCGCCAGCGGGTTGTTCTGCAGATCTGTGACCGATCCATTTTCGGCCGTGGCGAGGAACTGCCTCACGGCAACCGTCAGGCGGTTCTGCATAGCCTTATCCCTGGGATTGGGAATGAGGGGTGCAAGCAGGACCCGCAGTTTTCTGGCCGCGGAGGCCGCTTTGCCAAAGGCAGATGCCGACCTGATGGAATTAGTCGCCTGCATCGGCACTGTGCGGAGCAGGTAATCTCCGAGACGTTCGTAATAGATGATATCATTTATGCGCCCGGTATATGCTGTATTTAATTGAATTGCCATTTTGTAAACTTTATACCTTAAAGTTAAAAAACAGGTAAAGATCTTCAAAGGGCACCAGGACATTTTCCCTGATCAGCTCTCAGAGTGGAAGCCAACAGCTTGAGGTCTGGCAGTGGTCTGCTAGTGGTTAGGCCACCAAATTGGTGGCCTAACCTTTACCTGAGTGCTACATGACCTATAGGAATGCTTAGCTTGAATCAAAAATACTCGGGTGTCGGATGGGCGGAATTCAGATCCGGAGGTCCGTCCTTATCTTCAAAGCCATGAACCAGTAGTATTGTCAGTTTTTTGGTGCGGACTGGGGAAGGACATGAAGGACCTCGTCCATAAAGCGATCTGCGGCTGCGACTGCATCTGTCGGAAGGCTGCCGTTCTGGCGCGCGCTCAGATAGGGCGCGTACCAGTCCCACCAGTGGTGTTCGCCATGCGTCTGCTCGTAATTACCGTGGTGCTGTTCCGTCTCGTGGAGGAGTTCGGCGAGGGTTGCAACGTCCATGTCTGCAGCTTGCGGCTGGTCCCAGATTCGGCCGGAAATCCGCGTTGTGATCTCCTGAAGCAACCAGCAGTTCCCGTCCGGATCTTCGAAAGAGGCAAACGAGTAGTAAGAACGATCTTCTGGATCGCGACCGACGACGCGCGGGTTCCCCACGGAACTGTTGAATGGGCCGCCGGAGTAATGGAAGACCTCGCTCATATTAACACCGCGGGTGATCAATTCATCGCGGGCAGCGTCAACGTCGTCAACAGCGAGGACCAGGCTGTCCAGGGAGCCTGGCTTGTTCGACCTGAGTCCTTTACCGAAGATGATCGAGGCTCCTGAGTTATACGGCGTCATTTGGACGACATGGAAGTCGCCTGAAGCGAAGTCAGCGTCGAGCCGCCAGCCAAGATTCTCGTAAAATGCCCTGGTACGTGCGACGTCTGAAACGCATAGAATCCCGACCTCGAGCTTCATCTCGACTGATTCTGCTTTCGCGATTTTTGTAGTTTCCATTGTACTCTCGTTTAATTTTTTTGGTTTGTGTTTACTTACCCGCCTTCCAGACAAGGCTTAACTTTCTTAACTGCCTGATTTCAGTAGCCCAGGCCTTCAGCGATCTGGTAATAGGGAAAGTGCCGCTCGCATGCGTTTTTATTGGCCAGCAAGCCTGTGATGAGCTTAATTAAAAAAGACGACGCAGGTTATGCGTCGTCTTTCGCAATTATTATCGCAATGATCTGAACCCTTCCCGAATATCGTTGACGAGGAGCTCGGGTTGTTCCCAGGCAGCAAAGTGTCCGCCCTTATCATGTTTCTTGTAATAGACCATGTTGGGATATGCTTTCTCTGCCCAAGTTCGCGGAGCCTGGTAGAGTTCGTCAGGAAAAGCGCTCACGACAACCGGGACCTTAACACCGAATGGAGCCACAAATGGATGTTTGTTTTCCAAATAGAGACGATACCCGGAAACCGCTGTGTTCGTCAACCAGGTAAGGGTGATGTTGTCAAGAACATCATCCCGTGTAAGCCCCTCAGACTTCCCTTCGACGAATACCCGGGAGATGAGCGCCAAACTAGGCTGGTCGTGGTCAAGAAATATAGTAGCGAGGCCTACAGGCGAATCCGCCGTTGCGAGCAGGGTCTGTGGACGCGATCCCATGATGAAGGCATAAGAAACGTGCTTGTATGAAAAGCTCAATTGGTCGTAAGCCTTTTTTTCCTCGGCTGAAAGGCCCTCTGGTGCTGGCAATCCGGCAAAAGCTGCATTATTGATTTCAGGTGGAACAGCGCAAGGAAAATTCGTGGCCATGCCCAGGACATTCTCGGGTGACTGTACAGCCATTACATCCGTGATAAGACCACCCCAATCGCCACCTTGCGCAACAAATTTCTCGTATCCCAGGCGCTTCATCAATGTTACCCATGCATAGGCGATTTTGTCCGGACCCCAGCCGGTAGTGCTGGGCTTTCCTGAAAATCCATAACCGGGCATAGATGGGACGACCACATCAAAAGAATCTTCAGCTTTACCACCATAGGCAGTAGGATCTGTAAGGGGTTCAATGATTTTCATTTGCTCGATGATCGAACCCGGCCACCCGTGTGTAACGATGATGGGTAACGCATTTTCGTGTTTCGATTTGACGTGAACAAAATGAATGTCAAGCCCGTCAATTTCTGTGATAAACTGCGGCAAAGCATCCAGTTTTGCTTCCACTTTACGCCAGTCGTACTCCGTAGCCCAATACTTTGCTAGTGCCTTCATAGTCGCCAGGGGGACACCCTGCGTCTGATCGTTGACAGGTTCTTTTTCAGGCCACCTGGTAGCTAAAATGCGGCGCTTCAAATCATCAAGATCAGTTTGCGGAGCGTTAAAGTGGAAGGACCGGATTTCTTCCATTTCCATTGTTGGAGCGGTTGCGCTTTCACTGTTTTCCATTATATTAAATTTAAAATTGGTGACAGGGGATTTGCATCAATCAGTATTATAAAAACAGATTATGCGAGCTTGGGAAATCGGGATAAGCTTCAATCTAGTCTCAGCATAAATGCTAAGAGGGAATAAAAACCACTAAGAAAAAAAGGAGCTCCTGACTGTAAAAGGTAAGTCTAAAAAACTAGCTACAGGAGTTTAAATCGGGGTTCGGGAGAATTGTTTCGCTATGGTTAAAGCTACCAAATAAGTGAAAATCGTCAAGAATTTTTAACTAAATTTTTTTCGTATACCTATTAGGTTTTAACTTTTAATAACATGAAAACTAATGTATTAACCATAAAGCTATCCCGGGAATTAGAGAATTATTCTTGTTTGGCAAGGGTTCCGTTAATTAGAATGCATTAAAGAAATTCTGCATAGCAGATTGCCTCAATTTTAATTCCCATGAGCGGGGATTCAAAGGTGACATTAATGAGCATTCATGTTTTCTTGATCAGAATTTCTTTTCATAACTGTGGCAATAGGGTGTTCCGCCACCATTACCATAATAATTTTGATGGTAATTTTCCGCCTTGTAAAAAGGCCCGGCCTTTGTTAATTCAGTGACGACGGGGTAACCTTTGGCTTTCAACTGTTCCGTTACTCTTTTTGCGATCTCTTTTTGTTTATCATTCAGGTAAAAAATCCCTGAGCGGTATTGAGAGCCAATATCCGGACCCTGCCCATCCATCTGTCCGGGATCATGGGTCTCATAAAAGAGCTTAACCAGGTTTTCGTAAGACGTTTTTGCCGGATCATAGGTGATCTCTGTAGCTTCAGCATGGCCTGTAAGACCCGAACACACCTCTTCATAGCTGGGATTTTCGGTGGAGCCTCCTATATATCCCACTGCGGTAGAAATAACTCCTTCAGCTTTCCTGAAATAATACTCTGTGCCCCAGAAACATCCAGAGGCAAATATTGCGGTTTCTGTATTCATGGTAATTGAATTTATGTGTATCGGGTTATGAATTATTTATCTCACAACGATCGATTTCTGGACCGATGCCAAATGGGGGATCCTGCAATGCAAAAGTAATAATCCGTCGCTTCAGAAGATAACAGAACTTCCTGGGTTGCTTTTAACACTTTTGATGGCAGATCATTACGCGCTTTCCTGCATACATCACAATCGGGCAGATGATTATTTAAGAATACCAGCGTGCATACCCTTAACGATTGACCCGGCATTTTTGCTGTGGTTCCTTAATGAAAGAAATAGAATTCGCTGTAGCGTTTCCTCTGCGACCCTCGTTTTAAAAGCAAAAGGTAACGGCCGTATCCTGAAACTATTTATTTCTAAAAAACTAATCATGAAAATTTCAAACACGTTTAAAGCAACATCTAAGATTATCGTTGCAGCAATTACCTTATCTGTTGCCCTGGTATCATGTAAAAAAGACGACGATTCAAATCCGGTGCAAGTATCCGGCTTAAGCGTTATACATGCTTCGCCCTCGGCTGAAAAATTCGATGTTTTTGTCGATACGAAAAAGGCTAATGCCGCAGATTTTTCCTACACAAATAAGATTGACTACCTGGATGTTTCTTCCGGAAACCGCAAGGTGGTAATTACTAAAAAGGGTCTTACAGCACCACTCTTGTCCGATACGATGACCCTGAAACCGCAGGTGGGCTATTCCCTGTTTGTGATCGACAAGACTGAAACTTTGAAGTACCTCTTATTAAAAGACGATCTGTCGAAGCCGGCAGCTGGTAAAGCCAGAGTTCGTTTTGTAAATGTAAGCCCTGATGCGCCGGCTTTAAACCTGGTTATCGCTGGTAGTACAACTGATCTCGTCACCAATAAGGCATTTAAAGGATCTTCTGAGTTCCTGTCAATAGACGCAGCTGAAAAAGTAACCTTTAATGTTAAAAATCAAACAGGCGGTGCAATTGTAGCGACAACCGGGGACGTGAAAATTGAGGCCGGTAAGATCTATACCATCTGGGTTAAAGGACTTATTGCTGCCACTGACGATACAAAATTGGGAGTTGCCGTTTTTACACACAAGTAGTACTGCAAGCCGGTCCCGCCGGGGCCGGCATTTTTAAATCCGTACAGACCTTCTTCTCGTTTATTAAGGAGGTAAGGAATACATTAATAGCCTATCTCATTGACAATCATCCAAATATTGTTTTCGATCTATCCGGATACGACAAGTGATGTTCTTAATTCTGCTAATTAAGTATGCTCAGACTTGAGAATGAATTGCTTGGCTGCATAATACAGGACAGCAGGAGTAAGGAAATAATTTACAAGACGTTCTATGGCTATTCGATGGCGGTAGTAGCCCGGTATGTAAACGATCGGTATGACTGCGAAGAATTAGTAAATGACAACTTTGTAAAGATCTTTAAAAATATCTCCCAGTTTTCCTTCCCGAAAGATCCGGAAAATCTCAACAAGGCATTCAAAGGCTGGATCGCAAAGATCTCCTCCCGGACCGCTATTGACTTTTTGAGGAGTAAAAAGACCTTTTTATATATCGATGATATTACAGATGTAAATGAGCCGGTCTCAGAACTTAGTGTCCTGGATAAATTAAGTGTCAATGATATTTTAGAAATGCTGAATTCGTTACCTGAAATGCACCGTTTGATCTTCAATATGTATGAAATTGAAGGGTATACCCATGATGAGATATCCGACCTGATGAAAATTCCGACAAGCTCGAGCAGGGTGTATCTGACACGGGCAAAAAATAAACTCCGGGAATTATATTCGAAAACTTTAGTCCAAGCCTATGCAATCAAGTCATCATAAGAAGCAGTCTCCCGACGAACTAATAGATTATATCCGGGAAAGCCTGGTCGAAAATGCCGAGCCCTATGCTCCGGGTGCGTGGGAGAATTTTAACAGGCAGGAGAGTACTAAACGATCGGGGATATTCTGGAGAAGAATATTGAGCAGTGCGGCCGCTTTACTTTTAATTGGTAACGGGATATATCTGTTCTACAACCTGTACGGCAACAATACGCCGGTAGAAGTAACCAAAACTAAACAATATAATGAGCCCGAATACCAGCAGCCCCGGAAAGCGAATAGGGAAAGGGTGGATACGCCGGTTGTTAATAACATGCGAAGCCTTGTATCAACTAAATTAAACCAGGCAATCGCAACTGATCTGGATATTCCCATACATGCCCCTGATAAGACCGCCGCATTATCGGAAGAAAGCGAATTATCGTTAACAGGCGTTGATACTTCGGGACTTAACGTTGTGGCCTTGAACGTGCCTAAATTTACGATTTCCGGCAACCTGGAGGCAATGAATGCGAATTCTCAAAAGCTCGTTCATTTAGATAGGCCGAAAAAGGATTTTGTTAATTTCCTGAAAAATGAAATGATAAGGGAGGGCTTAGAGGATTCCCCGCAACCGATAAATGAGGCGAAGGATAAGTGGGGGTTTAAGGTTGCGGTAGTTCCGGCCTATGGTGCAAGCAGTAAGTTAACGTTAGGTTATAGCTTAAATATGTTGTATGCTTTATCAGATAAGGTTTCACTGACTTCCGGTATTGGTTACAGTGAGTTGGGCGGGGCAAAAGATTATAAGCAGCCTGAAAGTTCGATATTGTTGGACACAAAGATCCTCGAATCCAGCCGGGAGAACTATGCAGGAATAGATCTGCCACTGGGGGTTTCTTATAATTTCAGCAAAAGGGTATATGCAAACGCAGGAGTTTCCGCTTTTGCTGTAATTGATCAAAGCCGTTATAATCATTTTTCAGAATCCAAACTGGTTGAACGTACCGTTCGCACAGCCTCGGGGCAGGAAGAGCGGATGACATTTATTGATAATGAAAAAACTGTTGAAAAAGTCCACGATTCTCAAATTGAGAAGGCAAAATATTTGGGCATGTACAATTTCTCCATGGGGTATAAACAACGGATCTTAAAGACCATGAATATCTCGGTCGAGCCATTCCTGAAAGTCCCGGTCACGCGGAGTAGTCATGACGAAATGCGACATGTTGCGACGGGAGTAAGGCTTAGCCTCGATCTTTAGCTGGAAATGACCGAATTGGTTGCCCTTCTAACCTGGCAGCACCTCGGTGGTGATGCCACGCGTGTCCATGAATGCAACAAATCTTTCCGCATCCATACAAGTGTTTAAGACACATTAACGAATCGATACGGTCCTAACGCTTCTACCAGGACCTTCTTAAAATGAGAAACAAAATTTCTAAACTCGGCGGGTGCGCTTTTGCCTTGCCTTCCATGCGTAGCCTCAATATATGTTTGCGCTTGCCTTTCTATAGTTTGTCCTAAATTATTCCAATATTCATCATCGCCATCCAGGCCACCTTCAAGCTTAAACTCATAAAGCAGGAGTTCATACAAAGCCTGAAAATTACGTTCATATCTCCCCTTCAAATTCACAGTAGCTAATAGATTTCTTAATCTAAATATCCTCTGATTGTCCATGAGATTATTTGAATAATATAAGTTGACAAAAAGTTGCTATTGGGTTTAATTTGTTTCTCTAATAAATATGCGGGTTTAATTGTTAATATCCAATTAAGAGATTTTCATTGGCATCGTATCCGAAGAGAAATTCGAACAGGTGATCATCTGCCGGAGAAACCCATTCATTAATTTACCCGGAGAGGATGGAAGGTTGCCACGTCCGTATGCACGCCAATGAGTATGACAGATGCATGTTCCAACATGAAATTTCCCTCCTGTGACAAATGTCTTTTATTATCAGTCTACTTTTGCGGCAGCAATAACGATTTTATAGATATGGATTTAGTAGAAGCATTAAACTGGCGTTACGCCACGAAAAAAATGAACGGGAATGTTGTTCCCGAAGAGCGTCTGAATTATATACTGGAAGCAGCCCGTCTAGCGCCTTCATCCTCAGGTCTGCAGCCTTACCAGATCTTTGTCATCAGCAATAAGGAACTATTAGAAAAGATTAAATCTATCGCATACAACCAAAGCCAGATCACCGACGCATCCCATTTGCTGGTATTCGCGGCCTGGGATAAGTATTCCCTGGAAAATATCGAATCGGTTTTTAATAAAACGATTGAGGAGCGAGGCTTACCGGCAACGGCCATGGATGATTATAAAAACCAGCTCTGGAATTCCTATGAGCCTTTGGGTAATGAGTGGCAGGCAAATCATGCCGCAAGACAGGCTTATATTTCATTTGGCCTGGCCATCGCAGCAGCAGCTGAACAAAAAGTTGATGCCACGCCAATGGAAGGTTTTTCAGCCCCTGCACTGGATGAGTTGCTGGAGCTAAAAGAAATGGGACTTAAAAGCGCTGTTATCCTGGCACTGGGATACAGGGACGAAGCAAACGACTGGCTGGTGAATATGAAAAAAGTCAGGACGCCGGTGGAAAAATTTATTACCGAGATCGCCTGATAGGTAAGATTCCACCATATTAACCTTGAAATAAAGATCCTGCAAACCGCTTGTTTGCAGGATCTTTATTTTTATCGCGGGCTGAATCAGGGTTCATCATTAAATCATTCGAATCAAAGTTTAAGACAGGTTCCCTATATTGCCCGTCTAATATAAGTTTACGGTCATGAGAAAGCACTTATTACTATTGCTGTTCCTGGGAATACTTTTACCTTTCAGGGCTATTTCGCAAAATACCCGAGCCGGGAAACCAAATATTATCTTCATCCTGGCTGATGACCTGGGTTATGGCAACCTGAGCAGCTATAATAAGAATTCACCCATCCCGACACCCAACATTGACCGCCTGGCTCAGGAGGGCACTAAATTCACCAGCTTTTACTCGGGCAGCACGGTCTGTGCGCCTTCCCGGGGCGCCTTGATGACCGGGCTGCATATGGGCCATGCCTGGGTAAGGGGGAACAGTAGCGCCAAAGACGGTACGGGCGCTTTACGTCCGCAGGATACGACGCTTGCCCAGCGTCTTCAGAACAACGGCTATAGCACCGGGATGTACGGAAAATGGGGCTTAGGTGATGCGGAGACCCTTGGAGCCCCACACCTGAAAGGCTTTGATGAATTTTACGGATATCTCGACCAGGCGCACGCGCATGATTACTATACCAACCGTTTGTACGAGATCAGGGATAATAAAACCCTGGAAGTTAAGGTGGACAGTGCTGACTATACGCAGGATCTGATCGTGAATAAGGCTTTAAGTTTTTTGAAATCACATAAGGACGAACCCTTCTTTTTGTACCTGCCCTTCACCTTACCTCATGCCGAGCTAAAAGTACCCGACGAACTTTTAAAGAAGTTTCAGAACGCAGATGGGAGCAGCAAATTAGGTCCTGAAACTCCTTTTCAGAAAAAAGGCAATTATGATAGCCAGGCACAGCCGCATGCTGCCTTTGCTGCGATGGTATCAAAGCTGGACCAGGATGTTGGCCGCGTGCTCGACCTGGTGAAGCAACTGAGTATTGAGGATAATACTTATATTTTTTTTACCAGTGATAACGGACCGCATAAGGAGGGCGGTGCTGATCCGGCTTTCTTTAATAGTAGTGGCCCTTTGCGTGGAGTGAAGCGCGATCTATATGAAGGTGGTATCCGCGTTCCCTTGCTTGTACGTGCTCCGGGAAAGATCCCGTCCGGAAAGGAAAGCAACATACAATGGGCTTTCTGGGATATCCTTCCAACTGTGGGAGAATTGACTTCAACCTCGGTTCCAACTGCAATTGATGGTATTTCATTTACGCCTGCACTGGCGGGGAAGGAACAGTCGAAACAGCATGATTATTTATACTGGCAATTTAATGAAGGCGGCTTAAAGGAGGCCCTGACACAGGGTGACTGGAAGCTTGTACGTTTTAAGGAACAGGGGAAGCCTGAAGTACTTGAATTATATAATCTGAAGGATGATATTGCAGAAAAAGTTAATTTGGCGGAAAAACAACCCCTGCAATTGAAAAAGTTGAAGAGCCTGCTCGCTAATGCTAAAACCCCGTCAGAAAATAAAACTTTTGACTGGTCTGACCAGGAGTTATAATTTAGCCAGGATTTGTTATAGGAAGTCCTGATCTTCGTCAGAAATGAAAAAATTAGGGAATAAATTTAATATGTTGATCTACAAGAATTATCTGCTTTTTCTGGCTTTGACTGCCGGCATTTTTGCCGCTTCGTGCCAGCAAAAGAGTGCTCCGGTAAAGGTGATAGCGGATGAGTCTGCTGCGGAGAATTCATCGACCCCGGCTACAATTATTACCGATGCGAAGCATCCCGGGATGGTATGGATCCCTGGCGGGGAGTTTAAACAGGGCGCCGACAATGAACAGGCATCTGAAGATGAGTATCCAAAACACAGGGTAAAGCTGGATGGCTTCTGGATGGATGCAACGGAAGTGACTAACGCGCAGTTCGCCGAGTTTGTAAAGGCAACAGGATATATTACAGTAGCTGAAAAGAAACCTGATTGGGAAGAACTTAAAAAGCAGGTGCCCCCCGGAACACCTAAGCCTGACGAAAGCCTGCTTGTGGCTTCGTCCCTGGTTTTTAAAGCCCCGTCAACCGAAGTGCCTCTAAACGATTACTCCCAATGGTGGGAGTGGAAGCAGGGTGCAGACTGGAAACATCCCCACGGACCGGGAAGCGATATAAAAGGTAAAGACAGCTATCCTGTTGTTCATGTAACATGGATTGACGCCCGCGCCTACGCAAAATGGGCTGGAAAGCGTCTGCCTACCGAAGCCGAGTGGGAATATGCAGCAAGGGGCGGCTTAAATAATAATATCTATCCCTGGGGTAATGAATCAGTTAATACCGGGAAATCAAAGGCCAATTCCTGGCAGGGACACTTTCCCGATAAGAACACCTTGACGGATAAATTTTATCTGGCTGCGCCTGTTAGATCTTTTGCAGCCAATGGATACGGCTTATACGATATGGCCGGTAATGTTTGGGAGTGGTGTGAAGACCTGTATCACAATCAATATTATGAAGAGGTTAAAAGTGGCGTCACCAATCCGAAAGGTCCGGCTCAAAGCTTTGATCCTGAGGAGCCCAATGCCTCAAAACGGGTATTGAAAGGGGGCTCCTTTTTATGCAATGATAGTTACTGTTCTGGCTACCGGGTTGCCCGGCGTATGAAGAGTACGGAAGACAGCAGTATGGAACACCTGGGGTTCAGGTGTGTCAGCAATAAATAGTTATACGATTAATCATATAAGTATGAATTTCAGTAAAAGACTAATGCTCCTTCTGGTTCTGGTCGCTTTTATGCAGGTATTCGTAGTCTCGGCATGCAAGCAAAAGGTGGCTGCTGCAAAACCGGTTCCTGCAGTTAAACCGATCCCTCCAGTTAGTTCAAGTAAAAAAGCAGCTGCATGCTGCAAGTCTGGCATACCATCGCGTTTTGGAATGCCCGGAGTACAGCCGGGTAAAGCTCAGGTTAATAAGTAAGTCGGTATCCCGGTTTCATAATCGAATTCCAATAATGGTGACTCATAGCCCATCATTTAATTATTCCAATCAAAGTGTCCTACGGTTTTTACCGTTCCCTCAATAATTCCTGCCGTTCACCCTTTTATTGAGTTGAATACCTGAGTGATACTTATAAAATTATTTAGCTTTAGCGAAAAGTACAGTTATTTGCTAAAAAATAATTTCCTTTTATCAAAAAGATAGCTCTCTTCATAGGATTTCAATTCCTTATCCTGAATGCTTTTTCTGCCATATTTACTGTGACCAGTAATGCGGATTCAGGGAGCGGAACCTTGAGAGAGGCGCTCACACTGGCGGCAGCTAATGGGTCTGTTGATAAGGATTTTATCTATTTCAACCTTCCGGGCCTAAGCGAAGCCGGGCGTACAATTACTCTTTCGAGCCGGCTTCCGAATGTTTCATCGAACCTGACAATTGATGCTTCCACGCAGCCGGGAGCAGTATTCGGAATTAGTGCTGCCCGGGTTCAGCTGCTGACAGCCTTTCCGATGCCGGCTGACCAAATAGGGCTCACCTTGAATAATGTCAATGATGTTGAATTATACTCGCTCTATATTCGAAACCTCACTGATCATAGTAGTTCCTACAGCAGGCACTATTGGCAAGGCATCAGCATCAAGGATTGCGAGAACATACAGATTGGGGCAGCGGGAAAAGGTAATGTGATCAGTGGTTTCTTTTTTGATATCGGTGTCGACGAGCATGAGGAGGGCGGTGTAGCTCATTATTATTGCCAAAATGTGGTGATCCAGGGCAATTTTGTTTCGATAGAGCCGGATGGTGTTACCATGTCGCAGCTGGGTGCCCTGCCACTTGGGTTAGGACAGGTTTATGGCCAGGTAAAGATCGGCGGCACAGCCGAAGAAGGAAATCTGCTTGCTCAGGGATTAGCAATTGGACAGTTAAATGTCTATGATTCTACAGACCCCAGCGATGAAATAAGTTCGCTCCCAGCAACTATCTGGATCAGCAATAATAAGGTCGGCGTCAATTACAGCGGCACAAGTGGAATAGAAGGGTCATGGGGCATCATGATCGCAACCGACATTCCAGGCGGTAAAAACAACGTGACGATCGAAGATAATGTCATATCGAGCAGTTATACCGGGATCACAATTGATAATAATGGATGGCCAGTCTCCATTAAAAGAAATTTTATCGGCGTCGATAAAACCGGGACGACAAGGCTTCCAATACAAGGAATAGGTATTCTTGTCAGTATGTCTGAGCCGGTTATGATTGGAAGTGATGACCCCGCGGATGCGAATTATATTGCTTATTGCAAACCGGTAGACATAGGGCAGTTATCAACAGTGGCGGTTAAAAAGAATAGTTTCTTCTGTACGGTGAATGCATACCCCATGCTATATCACGAGTTTATCGGTGCCGGAAGAGATATTACGGAAGTAAACATTCTGAACATTACAGCTGGATCTGTGGCAGGAACCGCTACTCCGAATTCGTCTATCGAGCTTTTTTACAGTGACCATTGCGGCACCTGCTCGCCCGAGACATATTTTGCCAGCACAACTTCTGATGCGGCTGGTAACTGGCAATACAACGGCCCGGTGAACGGAGCAGTGATCGCATCGGCAACCCACAACAATGCGACATCTGAATTTACCCGTACTCTGATTGACGACAGCAGCGTCGCCATTGTGCCTGCCTGTTTCAATACGGGTTCGGTAAAAGGCGCGGTGCCTTTGAGTGCTGCTGGAGTGAAATGGCTTGACGAGAGCGGAAATGTAGTGGGGACCAGTGCTGATCTGCTGAATGTGCCGGCCGGCAAGTATACACTTCAGGCCCTAAATGGCGATTGCATGGCAGAGACCACCTTCGAGGTACCACGAGCCCTTATTTTAGACACCTCTAATCTGTTAAACACTAATCCTTCCTGCAGTAATGCGAACGGATCTATCAGTGGTATCACAGCGACAAACAATACATCATCCGAAACTTTGTATAGCTGGAAGGATGCCGGCGGAACAGAAGTTAGCCGGACGGCAGACCTCAATAGTATTAAAGCGGGGAGTTACACGCTCACAGTGAGCACAGCTGATAACAGTTGTTCGCAGGTTTATGGGCCGGTAGTTCTATTAAACTCCACCGGGCCTAATATTGATCAGGCATCGGTCGCCATTACAGCATCGGTCTGCGGCGGCAGCACCGGCACGATCACCGGCATGAGTGCTACCGGCACCGGCACGCTGTCATACATATGGACAAACCAGTTGGGTCAGCAGGTGGCTGCTACAAGAGACCTTCTCAACAAGCCGGCGGGAATTTATTTGCTGGAAGTAAGTGATAACTCAGGCTGCGGTTCGGTCAGCTCATCGGTGATCACGATACCAGAAACTAACGGTATTGTCATAACGGACGCAGGAATTGCGAACCCCGCTGTTTGTGGCGGCAATAACGGTTCTATATCCGGGATCACGGTGACAGGTGCATCAAGGTATGAGTGGTTTGATGGTCAGGATAGGATTGTTGAAAATGCTAACGGTCCTTCACTTATTGATGCGGCTCCCGGTGCCTATTATATGATCGCTTCCAATGCCAGTTGCAGTAAGAAAACCAGGATCTATACAATAGTTAGTTTACCGAATACAACGGATTACGGGCAGCCTGTACTACAATTAACAAATGCCAGCTGCGGTATGAACAATGGCAGTATCAGGCTGACATTTAACGGACCGTTACCGGCAAGCTACCGCTGGGTAGACAGCATGACCGGGCAGACCGTAGGTGGTAACAGCAGCCTGTTGCAGGGAATCGGTGCGGGCACGTATCAGCTGTATGTTGCCGATCAAAATCGTTGTGAGAAACTGCTGGGTGAGTACAGTATTAGTCGTGAACCCGAACTTCTGGTAGATAACCGTAATACAGTGATCATCGCGGATAACTGCGGATTGGCGACAGGAAGTATTACGGGGCTACAGGCCTCGGGCAAAGAGCCTGTAAATTTCAGTTGGACGGATGCTGCCGGCAAGATCCTGAGTGCAAGTTCGGATATTACAAACCTGAAAGCTGGCAGCTACCAGCTTACCATAACCGATGCTGTTGGATGTAAAAAAACATTAAGTTATTCTATTCTGAACGATAGCAAGGTTATACAACCGCCTGAGGTAAGCGATCTGCAAATCTGCAGTGCCGGACGTGCTCTATTATGGGTAAACAATGTTTCAGAGGGATATGGTTACAGGTTATATAGTGACGCATACAGTTTAGTTCCGTTGGATGACCAGTCATCCGGGCAGTTTAACATTGAGGTTAAGGAAGACCGGAGTTTTTATGTAAGCAGGTATAGCGGAAACTGTGAAAGCGACAGAAAAGAAGTTATGGTAAGTGTTGGATATACATCGATTCATTTATCGAACACCTTTACGCCGAATAATGACGGCATCAATGACACCTGGGTTATCAGGGGTATTGAAAATTATCCAAATGCAAGTGTTCAATTGTTTAACAGGTACGGTGCTAAAGTTTACGAGTCGCAGAAATATCAAACTCCTTTCGATGGTACAAATAGCGGCTATCCTTTGCCTGTCGGGACTTATTACTATGTTATCAAAATGACACCAGACTGCAAACCCCTTTCCGGAAGTTTAACCATTTTCAGGTAGTTCAATATGGCAATCAGGTACAAAAGAACTCTCAATATCCGGTTATCAACTAATAAAATAATTACTCAAAGCTATTATACTCCTCATCACTTACTGGTTCCAGCCAGACTGTTGCACCTTTTTGAGTGTTGGTAATGGCGACTTGAATTAATTCCTCGTCTTTGCTTGCACCATGCCAGTGCGGAACCCCGGGCGGGCATTTGATCGACTCTCCTTTTTTTATGATTCTTTTCGGACTACCTTTCTCCTGGTAATAACCAGTACCGCCGGTAACGAGTAAGATCTGGCCGCCGGGGTGTAAATGCCACTTCGTTCTTGCCCCTGCCTTAAAGGTCACATTTCCCACAGAGGTGAAATTCAGGCTGTCTGCTGTGATCATTGGATGAAGATATGCGGTGCCCGTAAAATTGTCGTTCGTGATTTTCTCTCCTTTGGCGAAAATCAAATCTGAATTGTTGGCGATTCTTTTTGAGGGCTGATTTTTAAAATTATGACATGATGAAAGGGAAATCACGATGATTGCTATTGGAATTCTCAATTGATATTTCATACATTTTTATTTTAAATTCATTGATATGCCCAACAACTGCAGAAACCGTCCTAGCCATAAAAAGGGCGAATGTGCTATTTATGCACTTATTTTTTAAAGATTTTTGCCGTAGAATGCTGTTAATTTCTCAACGATTGATTTCACATATTCGGGTTTCCAATAGGTTTCTATATGGGTAGCACCATTAACAAGAAACAGTTCTTTGTTTTTTGCATTGGTGGCTTTGCTAAAGGCTTCTTCCGTCATATAATAAGAGTCGGCTTTACTGCCCGCTATCATTAATAAGGGTTGATCTATTAAGTCCATATTGGTACTGGCATCCCAGGTCATTAAGTCCAATAAACTGCTTAAGGTGTAACGCCCGTTTGAATTAGGATGTGCATAGGTTTTTCCGTAATATTCCATTCCCTGGCGGTACAAATCGGGAAGTTTGGCAACCTGCTCTTCGGTTAATGGTTTAGAAGCCGTATTGAAATACAACACTTCACCACCTGCCGCTTCCTGAGCACGAGCATCAGCTGCTTGTTTTAAACGCTGTTGGATAGTTGAAATTTGCGAATCCATATAACCATTTCTGCGAACCACACCTGAATTAAACATACTCAAAGTAGCGACAGATATGAATCTTTTATCTGCCTGGGCGGCTTTTAAAGAATAACCACCGCCTCCGCAGATACCCAACAAACCAAGCCTGGCCGCATCGACACCATCGAATTGTGTAATAAAATCCGCCATCGAATAAATATCCTCAATTCGGTTGGCCGGTTTATCTACATTTCGTGGGAAACCACTACTACCACCCTGATAGGCTGCATCTGCCGCAATGGTAATATAACCCTGTTCTGCCAAACGTTGTGCATACAAACCGGCAACTTGTTCTTTTACTCCTCCGTTAGGATGGGCAACAACAATAGCCGGATACTCCTTTGCCGGATCATAGTTAGCAGGCGTGTAAACATTAGCTACTATGTCAATGTCTTTAATTTTATACCTAACCGGATGAATGTTTACCTTCAATTTAACATTCTCTGTAATCGCTCCGTCATACACCAGCGTATAAGGATTTTTATTAGCTGGCTTTTCTGCTGGTTGAGCCTGTGTCATTTCTGCAAATGTTATTGATAGTGCTGATGCAGTTAAGAATGATGCTATCGTTTTCATATTATGATGATTTTAGGTACGCTGGGAAGTGTTGTTTTTAAGCACTTCATCCAGTACGGATTTAGCCGATTTTGCTTCTTTTTTACCTATGGTTGATTTTATAATGGTCACGAATTGTTGCAACTGGCCGGGTGTTATGCCGACATTCAAACAAATGTTCAAATGCGAGCGCAACATAGGTTCAACCCCTCCAATGCTGCTGAGTACGGATATGGTCACCAACTCTCTATCGGAGTAGCTCAATATATCACGTTCAAAAATATCGGCAAACAAATGCTCTTTGAGGAATATATCTATCTCGGGAGAAAATGCCGCATAGCCTGTCTTGGCAACATCTTGTGCTGCGCCTGTCAGTTTTCCCAAAATCTCCCGACCCCGCTCGTATTTGCTTCGCTCATCCTGAATGGGAGAGGCTTCGGCACCCCATTGATCGTTGATGCCTTTAGCTTTACGTTCATCAAGCACCTCCATCAAAGTTTGCAGCCCTCGGATACTGCGGGGAAACCCGGAGTATGCATAAAGATGAACGAGCACTTCTTTTGTGTCATTAATGCTCAGGCCCTTGTCAAGCCCTGCGTGCAGCTCCGTTTTTAATTTTGAAAGGTCGCCTTTCGCCGTATAGGCAGCAATAGAAATGATGCTTTGTTGCCTGGGACTGAATGACTCTTCGATAACACTTTTTGCTTGTGCGTTTACATTAAACAAGGTCGTTACTGCTGTTAATAAAATTGCAAAGACCGATTTTTTATTGAATGACTTCATTTGTTATTTTTACGTAAGAGTTAGTGCTCACTTAGCATCCCGATCTTCTGTAACCATCGTTTTACTTCAACCTGCGCCTGTTTTTCTTTCTCGCCTTCCATTACAAATTTGATCCCATCTCTTTCCACACCACCCTTGGTTGAAAATCCTTCCAGTATGGTGCTGTTGGGACACAAAGCTTTCACGGTTTGAAAACTGCTGCCGATTCCATAACCCGCATTCGTATTAAATGGGATAATGGTTTTTCCATCCAGATCATACTTATTTAAAAAACTCTTCATTGGCGGTGGCAGCTGCATGCCCCAGGTAGGAAAACCTAAAAATACCACATCGTATTTTTCGATGCTCTCGATCTTTGTTTTGAGTGGTGGCAAAAAACCGCTTGTATTCTCATTTGCTACCTGGTCAACAATTGCCTTGTAATTTTCAGGGTAGGGGTTTACCAGTTCCAGGGCGATCAGTTCGCCGCCCACATGTTTATGTATGATCTGAGCTATCGCTTTGGTATTGTTGGTTCGTGAGAGGTACACGATCAACACCTTTTTATTAGCCGGTGAGGCTGCTGTTTTTTCAGACGGAGGCTGTTGGGCCCTGGAGCAAGCGGACAGCATACACATTGTAGTTATCAGCGTTACCCAAAACGTAATTACCTTTTTCATTCTTGAATTCTTGTAACTATGCAAAGATCCGAACAGGAAAAAGATTGTATAGTAGACGGATTACGGGAATTACTACCAATATTACTGATCTAATCCTTTCTCTTTTAACCATTTTGACATGAGATCAGCTATCTGCACATTGTTCAGGTCTGACATGGGAAAGTGCGTATTGCCATTGATCCCTATGTCAGGAAGATAGATCAGGGTCACATCACCGCCGTGTTTATTTACGGTATCTCGCCATAACCGGGCCATGGCGCGAGCAGCACGCCACTGTTCCTGCCCGGGATTTTGTGTTGGCTCGTCGGGTATATAATCGCCGTAATAGATGATTATGGGAATTTTCGTCAACTGCATAAATTCAGCCATAGGAGCAGCAACAGCTTTCAGCAGCCCGCCCACATAGCTTATTGGTTGGGGTACTTCGCCTTCGGGAAATATAAAGCTGCTACCCGGTTCATAAGCCACAATAGCTTTTATATTCGGGTTTTTGACGGCAGTGCGCCATCCCTGTCCGCCGCTGTGCGAATGTGTAACAAGGATGCCGGTCCCGATCTTGTTGAATAAGGCTGATACCGCATCTGTATTTACTTCCATATCAAAAGGACCTGTGTTCGGAACCATGTGCCGGAAGAACTGGTTCAATGTCTCCGGATCTTTTGCAAACTGAACACCGGGATAAAAATCAGAACCAATACCCATGCGGAAAATACCAAACCAAAGCTGCTCATCCGGTGCTGCATTAACGGTGACCGGCTTGGTGCTTCGTGCCGCCCGGCCACGTCTTGGCTGGTCGACCAGGTAAACTGGAAAGCGGCGGCGCAGGAAAATGTTCTGATATCCTTCACGCCCGTCCGGAGTAGTTTCCCAGGTCTTTGCAGATTGTCCGTAGCCATGCCAGAACACAAGCGGTAGTTTACGGGCGTTCTCAGGTACCTGGTAAAAAACATATGCATGATCGCCGCGCAATGTCTGACCCTCTGAGCTCTGGTTTGCGGGATCAAATGCTCCGTGTTTAACAGGATCGAAAGTGCCGGGTTCAGTAATCACAGTACCGCCAGCTGCAAAGCTGCCTTGTTCCCGGATGGTTAACTGCCGCTTGCTTATGCCTCCTTTATTAGATGCGCAAGCTGCAAATAGAACGGAGATTGCAACTGATAAAACACCAAAGCCTGCCCTTGCCTTTTTTAATTCGAGTTTATACATAAACGTAATTTTGGATTATCAATGCAGCCTGTTCAATAGGTCAAACGCCTTTCAACCTTATAATCGAAAGGGCCTTTCGCTATCGGGATCGTTCAATTTGTTTTTACTCATGTTCAATTTTATGGGTGTCACGCACACTGCTAAACGTCAAGGCTAACAGTTTCCAATCGTTCCCCTGTTTTTTATAAACTTCCGTGACGGTAAATTCATTCACCGCGTCAGTGCCCCGAACCACGGCCGTCAACGTAATTCGATTCCAAACGATAGCATTGTCGTCAATAACTTCTACGGCAACATCGTGGACATCAGCTTTCTTGTACCAAATTCTTCCGGTTTTAATGATGTCGAGCTCCTCGTTCTTTTTCCAGGTTCCACTCATATGGACGAATTTTGATTTATCGTGGAAGAGTGAAGCCAGCTTGTCAACATTCTTGTCTGCCATCCATTGCCATTTTGCTTTAGAGAGATCTTTAATTTCCTGTTCAGTGGCAGATTGCTGTGCAAAAGATCCTTGTGCACTTAAAAGAATAAATAATAGTCCAATAATTGATTTTTTCATTTTATGATTGCTTGACTATGTAATTTGTTATTGTCGATGTGCAGCCTATTTTTTGAACAAAAGGGGTGTGAATTGTAATAGATAGCTTCGCCAGTTACTCCAGATGTGCCCCCGCTCTGATTCAACATATGTATAGGGGAATTGCAGCTTATCCAGCCTTTTTCGATGGGCTTGCATGCCTTCATACAAAAAGTCTGTTTTGCCAATTCCAATCCAATACAGTTTATAGCCATTCTTCTTTTGCCGGGCGAATTTTTCGTCCAGGTTCTGATAAGCAGACCTGGTTGGATCCAGCGCCCTGCTTGAAGGAGTGCCTGGTGAAAATAAACCAACGTAATCGAAGAGATCCGGATGGTTCGCGGAAATCAATAGAGAGTGAAAGCCCCCCATAGAAAGGCCGGCCAGCGCCCGTTGAGACTTCTCGGGCCTTGTCCGAAAACGTGAATCAATATAATTCACAATCTCATTAAAGGATATTTCGTAAGACCCGTCCGCAAAGTTGGGCATATATTGGGTCATGACCGGTCGGTAATTAAAATTCTCGCTGGTTTCGCCCGGGGCGGCTTGCTTGGGATTGCCATTCGGCATCACCACAATCATCGGTTCAATCTTACCCTGTGCAATCAGGTTATCCAGGATGCTGGGCACCCGACCTAACGTAACCCAGGCCTCCTCATCTCCGCCACTCCCGTGCAGAAGATACAGGACAGGATATTTGTTTTTACTTTTGTCATATCCGGCTGGCGTGTACACCGTTAACCGACGATCGGTTTTATACTGTGCAGAAGGATACCACATCCTTGTCACATTGCCATGTATAACGTCATTAACGCTGTAATAATCGCCATTACCATGACTAATAATCAATAGGCTGAATAGGTTACCCACGTCCCGGTATGAAAAAGCATTTGAAGGGTCGACCATCCGAACGCTATCCACGGAAAATGCATACATATAAAGGTCAGAAGGCAGTTTTCCTGTTGTGTATCTCCATATTCCAGCGCTGTCTTTGCTCATTTGACCGAGGCCTCCGTTAGCCTCCCAATCACCATGGACGGTGACAGTTTGTGCAAGCGGTGCCCGTAGGCTGAAAGTTACCGTCCCTGCTTCATTTACCACAGGTGAAACTATGTTTGCTTGCCTGAAACTTACATTTTGTTGGGCGGAGGCAAGACTGCAAATGAAGCTTATAACCAAAGAAATACTAATTTTTTTAATCATCACGTTTTGTGGGTTTAAAAGATAAATGAAAACCGAAAAGATAACCGGTATGGTTTTTACAACGATTATTTCTTTTAGCGGCTCCCTTCAGCAAGCACCGGGCATGCTACTTTTTTATGGTAGCCCGGGTCTTTTTTACTTCACCGCTCGTCACTACGCTGGCTTTATTTCCAAAACTGTTACGTACATAGGTGAGCACCGCTGCTATTTCCTTATCTGTTAAAAAGGCTTGCGAGGGCATCTCATTTGAATACATATCTCCATTGACCTTTATCTCTCCATTCATTCCATTCAGCAGAATTTTAATGAGCTGTGCTTTATCGCCAAGGACATAATCGGTTTTTATTAGTGGCGGGATCATGTTCTGCGCACCCGCTCCGTCAACCTGGTGACAGGTCATGCAATGTTGCGTGTATATCGCCTTTCCGGTCAACCTGGGGGAGGCAGGCGCTGTTTTCTCTTGTGCTTGTGAAAGCCTCGACAAAAAGATTAGTATCAGAAGGAGGAGTGCTTTTTTTATTCTTATCACTTTTATTCAGCTATTGTGGTCTGCTTTATCACCAGTAAATGACAGTCAATAAATCCATTAGTTACCAGGCGATCGCTAATTTTATTGCTATTTTTTGTAAGATATCCGGTAAATGACTCCAGCAGCATCATCTGAAAGAAGCATTGATCCATCTGCAAGTACGAGTACATCTACGGGCCGGCCCCACGCTTTTTGAGTTGCTTCATCCAGCCATCCGCTTGCAAATGCTTCGTATGATTTCCCTTCTGCCTTCTACTTTAACAAGGCTTACCCTGTACCCGATCTTTTTGGTTCGATTCCATGATCCGTGTTCTGCAATAAATAGCTGATCCTTATATTCGGCCGGGAACATGCTGCCTGTATAAAATTTAAGTCCAAGCGGCGCAACGTGTGGCCCGAGGTTTTGTGCAGGCGGCGTAAATTCTGACGCTTCATGTGTGCCGCCAAATTCAGGGTCTTTGATGGTACCGCTATGGAAATATGGATAGCCAAAATTCATTCCGGCTTTGGGTGCAGTATTCAACTCACAGAATGGAACATCATCGCCCATCATATCCCTGCCGTTATCTGTAAACCACATAGCCTTAGTAGAGGGATTCCAGGTAAAACCAACGGTATTGCGGACGCCGCTTGCGAATTTTTCAATTCCTGTTCCGTCATCATTCATTCTAAAAATGGCTGCATGCCGTTCATCCGGTAAACCAATATTGAACGGCGCTCCAACCGGTACATATAATTTGCCATCAGGTCCGAAAGCAATGTATTTCCAGCCGTGTGCCCATTCTGTTGGGAATTTATCATAAATGACTTCACCCTTGCCCGGATTGTCGAGGCTTTTTTCGATATCCAAAAACTTCGTGACTTTGCTTATCTCAGCAACGAACAAATTGCCATTCTTTATGGCAACGCCATTAGGATTGTTCATCCCTGATGCGATCACCCATTTCTTATCTGCTTTGTTATCACCATCGACGTCTTTTACAGCATAGACTTTGCCCGATTTTTGAGTGCCCACGAAAAGAGTCCCGGCAGGAGACATGACCATCGAACGGGCACCTTCAACCTCTGCAAACACACTTATTGAAAATCCGGCAGGTAATTTTATTTTATCCAGTGGCAAGTCGGCACTTAAACGGGTAATAGCAGCACTTGAACCATCCATATTTCTGGCGGAAGGATCAGTATTATTACCTGTATTACAAAGGGAAAGCAGCCCGGTTAAAGCGGTAGCGAGGGATGTTAATACGAAATTATTCATGAGGACTGTACGTTGAATTGGTTTGAAAGTGATTTTCTGAACCTATTTTACTTTATAGGCGATGATTCGATTGGTACCAAAGGAGGGGACATAAAGAGTCCTCGTTTTGCTGTCATAACTAATATCATTGGCCATTATGCGATTAGCGCGACTATCCAGCAAAAGCTGGTTTGTTCCATCCTTATTCACGTAATATAGAATGCCTTTATAGTTGCTAAGCACAAATTCATCTTTTGCAACCATCACAATGCCATCGAGGCCACTTTCAAAGCCATCGGCTATTGTCGTAATCTCTTTGTTGGCACTTACTTTTTGGAAAGTAGTCGATCCCGCTACATATAAGTCAGAGTTTACTGTCAGCAGGCCGTTTGCGCCTGGAATATTTTCAAGATAAAGGGCGGGTGTATCTCCCTCAACCCTATACACCTTGCCTGTCCGTGTATCGCTTACATACACAATGCCTTTTGAGTCTACCGCCAGGTCATTTAACATGACAGCGCCTTCAATCGGGATGCGCTTTATAAGTTTAGCTGTAGCAACGTCGATGACAGCGATTGCTGAAGTTTCGGCCGTATAGAATAGGCTGTTGTACAAAGCCGATCCTTTATTGGCGGTAAGACCGGTTACCCAATCGTTTTTAATCACCTTTCCGTCGAGACCCATCTTCACAACCGTTCCCGAAGCCATGCTGGATATGTAAAGCGCGTTTGATTTTGAATCGTACAGCGCCGACTCAGGCCCTTTCAATGTGAGCGAATCAGATTCCCAGATCTTCTCCAGGCTGTGCTGGGCAAACAATGGGGAATGGGTCAGCAGCACAACGACTGCCAGTATCAACAACTTCTTCATATTGATAAATTTAAGGAAATGAATTTACGATTAAATTTATTGCTTAATTGGCGCTTCAACGTTAGAAAAATTTAACACAGTTTGTGGCAGGCGTAAACCCTTAATTGAAATACCTGACAATTCCTGGTTGAACTGCTTTAATTCGTCAGCAGTGAATTTTACTTCATCTGCTCCGATGTTTTCCAGCATGTGTGCCATTTGTGTTGTCCCTGGGATGGGCACGATCCACGGTTTTTGCGCCATAAGCCAGGCCAGCGATATTTGCGTGGGAGTGGCTTGCTTCCGGGCCGCCCAACTTTTTACCATTTTTACAAGTGCCAGGTTGTCGGGTAGATTCTCCGGCGAGAACCGTTCCTCGATTCCGCGAATGTCGCCGGGAGCAAACCGTGTATTTTCGTCGATAGCCCCGGTCAGAAAGCCCACACCGAGCGGACTCCAACAAACGAAGCCGATGCCCAGCTCCTGGCAGAGCGGAATGATTACCTCTTCCGGGCCACGCCATAAAAGCGAATATTCGTTCTGAATAGCCGTAACCGGATGAATGGCATGTGCCCGTCTAACGGTTTGCGGACCGGGCTCTGAAAGTCCGTAATGCAGTACTTTTCCCTGCTTAATCAGATCTTTTATTGCACCAACAACGTCTTCGATGGGAATGGCCGGATCTACACGATGTTGATATAACAAATCGATACGATCGGTGCGAAGTCGTTTCAGCATTCCTTCCACAACTATTTTAATATGTTCCGGGCGACTGTTGAGCCCCGGAAGTCTCTTACCGGTCTGCTGATCGATGTTCCAGCCGAACTTCGTTGCTATCACTACTTTGTCCCGAAAGGGCGCGATACCTTCGCCGAGAATGCGTTCCACCTCATGAGGACCATAAGCCTCGGCCGCATCGTAGAAAGTCAGACCACGGTCGAAAGCTGTACGGATGATGTTGAACATTTCCGGCCGGGTGGGGATCGTTGTTTGGTAAGTACGACTCATATTCTGCACACCCAAACCGATACTGGAAACTTCCAGGGTACCAAGCTTGCGGCGTCCAGGAGAGGCGTTTGCCAAAGTATTTTCGCTTGCCTCTGCTTGCGACAATATCCGGGCGCTTGCATTCGAAACCAGCAAGGAGCCTCCCGCTAATGTTAAACCTGTTTTTAAGAGATTACGACGATTCATACCTGATCTGATTTGTTGCTGCAGATTATTTACTGTTATTCATTTTTACCGGCCTAAGCAGTCTTGAAAATGTGAGTGAGCCCATTTTCCATTTGCCATTTTCTTTCACATATACTTCGGTAACCATGAAAGGGTTAATAACTTCGTTTCCACCGACTACCGCCAGCAGGTCGATATCGTTTAAAAGGATTGCGGTATTACCTATGAAGTTCACAGCAGCGGAATAGACCTCTGCCTTCTTATACCAGATCCCGCCGCCTTTTATGACGTCAAGTTCCTGAGTCTTTCCCCAACTTCCACCCATATGAACGAAGACACTCTTCTCGTCAAACAGTCCGTGTAAAGACTCTACGTTTTTGTCTGACATCCATTTCCATTTGGTTTTGGAAAGATCAAGTAGTTCCTGCTCTTCTTTTGTAGGGTTTTTTTCTGTTGAGCCTGGTAAATTGGCCTGAGCAAGTGATAGTTGTACACTGCCGATAAACAAGATCATTCCGATAATAGCTTTTTTCATAGTCTTAATTCAAATTAATATACTGGTTTACTTCTTAGCACTGTTATACTCTTCGTCTGTCACAGGCTGCAACCAGACGGTGTGATTCTTTGCACTATTCGTTGATGCCGCGAGATAGGTAAAGCTGCTTTCAGGGGCTGCACCATGCCAGTGGGGAAGACCGGGACTACATTTGATGATATCGCCTTTATGGACAATTTGGACAGGCTTTCCTTTCTCCTGGTAGTAACCTATACCTTCTGTAATCAACAGAATTTGTCCCGCGGGATGTGTATGCCAGTTTAGCCTGGCCCCAGGCGCAAAGGTGGCGGTTGCTATCGCAACGTCAATGAGGCTGTCCGGCTTATTTAATAGATTTAGCCAAACGGTGCCAGTATGGGTTTTTGTAGTAGCTATTTCGCCTTTTGGAAAAATGGTTTCCTGTGCAACTACCCCGGTAGAGGTGGCGGCGAGGAATAAGATCGTAAAATACAATACTCGTTTCATGGGGTCGGGGTTAAAGCATCAGATACAAAGGTCTGACCTTCTTTTCATCAGGGGAGGATACAGATTACGGATTTGTGTACCATTTTTACTGAATAGACAAAAGCCCTACTGATCCACTCGCTTTTGAAGATGTTCAGGATAACGAGCACCCTGCACGTCGATTTGTGAAATTGCATCGCCGATGTCTTTGAACTCAATTGTTGTAAGCTTAATTTCAGCAGCGGCAACATTTTCCTTCAAGCGGTGCAATTTGGTGGTTCCCGGAATAGGCACTATCCACCGCTTCTGTGCAAGCAACCAGGCTAATGCTATCTGTGCAGAAGTGGCATCTTTTTCTGTCGCAATCTTTGCAAGTAAATCAACCAAAGCCTGGTTTGCCTTCCGGTTTTCCTCAGAAAAGCGGGGAACAACGTTCCGGAAGTCCGTCTTGTCGAATGTGGTCTTCTCATCTATCTTACCGGTTAGAAAACCTTTCCCAAGCGGGCTGAACGGTACAAAGCCAATACCCAGTTCTTCGAGTGCAGGGAGGATCTCCTTTTCAGGCGCCCGCCACCATAGCGAGTATTCACTCTGCACTGCTGTTACCGTCTGTACCGCGTGCGCCCTTCGGATGGTGTCTGCACTTGCTTCAGACAGTCCAAAATGTTTGACCTTGCCTTCCTGAATAAGAGCCTTCACTGTGCCGGCTACTTCCTCGACAGGTACATTGGGGTCAACACGATGTTGGTAAAGTAAGTCAATGGCATCAGTTTTCAGACGTTTGAGTGCGGCTTCGGTCACTGCCCGGATGTTTTCGGGTGTACTGTCCATCCCAAGTTCCGTTTTTCCACCTTTGAAACCAAACTTGGTTGCAATCACCACCTGGTTCCGGAATGGCTCCAATGCCTGCCCAAGTAGTTCTTCATTGTCGAACGGGCCATAGGCTTCGGCCGTGTCAAAAAAGGTAACGCCTTGTTCGAACGCTTCCCTGATTAATTGAATCGCTTGTTTCTTATCTGTTGCCGGACCATAGCCAAAGCTCAATCCCATACAACCAAGACCCAGGGCCGAAACTTCCAGCCCGCTATTTCCAAGTTTACGCTTTTCCATATCTTATTATTTTCTCAAAATCAAAACGTTCCCACTGGTTCTGTAATATAAACAGCCTCACTGTTCGCGGAGCCCGCAGAACTAGTGCAGGTTCCGCGACGTTACGGCCTTTTCAATCACGTCCAGTCTCGATTTTTTGGGATCGGGCCCACCACAAACCAGGTTTGCAGCGTTCATATTCCAAATGTCTTGTTTGTTTCGTCAGGGAGAAGGATACGGATTACGGTAATGTGTACCATTATTACTGATTACCCGGGAAGCCGCTAACCAGCGACCTGATAATTAATAACTTTGATAACGTTTGATAATGTTAAAATAATGGCTATGAATAAGCAGCGACGATTCAATACGATCAGTGAGTATAACGCATTCAACAATAATGAAACTAAACACCCCTTAATCAGTGTGGTTGATCTGTCTAAGGCAGACCCGAGGCAGGGTTCCAGCATGTATTTTGGCTTTTATACTATATTTTTGAAAGATGTGAAATGCGGTGACCTGGTGTATGGAAGAAATACCTACGATTACCAGGAAGGAACCTTAGTTTTCCTGGCCCCCGGACAGGTCGCAGGAATTAACAGCAACGGGGAAACCTATCAGCCCAAGGGTTACGCACTCGTATTTCATCCTGACCTGATACACGGGACTTCGCTTGGAAGGCACGTGCAGGACTACACGTTCTTTGGTTATCAATCAAATGAGGCACTTCACCTATCGGAACGTGAAAGGAAACTGGTTTTAGATTGTTTTTCGAAAATTGAATATGAACTGGAGCATTCTATCGACAAGCACAGTAAAAGGCTTATTGTATCTAATATCGAATTGTTTCTCGACTATTGCGTCCGTTTTTACGAACGCCAGTTCATAACCCGTGATCATGTGCACCGGGGGGTGTTGGAAAGATTTGAAAGCCAGTTGAATGACTATTTTCAATCTGAAAAACCGCAAACGATCGGATTGCCTTCCGTTGCTTATTGCGCTGATGAATTAAATTTATCTCCAAACTACTTCGGCGACATGGTAAAAAAGGAAACCGGCAAAACAGCACAGGAGTATATACAGTCCAAATTAATTGATATCGCTAAGGAAAAGATATTTGACAGGGGTAAAACCGTTAGCCAGATTGCTTATGAGCTGGGCTTCAAGTATCCCCAGCATTTCGCCCGCTTGTTTAAGCAGCGCGTCGGTCAATCTCCTTTGGAATTCCGGACACTAAATTAATATTGGTAGAAGGAAATATTCCGTTTGCTAAATTGTGGGGCTTGTGCCTTATCTATTTCTTATTTGTACTGGCGATCCTGCTTTTGATCCATTTGATTTGACCGTTGTGATTCGATTCATGTTCACAGACATGAAACCATTTGCAATAATTGTTGGTCGGCATATTCTGAAAGAAGGCTGGGTCAACTTTTGCTAACCACTTGTCATCCCTTTGCCCGAATTCATCAATTGTCGTAGCGCGGGTCTCAGTTAAAATATTGATGTAATAGTCCAGGTTGTTTCCCTTAATTTGCTTTCGACCCTTATCACCAAGTGCCATAGCTGCCTCCCAGTCAATTTTTCCATCACCCTTGAAACCAACCTTCCAATTGAAAGTCCCTATTTGATAAATCCGTTCGGTTGCGGCCAAATGTAACAGCATCGCCCCGATAGTATTTGATTCTGCATCGTGCAAATAATCCAGTTCATCTTTCGTCATGTTTTCAACGCTCGACAACACAACCGTTCTCATCCAGGTCATCATCGAGAGTAATGTGCCTACCTGCGGCGAAAAACCTTCTCTGGGTCCAATAATATGAATGTTTTCCTGGGAACCCGGGTCTTTTGTCATTCCCATAACTGGCAGAATGCCTCCACTGGCGAGACATGCACCAATGACCGTTGTTGTCTTAACAAACGATCTCCGGTCTATTTTCCTGGTCATCATTTTCTTTATGATTATTAATGATCTCTATTTTTGATCTCGTTTTATTATTCCTTCTGAACCGGCTACACTGATTCAGTGTTTTATTGATCGTTGACAAATGGCAGGGTTAAAAATATTTTAATAATGCGCTGTATACGAACACATTACCAGATTAGCCCATAAGCAATATTACGACATTAAACTAATTACTTAATTTACAGGCTCGCTAATAAAAGAACGGCTGAATGAACTACTCTTTAAACTATTTTTTGCTGATTTGCCTGATTCTGGTATCCGTTAATGTTCATGCGGCCTCTCCGGTGAGGGTTACTGATCTTAAATGCGAATACCTGGTTAATCCTATTGGTATTGATGTCAGGAATCCGCGGCTTTCATGGCAGCTTAAAGATTCGCGGACAGGCGCCAGGCAGACGTTCTACACTATTATCGTAAATACTGATTCCGTTGCACTGGGGAATAGTAAAAGTGACCAGGTGTGGTCTTCCGGGAAAATAAGATCGGCAAACCAGCTAGTCACCTATCGGGGAAAGCAGCTAAGACCATTCACACGTTATTTCTGGGCTGTTAAGACCTGGGACCAGGATCGCAAAAAGACAAGCCTTTCTCCGATCAGCAGCTTTGAAACCGGGATGATGGAACAGAAGAACTGGAAGGGAGCATGGATCAGTGATTCTGAAGATACGCAATTGAAACCGGCTCCTTATTTCAGAAAGACCTTTCGGGCTACACGAAAGATTGTTTCTGCCAGGGCATATATTGCCGTAGCCGGTCTTTATGAATTATACATTAACGGCAACAAAATAGGGAATCATCGTTTGAACCCTGTTTATACACGTTTTGACCGGCGAACAATATATGTAGCTCATGATGTTACTTCCGCTTTGAATTCCGGCAGTAACGCCATCGGTGTACTGCTGGGGAATGGCTGGTACAATCATCAATCAACGGCTGTATGGGATTTCCATAAGGCACCCTGGCGGAACCGGCCAGCTTTCTGCATGGATCTTCGTATCACATATGATGACGGCACTGTTGAAACTATAACTTCAGGCAAAGACTGGAAAACATCGCTCAGTCCGGTCATATTAAATAGTATATATACAGGCGAGCATTACGATGCACGGCTTGAGCAGGCAGGATGGAACCAGGCCTCGTTCGATGATTCTAAATGGAAAAACGTCATATATCGTACCGCCCCTTCCAGGAATATTGTGTCACAGGTGATGCATCCAATCAGGGATGTTGAAGAACTGACGGTGAAAAATTTTAAACAGCTCAACGACAGCACCTACCTATACGATTTCGGCCGCAATATTTCAGGTGTAAGTCGTATAAGTGTAAAAGGAAGCCCCGGAACAGTGTTGATGCTTAAACATGCGGAGCGTGTGTATTCAAACGGACATGTCGACCAATCGAATATCGATGAACATTATCGCCCAACAGACGATCGTGACCCCTTTCAAACCGATGTCTTTATTCTGAGCGGAAAGGGAACCGAAACATTCAGCCCGCGCTTTAACTACAAGGGTTTTCAATTTGTGGAAGTCAGCGTGAAAGGTTCTGCAGTCTTGAACCGGCAAAGCCTGACAGCGCAGTTTTTGCATAGCGATGTTCCGCCTGTTGGCCAGATCAGTTCTTCAAACACCACTCTTAATAAGATCTGGCAGGCTACAAATAATTCTTATCTGTCCAACCTATTCGGCTATCCTACTGATTGTCCGCAACGGGAGAAGAATGGCTGGACCGGAGACGCCCATATTGCTGTTGAAACGGGACTTTACAGTTTTGACGGCATTACCGTTTATGAAAAGTGGATGGCCGACCACCGTGATGAGCAACAGCCCAACGGGGTTCTTCCCTCTATTATTCCTACGGGTGGCTGGGGATATGAATGGGGAAACGGGCCCGACTGGACAAGCTCTATTGCCATCATTCCATGGAACCTTTACCTATTCTACGGCGATACGAAAGTTCTGGAAGATTGTTATGATCCGATAAAGCGTTATGTTGACCACATTACGGAAGGCTCCCCTTCGGGGCTCACGTCCTGGGGACTAGGGGATTGGGTACCTGTGAAATCCAAATCTCCGGTCGAATTTACTTCGTCGGTTTATTATTATACAGACCTGCTTATCCTTTCCAAAACGGCGGAACTTCTGAACCGGTCTGAAGATCATGTTCGGTATACTTCACTTGCAGAGAAGGTCAGAAAGGCCATTAACGACAAATATCTTAACAAGGAAACCGGTATATATGGCAGCGGACTCCAGACAGAGCTTAGTGCTGCTCTGTATTGGGGAATTGCAGAGGATGATATGAAGCCTCTGGTTGCGGCCAATCTTGCCAAGCGTGTAAAAGAGGATAATTATCATCTTGATGTAGGGCTCCTCGGAACCAAGTCCATTTTAAACGCTTTAAGCGAAAACGGATATGCGGATGTGGCCTATAAAATAGTGGCCCAGGAAACTTATCCGTCATGGGGCTGGTGGATCGTCAATGGGGCAAGTACTTTATATGAAAACTGGGATATCAATGCGAAACGCGACATCTCTATGAATCATATTATGTTTGGTGAAGTTGGGGCATGGATGTACAAGGGCTTAGGCGGGATAAGGCCTGATGAATCCAAACCTGGTTTCCGCAACGTGTTGCTGCAGCCTAACTTTGTACCCGGACTGGATCATTTCCGTGCATCCCACCAAAGTCCGTACGGCCTTATTGAATCGGGTTGGCAAAAGGAGAGTGACAGGCTTGTATATGAAGCAGTGATCCCGGCAAATTCAACGGCGACACTCAGATTATCGGTAGGTGCTGATGAAGAGTTATACATCAGCGGAAGACCCGTTAAACAAGCAGGCTTGCAGGAGATCGGGAATCCTCCCACGCTACGCACTTTTCAGCTTCGCGCGGGAAAACACCGCTTCGAGATCATTAAAACCGGTTTAGCAAAGTTGAGCAGGTAGGATTCATTCATGTAGCCAATCTGCCCTGGATTCAAGGTATAGCTAAGACTAAAGGAAACTTATATGGGTATTATTCATTTCCTTCTCTGCTTCCGATGATTGTAATTGCATTTGCCAATGCAGCATTGAGGGAGAGCGTGATAATTAAGCGTTATCCGGATATACGGGCACAGCAGCTGTCAACGCTGACGCTCATTATGCTGATTACCGTTTATGTATGGTTCATATTCCCCTTGCTTAAAATTGACAGCAGCAAAGAGGCCCTCTTAACTGGTTTTGTATGGGTTATACTGACCATACTATTTGAGTTTATACTGGGTAGGATCTTAAAACGTTCCTGGACCAGCTTGTTTGAGCAATTAACATCTTATCAGGCCGGATCTGGCCGCTTTTCCTGTTGTGGCTGCTCTGCCTGCCATACTGGATCTATTTATTCCTGGAATAAACGAGAACAATGGAAATCCGTATTATTCGTTCATTGACGGTTATTTGCCAAATTCCCGCAGTTGACGGAATTAAAATGTCTTTAAGTACTTTTGGGTTCGGAGTTTTGGTTTATTACCAAAGGGTAGGGAGAAGCAACAACTGCAAAAGTTTTAGTTATTAATTCACTATTCCCACTTTCAAACAAATTTGCTAAATTGTAAGTATAATTTGATGAGCCTCTTGAAGTTACTTATCTCTCAAGCCCACCACTAGTTTAGACGGCAGTCCTGAGTTTTCATAAGCGTTCTTAATTCTGCTTTAATTAGCTATTTAATGAGATGGAAAATGAATCAAAATCCTTTTGGTCCACAATTCCTGGTTTATTAACGGGTTTGGCTGGATTGATCACCGCTATAACAGGATTGATATTGATCTTTCACAATCCCGGATCAGTTAACCAAAATCCCTATCGGGGTGATACAACAAGATCAATTTCCGATAATAATCCTCCGACGTCATCTACCGACCTAACTAGGACGGGTACTATTGTTATCCCAGGCAGCGTCTCCACTCCAACCTTAGAAGATAAGAATGTTTTAACACGTGGAAATGAAATTAGAAAGATCATTGGCCAGTGGAAATTTACCTGGTACAGTAATTTAAGCGGTAATACATTAACTGGAACCCTAAGTTTAGAAGCAAATGAAAGCAGCGGTGAAAATGATGTTAAAGGACACATGGAAACCGATTCTAAAGATTGGTTAAGCTTCTCAGGAGATGTTAAAGGTATATTTAGTAATAATCTGTTAACGTTGACCAGACCGACAGGCGTTAAAGATATTATACAGTATTATTCTCTAACTTATGACGACAATTCAGGCAGTTTTGCAGGTTCGTTTACAAATGGTGATGCTGCTTCTGAAACGTATAAAGATCAGGGGACCCTGATGCTCAGGCGCTAGAGTTAAAACTTTTAATAATGCATTGGAATTGCTGCATCAGGCAGGTCGCTTTTCGGATTACTGTGTAAATTGTGTGATATGTATCACAAAATTGGATTAAAAATTCCGTAGACGGTATAATTTAAAATTTAACAGCTAAATTGAATAGTATATTTTATTACATTATTTCTGATCATACTCAACAAACAGCAGAGTTCAACATGCCTCTCCTCCGTTGCCTAACTGAATCATTATAATTGCCTCCAAGCCGACTCCGTGCTAGTCGTTAAGCGTATTCTTAAGTTCAAATCAGTTGCACTTCAGCTGAATTGAGAAAAGTTCTTCATTCAATGAAAGAGCCCGCACAAAGTAACCCGTCGACTCAATTCGTGAAAACGGATGGTGGGAAAACTAAATCAAACGCGATTGAAGTTCCTTCTATTTCATTGCCAAAAGGCGGCGGCGCGATTAAAGGCATCGATGAAAAGTTTTCGGTTAATGCGGTAAACGGTACCGCTTCATTTTCGATGCCCCTTCCGTTTTCCCCGGCCAGGGGAGCTTCGCCCGCACTAGCATTATTATATAACTCCGGAGCTGGGAATGGCATTTTTGGGTTAGGCTGGAGTCTGGGTTTATCGTCGATCAAGCGAAAATCAGAAAAGGGACTGCCAAAGTACCTTGATTCGACAGACTCTGATACCTTCTTATTTTCCGAAGCTGAAGACCTTGTTCCTGAATTTGCAAAGGAGACTGATGGCAGTTTTTCATTGGATTCGAATGGAGATCATATCATTAAGGAAACAGATTCTTCTGATGGATTTAGAATAAGATGCTACAGACCTCGGATTGAAGGACTGTTCGCACGCATCGAACGCTGGAAGGAAAAGACCTCCGGAATAATCAAGTGGAGGATCATCACCAGGGAAAACGTTACTACTCTCTTCGGCTGGAGCGGCAATTCAGTCATTGCGGACCCACAAGACAGTACCAGGATTTTTGAATGGTTTCCTGAATTCGTTTTTGATGATAAAGGAAATTGCTCTCACTATATCTATAAAAAAGAAGATGATAAAGGTTTTGATCGCTCGGCACTACACAACCGCAATCGTCTTAGTAATGGACGGATCACCTACACCAATTTATATCCCGAGAAAGTTTTATACGGTAATAAAACACCTTACAAAGGTTTTGGCGAAGGTTTTCCTGTTGAACCGGATTATTTATTCGAGACAGTTTTTGATTACGGCGAATATGATGACAATTCCCCTTATGCAAAGAATGAAGATTGGGATTACAGAACAGATGCTTTCTCGGATTATAAGCCGGGGTTTGAAATAAGAACAACGCGGCTTTGTAAAAGGGTTTTACTTTTTCATCATTTTACGGGTCCTGACGAATATGACGGACTGGTCAGGTCGCTGAACTTTGAATACGACACCAGCTCTGAACGGGATTTTACATTCATAAGATCCATAAGAACTTTCGGTTATATAAAAAAAGCAGACGGAAGTTATAAGAGCAAAAATCTGCCGGCAATGGAATTTGGATACCAGAAACATGAATGGAACAAAGATCTGAAAACCATCTCCGCAGACAATTTAGCTCATGCCCCATCCGGACCTGACGAGGGACGTTATCAATTCACAGACCTGTTTAATGAAGGCCTGTCGGGCATTCTTACCGAACAGGCAAACGGTTGGTATTATAAACACAATCTGGGAGACGGCCATTTTGAGCAGGCAAAATTGGTGAGTCCAAAGCCTTCTTTTCTCGGGTTGGGTAAACAATTGCAGCTTGCCGATCTGGATGCAGACGGTGGTAAGCAATTGGTAAGTTACGATTCGAACAGACAAGGTTTTTTTGAATTAGATGATGATGATCAATGGCAGCCATTTAGAAATTTTTCAAGCCTTCCAAACATTGATTTTCAAGATCGGAATACCAGGATGCTTGATCTGAATGGAGATGGTAAATCTGAGATTCTAATTACTGAAGATAATGTGTTCACCTGGTATGAATCAGATGGCAAAAGCGGTTTTTCGCAAGTTTATCAAAATATAAAAAACATTGATGAAGAGGCTGGACCGGCTATTGTTTTTTCGGAGACAAGCCAATCCATCTTTTTAGCCGATATGTCGGGTGATGGACTGACGGATTTAGTCCGCATCCGCAACGGCGAGATCTGTTACTGGCCCAACCTGGGATACGGGAGGTTCGGAGCAAAGGTAGGAGTAGATAACCCGCCGATTTTCGATCATCCTGAAGCCTTTAATGCGGCCTATTTAAAACTTGCAGATATAGACGGTTCCGGAACAACAGATATTATCTATCTGGGTAAAAACAAATTCACCTGCTGGATGAACCTGAGCGGAAACGCTTTTAGTACGGTTCCGTTCGAGATCGAGGCGTTTCCGGATATACACAGTCAGGCTAGGATCACAGTGGAGGATCTTTTGGGAAATGGAGTAGCGTGTATCGTTTGGTCAAGTCCCCTTTCTAAGGATAGCCAGTCGCCTTGGAAATATATTGATCTGATGAACAGTAAGAAACCGCACATTATGGTTTTTTATAAGAATAACCTGGGAAAGGAGGTTTCCTTTGAATATACGCCTTCTACCAAATTTTACATCGACGACAAGTTAATGGGTAGATCCTGGATCACCAGATTGCATTTCCCCGTGCATTGTATCTCCAGGACAGAAACGAGGGATAAGATTTCAGGGTACCGGTTTGTTAGCTCCTATAAGTATCATCACGGGTACTACGACCATGCAGAGCGTGAGTTTCGGGGTTTTGGTATGGTGGAACAGACTGATTCCGAGCACTTTGAAGATTGGAAAAAAGGTGACGCAACCAACATTGTTGATCGCGAGCTGCACCAGGAACCGGTAGTTTCTAAAACCTGGTTTCATACAGGCGCATTTTTAAGCCGTGAAAAAATTCTGAGCCAGTTCACGCATGAATACTGGTTTGAGGAAATGGAGCGGCAGGGCTTTACAATAACGCGTCACGAAGCGCCATTGCCCGATGCCCGCATTATACAAGCACCAGGAATTTCGCATGCGGTAATTGATCACCTTAGCGCTGATGAATGGCGGCAAGCCATACGGGCATGTAAGAGTATGGCGCTGCGTTCGGAGGTTTTTGCTCTTGATGCTCCAAAAACAGGTGCGACACCTGATGAGATCAAAAGAGAACTCAGCCCGTATTCTGTTAGCACGCATAATTGTGTGATCGAATTGCTGCAACCCAAAGGCAATAACAAGCATGCTGTTTTTGTGGTGAAAGAAAGCGAGTCGATCACTTATAGCTATGAAAGAAATGTAGAGGATCCCCGCATAGCCCATAATCTCAATATAAAATTAGATGAATACGGAAATGTTCTCGAATCAGCGGCGGTAGTTTATCCAAGATTATCCGCCGATGCCTCGCTGCCGATAGAAACGCAACAAGCGCAAAGTAAAACGGTCATCATTTATACTCTGAGTCAATTTACCAATGATATAATTTCTGAGAGTACAAACCGGTTACGCTTACCTTCTGAGATAAAGACATTCGAGCTGAAAGGTATTGCCAAAACAGGTTTATTGCACTCGCTTAACGATTTTGAAAATATACTGGATGCGGCAACCGAAGTCGCTTATCATCAAACAGATATTAACACTGCCTCAGGCAATCCGCAAAAAAGGTTAATTGAGCACATCCGCACTTGTTACTATCGAAACGATCTTACCCAAGCATTGAGGCTGCACGAATTGGAATCATTGGCCATCCCGTTTGAAAGCTACCAGCTGGCTTATACACCAGATTTGGTATCAGATATTTTTAGCCAAAAAGTAAATGACAGTCTTTTAACCGAAGGTAAGTTTGCGAATAGTGAAAATGACAGTAACTGGTGGGTCAGGTCCGGGACCTCACAATTTTTGGAAGAGGCAGAAACTGGCTCGGATTCCCAGGAGCGGTTTTATGTTCCCATTTCTTATACAGATCCCTACGGCTCGAAAACCAGGGTGAAATACTATGGCAATTATTTTCTGTTTATTGAAGAAACGGAAGATGCATTGAACAATAAATCTATAGTCGATCTTTTCAACTTCCGCACTCTTTCACCTCAGCGGATGAGGGATATGAATGACAATCTATCAGAAGCTATTACCGATGAATTAGGTCTGGTAAAGGGAACGGCTGTAATGGGGAAAGGTAATGAAGCGGATGACCTGGCCGGTTTATCCGAAGCTACCGAACAGGCCGAGATGGATCTGCTCGATGAATTTTTTAATCTGCCCGATACTCCAGAAGGTGTTACTGATTCAGTTTTATTAAGGGAAAAGGGAAAACAACTGTTAAGTCATGCTACGGAGCGCTTTGTTTATGATTTTGAAGTCTACAGAAGTTCTGGTAAACCTGTGGTGGTTGCTTCAATTGTTCGGGAAGAGCATTTTCAAAAAAATAATGATTCCCCTGTTCAGCTGAGTTTTGAATATTCAAATGGATCAGGGCAAGTAATCATGAAAAAAGTGCAGGCAGAACCGGGCATGGCAAAAAAAGTGCTTAATAACCCTAATAACACCTATACAATTAACGATGTCGATACTTCAGCTCTCAATAGCAAGCAACTGCGTTGGGTTGGCAACGGCAGAACGATCCTCAACAATAAGGGCAATGCAGTAAAACAATATGAACCTTATTTTTCAGTCACACATAAATTCGAAGATTCAAAAGAGTTGGTTGAGACCGGTGTAACGCCGATTATGTATTACGATGCGATGGGGCGTTTGATAAAAACTAAAATGCCCGATGGATCATTCTCAAAAGTTGAATTTGATTCTTGGAAACAGGTCATTTATGATGCTAACGATACCGTTTTAGAAAGCGATTGCACATGGCATATCAATCGTACCAACCGGCTGATAGATGCGGAACTGATTGCGGCTGGAAAAGATCCCGGCAGAGAAAAGATCGCAGCACATAAAGCTGCTAAGCATGCAAACACGCCCAATGTTTTGCACTTCGATATTTTGGGAAGACCGGTATTATCGATTGATCACAATAAAAACATTAGTACTGATGCGGATGAGTTTTCTCATACCAAGATTGAACTTGATACCGAAGGTAATTTGCGGAAGGTAACTGATGCAAGGGGCAATTTTGTAGTGCAATATAAATACGATATACTGGGTAACCTTGTATATCAAAATAGCATGGATGCAGGCCAACGATGGCTGCTCACCAACATTCTGGGAAACCCGCTCCGCACCTGGGATGAGCGCAACCATGAGTTCCAATATTTTTATGATGAACTGCACCGTCCGGTGCAAAATAGAGTTGTTGGGGGTGACGGCACGGTTCCTTTAGACAATATTTTCCACAGGATCACTTATGGAGAATTAGCAGCGGATGCGGCTTTAAAAAATTTAAAGGGAAAGGTGATTGAACACTTTGATACTGGTGGAGCCGTGTTTACACCAGATTATGATTTTAAGGGGCAGCCAAAACAGACCACCCGCAAACTCTTCTTAAATTATAAATCTGTGGCTAACTGGATTGATACAAGCCTGGTCAGCGATCTTGAAAATGATGATTTTACCTTTATCACGGAGACTGATGCACTTGGGAGAATAACTCTACAAACAGCACCTGATGGAAGCATCATAACACCATCCTATAACGAAGCCGGCTTACTGGATGGCGAAACAGTAAAGCATATTGATCCGGACGTTACAACAATTTACATTAAGGATATAGACTACAATGAGAAAGGGCAGCGTAGTAAAATTATTTATGGCAACGATGTCGCCACAAAATTTTACTATGATAAGGAAACCTTCCGCCTCAAAAGATTAGAAAGCAAAAGGCAGAACAATGAACTACTGCAGGATCTGTATTATACCCACGATCCGGTAGGAAATATTTCAGCTATTGAAGACAAAGCCATTCCAATAAGTTTCTTTGCCAATGTAGTTATTGAGCCCTTAAGCGAGTTTACTTATGACGCGCTTTACCGGTTAACGGAAGCTACGGGCAGGGAAAATAACGGTGCTTTAAATTTTGACAGTAAAGATAATTGGAACGATAAGGCTTTTATGCATTCTGTGAATGTGGGGGATCCTTTAGCCGTATGGAATTACAGGCAGCAATACAGCTATGACCCTGTAGGAAACATTTTGGAACTAAGGCATACGAATGATGGGAGTTCTGCCAATTGGTGGACGAGAAAGTATGAATACGAGCCGACAAACAACCGCCTCAAAAATACAAAGATAGGTGAGGGTGCAGACTCACTGACATATTTGTATCCACATCATCTGCAGCACGGATTCATAACCGCAATGCCACACCTTGATGATATTTCCTGGAACTTCAAAGAAGAGCTGGTAAGATCAATTCAGCAGAAGGTAAATCCTGAAAACGGTACGGCCGAAACTACCTGGTACCAGTATGACGGGCAGGGACAGCGCATCCGCAAGATCACCGAGAACAGCGCTCCGGCCGGTGAAGAGGCCTCAAAAAAAGAAGAACGAATTTATATTTCCGGCTATGAATTGTACATAAAACATTCAGGGAACAATAGCGGGTTAAGGCGAAGAACCTTAAGTTTAATGGATGAAGGGCACCGCTTTGTCATGGTTGAAACCCGCAATGATGTGGATGACGCAACTGAGAAACATCTGGTGCGCTATCAACTCCATAATCAACTAGGTTCTGCGAGCCTGGAGTTGGATGCAGATGCCCGGGTGATCAGTTATGAAGAATATCACCCTTATGGAACCACTGCATACCAGGCAAAAAATGCAGCTATTAAATCTGCTGCCAAACGCTACCGCTACACGGGTATGGAGCGTGATGAGGAAACCGGTTTGGAATATCATAGCGCCAGGTATTATTTACCGTGGCTGGGGAGGTGGTTGAGTGCTGATCCGGCTGGGATTAAGGGTGGCTTAAATTTATACTCATATTGTGATAGCAATCCCATCACAAAACATGATAAATCCGGAACTCAATCCCAGGTCGGTTTTTGGGAACTACCTATCTACCACACCAATGTTACTGCAACTTACAGTTCGAGAGGAATATCTCCAAACTTAAGGGCTACAATGACAGGCGTGTATAGGATTTGGACAGGTGATTATGTAAGTAAAGTTGATGTTGGTCATATGGGAAAGCCATTTGTGCTATTAAAATCCGGTGAAGTTTCACCGGTAGGGCCGCAGTTGGCAAGCGCAAATAGAAGTGATGGTGGTGGAACAGTCAGGGGACAGGCAACTTCTATTAAGGCATCTGGAGGATATGGACGTGTTGATGGATTTGACACCACGCCTAGTGGTTTAGCTTCCAAAGGTACCCGATATCCCGCAAATCCACTATCACCAGCGTTACAAGACCCAAAATTACCAGCCCTTGGAAGAGCTTCCGGACCAAACTTGGGAACTGCAGGTTTTACAAGTCCGACATCTACAGGCTCATCTGCACAAACGGCATTCAGTAGTCCGAACACTTCATCAACTCCACAACAATTATCTTTTAAATTTCATGAACAATCTAGCACCCAGCAGTTTGCCCCAGAGCAATCTTCCAGTCAAAAGCCAGCTAAACCTTCCGCTGGAAGAAGTATGCTTGGCACAACTGTTAAGGTCGCAGGTGGGGCTGCACTTGCAGGCGAGGTAATTACTCAACTTCATGAAGGACGGACGGCTGAGGCTGCTGAAACCGCCGCCATAGGAGGTGGAATGATGTTCGCTTTAAGTAAAGTACCTGCTTTAGTCCCATTAGCGGTTATGGCAAGTACGATATCTGCTTCAAAAGATAAAAAGATCCAAGAACACTCTTTTGCGGCTGGTGATTGGGTTGCAGAGAAGACACATCCAGTTTTGGGTGGAATTGCAGCTGCAGGTGTTGCAACAGGAGAGTCAGTTTTCGAAGGGACGTTTGGAGCCTCGGGTAGAGCAATTGGAACAGGTGCTGCCGTTGTATACACGCGTTTAACCTCTGACAAGTATACTCTCGTGCCTTGGAAAGCTGCTTGGTGGCCCGGAAACTAGTTTAAGAAATGCGCACAGAGCTATAATAACTTTATTCAACTGTTTAATTTAAACACTTTTAAGATTTTTAATAATAAAAACCGTATCAAAGCACTCATCATAACTTTGTCAAAACACTGCTAGCTCGAGTGCCTGGCGCTACATCGTTCCGTAAGAAACGAAGGATGCCATTTGACATTTGGTCAATTATCTTAGTTAACATTATCGTCAAGGCAACGAGCTTTTTAATAAATAAAAACTCACATTGACTTGAGCGTTTCGCACTCACATCGATTTAAAAGTTGAAAGTTATGAACTCTATCAGCTTCCACCTCAAATCAGGCGACAACAACGAAGAAGTTGTCAATTTGAAGGCTGCGTTGATCGCACTGATCGAAAGACAGCTTCTGGGTTTAGGAACAGAAGATTCCAGCAATTTTCCGCTTCTGTTAAATGCGGAGGTTGGCTATGGGGAATCTACGCAAAGGTTAGTTGCAGTATTCCAGCGAATGCAGCAGCTGCCGGATTCGGGTATGGTCAACAAAAGAACGGCTGATGCATTCAATGTTATTTTGAGTCAATTAGGTTTACTAAGCGGACCTTCTGATGGACAAGGGAAAATAGGTGGTGTTATTTACATGGATTATGGCATTCCGGCCAACAATGTAAAGCTTCGTCTTTACTCTAAGGGTTTTGCCGGAAATGATGCAATTGTGAAAGAGGTAAATACGGATGACCAGGGTAAATACGCGTTTAACTATGATCCCGCGGCAGTAACCACGGCAAGTTTTGAAGTTCGCTCAGTGGATGCGGAAGGCAAAGAGCATTCCCTGTCCAGTACGCTATTTAATAGCGATAAGGCGGTTGCAATAACTAATCTTAACCTCATTGCACCTTCAGTTGTTCAACAGCAACAGGAAAGCGAATTCGCCCGTTTGAGCAAAGATCTCACGGGCATAATCGGGGATATAGCGAAGCTTAATGAAGCACAGGAGAAGGAAGAAAGGCAGGATATTACCTTTCTCAGTCAGAATACCAACTGGGATGCGCGTCCGATTGCCCTGGCATCACTGGCCGGTAGTTTAAGTGGGTCAACCGGTCTGACGCAGGAGGCGGCCTATGCTTTAGTTCGGGCAGGTTTACCAACTGATGCCGACCAGCTTGCACAGATCAATGTGGATGACATCAACCATGCACTGAAAACAGCTGCTGAATCGGGGATAGTAGCACTGAATGAAGAGGGAATGAAAGCGGCCGCAAGCGCGTTCCAGACGTTCGCGAATAAGATTCGGTTAGGCACGAAAGACTTCAGTTCACTATCCACCTATGATGACCTTCTTACAAACCAGCAGCTGACCGACGATGAAAAGTCGGTATTTGCAAACTCATATTTTTCATCCAGAAAAAATGCTGCGGAGCTTTGGCAGAAAGCAAAGGACGCCGGCATTACCGACGACAAAATTAAGGGACTTCAACTTCAGGGTAAATTGGGCATGCTTACGGCTAACAATGCTCCGCTGGTGCAAAACCTGCAGAGTGTTGTCGGCAGTCCGGATCAATTATCCAAACTGGTTGATGAAGAATTGTATGAACCCGAAGCCTGGGATGCCAAATTGAAAACCCTGGCAGGCAGTACTGATGATAATGCAGAAGCCATCGATAAGCTGATCCCACCAGCCTACGTCGGCGGAACGATAGCAGAACGAAAGCAGGCTTATGCGAATGATATGGCCGCCAAGGTGCGTGAAGCATTTCCTGAAAAAGTTGTTCGTAATAGAATTGAAAAAGGAAAAATCGTTTTGGGCGATAGCGCTACTCAGAGTGGTGTAAGCAACTTTTTACAAAAGTCAGAAGAGCTTGGCTATAAGTTAGGAAGCACTCACATAGATAAGTTTGTAAAAGAACAAGAGGCAACCCTATTCAGCGATATTACCGAAGACCAGAAACAAACAGCCATCACAGGAGTTAAACTGCTCCATCGCATTCATCAGGTCACACCGAATGATGAGTCGATGCAGGTTTTGCTTGAATTGGGACATGCCTCGGCTCAGGACATTGTGTCGGTTCCACGGGAAGATTTTGTGGCTCGTTTTGCAAAAAATTATAGCGACAAGTTCAAAGTTGCCATTGATGAAGGCATTCGTATGGGTAGGGTAGTCTACAATAAATCACAACAGGTGCAAACCACTACCTATTCACTTTTCACCGCCACGCAAACGATGCACCAAACTCCGCCTGTTTTTGCTATTTCAGGTACTCCTGAAAAGCTTGCGTCGGATAAGGAGAGATTATCTGAGAAGATTAAAGGAGCGCCTAATCTGCAACAATTGTTTGGCTCCCTGGATTTTTGTGAATGCGAACATTGCCGATCTGTTTTAAGTCCTGCTGCTTACCTCGTAGACTTGCTGCAATTTCTCGATCGGAAGCAAACCGACTGGCAGTATTTCTTAGATAAATGGAAGACAGATCATGCAGGTGAGGAATACGAAGCAAAATATACAAAGCCTTATGATGCGTTGATTGATCGTCGCCCCGATCTCGTCAACTTGCCTCTCACATGCCAGAATACGAATACCGCCTTGCCATACATCGATATTGTTAATGAAATTTTAGAATATTACCTGGTAAATAAAAAGCTGACCACTGAAATCGCCCATGATACCGGCGATGCCACTACGGCCGAGCTGCTTGCTGAACCTGTAAACGTTGAGCCAAAAGCCTATGGCATTTTAAAGGAGGCAGTATATCCGCTTAACTTGCCATTCGACCTTTGGCTGGAGACTGTCAGGCAATTTTGCAATCACTACGAAATTAATTTGTCTCAGGTACTTGAGACCCTGCAACCAATAGGAGTTGTTGATTTTGCTACAGAACAAAGAATAGCAATAGAGTCGCTTAATATCTCCCCAGCTGAATTTGCCTTGCTAATCAACGAAGATCCACTTCCGAGCCTCTTTAATTTATATGGCTATGCCAGCGATCCAGAAATGACAGCAGGCTTAAAATCAGCAAAACAACTAGCTAACCGACTGGGTGTAAGTTACAAGGAACTATTGAATTTAGTGCAGACTGAATTTATCAATCCCCAGCTTGGCAAGGCGCAGGTGCTGCATAAAATGGGTGTTTCGGTAAACGATGTTTTTCGCTTTAAGAAGGTTGACGGGTTTCGAAATTTTAGCGTTGAAGAAGAACAAGCGTTCAATGATAAACTCGAACAGGTAACCGCGTTGTATGGTACTGATGCGAAAGCAGCTCTTGAGGATTCATGGAATCAAGGTGTATTTAAGGATTTATTGTTGCTGAACGATACGAATGCAGGCTGCAATTTTGATGCGACTCTTGTAGGATATGCTGACAGGGATGCATTAAAATTCGACTGGCTGAAGCTGAATCTGTTTGTGAGACTCTGGAAAAGGCTCGGCTGGTCAATGGAAGAGACGGACAGAGCGCTTGCTGTGTTTTTCCCGCAGAACCTGCGTTCAATACTGAATAATACGGGAGCGGCGGAAACGGAGAGATCGAAAGCATTAGCCAGTGGGTTAAAAAGTGCTTTGGTTAATATAGCCCATCTTATAAAGTTAGCCTCAAAAACAAATGTTGGTAAGCAGGCCTTCTTGAAACTAAGCACAATTTGGGGGGATATTCCAACATTAAATAGAAATTCGCTGTACAGTCAATTATTCCTTACGCGAAGCGTATTGAAAATAGATACAGCTTTTGATGATGCATTAGGTCAATATTTAAGCAAAGACTTAAATATTAAAACATCCGAGAAGGATCATTCGATTGCATTACAGGCCGCCCTGAATATTTCGGCTGATGATCTGGTCAAAATATTGAAAGACAACGGGCTTGAGATCGGCACCACAAAACTCTCTTTGACTAACGTATCATTGCTTTACAGGTATGTTGTACTGGCTAAAGCTTTAAAACTGTCAATTTCCGATTTGATTACATTTAAACAACTGTCGGGCTTAGATCCGTTTGCTCCAGTTTCTGCTGATCCGCTTCAAGTTTCTGAGGACGATCATTTCTCACACCAGACCCTGCAATTTACTGACTGGGTTTCGAAAACGATGAACAGTGGTTTTAAGCTGGATGATCTCGCTTATCTTTTTATGCACCGTTTTGATAGCACGGGTAAATACCGAAATATCGTTTCTGACGCAGCAGAAGTCACAAAGTTATTGTCGGACGAAATTAAACGTATCACGGAGCTGCATTCACTGCCTGCTAATCCTTCTAATCCCAATGACTTAACGCCTTTTACAACGCTTACAGATGATCTGTTGGAGCAAAAATTATCGCTGATCACTTCTGCCAGTACTGTTGAGCATTTTATGGCGATGTGGACTGGCAGGCGGCTCCCAGATTGGAATATAGTTAAAGATGATCTGGGAAGCTTTTTATCAGAAGAAAGGTTCAATGGCCTGTTTGTCGGGGATGCGGAGGATGCAAATGATAGTATCAAACAGAGCAACACATTGCAAAAAAAATCTGTTATTGCCGGCGTCTTATTGCCTTTCCTTCAGCAGAAGTTAATACGACAGGCTATTTTAGAAATACTGTCAACGAACTTGAAAAGTTTGCCAAGCCGCATTGAATGGCTTATTAACGATGCTGCTAATCTGCATATCCCGCCACATCCGGATTTTCCTTTAATAGAGATCTTCGGGCAGGCCGATGACGCCTCCCAAAAGGTAAGTTTACAGCAAGCTTACATACTATTGAGTAAAGCCATTCAACTAACTGAAGGATTTAACCTGAGCGATAAAGAACTTCATTATTTCAAACAGCATGCAAGCGACTTTGACGATTTTGATCTTAGCAGGATGCCGATTGAAGAAGATAACGCATTGGCGAACGTACAGGGGCTGTTTAAAAATTTCATCAGACTGATAGATTACCAAACTTTAAGAAACGATCTTGCCGCTGGTGCCGATGATCTTATCAGGGTATTTGGGAAAGCAAAGGTGAATTACGATAATGTTGCGGATATTCCGGCAAAACAGTCAGAGCATCTTAATACCTTGTTTAACGACATTGCGAAGTTATCTCGCCGGGATATCAGCGTTGTTGCGGAAGTAGCCACCATACTTGGCATTCAGGCCATTGCCGAAAATACAGACACCAGAGTATCGATTAGCGCTACTGCATTCGCGGATGAGCGTGGCATTAGTTTGCTGTGGCGCGCGTTGAAACTTGTGCAAATAATTGGAATTCCTACAGGAACATTGGCAGAGGTTGCTCAAATAGGTCTTTCAGGAAGTACAGAAGAAAAATACCAGGCTATCGCAGAAGGTTTTAAGAACGGCGTGAAAGCGCGGTATGAATCGGAAGCATGGCAGCAGGTTGCACAACCCATTTTTGATAAGTTGCGGCAACAACGGCGCAATGCCCTGGTAGCATACATGCTTCATAACTTCCGGGATCTGTTCGGCTCGATGGAAGAAATGTATGAGTTTTTTCTCGTTGATCCCGGCACTGAACCGGTCGTGCAAACATCCCGTATTCGAATAGCAACCGCATCCGTTCAGTTATTTATTCAGCGTTGCCTGCTCAATCTGGAAAGCAGGTGGGCGAAAAAGGTTCGTCCTGCCGCCATTAATGCTGAACATTGGAAGTGGATGAACCGCTACCGGGTTTGGGAAGCTAACCGCAAGATATTTTTATGGCCGGAAAACTGGCTTGAACCGGAATGGCGGGATGATAAGACACATCTTTTCAAAGAACTGGAGGGTAAGCTCCTGCAGGGTGATGTTTCCAATGAGTTGGTTGAAGACGCTTTCTATATCTATTTAAAAAAGCTGGAAGAGTTGGCCAGGCTGGATATCGTAGCCGTGTATTGCGAAGAAAACCCGCTTACGCCAGATGTGAACACACTACATGTAGTCGGCAGAACCTACGGATTTCCGCATAAATACTTTTACCGCAAGTATGCTCAGCAAATGTGGACACCGTGGGAACCAGTGGATGTCGAAATTGATGGGGATCATATCGTTTGTATCGTCTGGCGAGGGCGCTTTCACTTGTTGTGGACGACATTCATAGAGAAAATTTCAGAAAGCAGTGTTCCATCTGCCGGCAATAATGCTGAAACAAATCTCAGCAACTGGAAAGTAAGTGATGCATTAAGCACCGTAACCGGGGGTACTCAGAAAAAAATAATGGAGGCACATTTGCACTGGAGTGACTATTACCAGGGGAAGTGGAGTACAAAGCAATCGGGCGGAGTAAACAATCCCGTCTCAGGAGAAGTTGCGATCAATACTACCCCAAAGAATGTTGCAATCAGCATAACCAAGGAATCTAATATCAGCGAGCAAATGGATGGAGCTTTGCGCATAAGTTTAAGAGGTCTTGGGGCATTCCGACTGCTGAACAAAAACAGTCCGCCTGAGATCATAGATGCAGATACTCCTCCGGCCTGGAAGTTTTCATCCCATCGTAAAATTGTTCCTTATTCAGTGAATCGTCTTACATTTCCTTCCAATGGCCCGCTGGCAATATCCTACCCGCACCTCATAAAGATAAAGAACGGAGAAGAACAGCAAAGCGACTCTACTCCCCAAACGATCCTGGGAAAGACCTCGGGTAAATTCAACATAGTTCCCTGCAGTGTGCCTGTCACCATTGGAGGTGAGGAATTTGGTCCAATGATCACACCTTTCTTTTACCAGGATAGCTGGTATACGTTTTATATAGAACCTGCGCTGACAGAGACCATCACGATAAACGAATGGGATGAATGGGTAGGCGGTCCGCCAGTAAGGTACGAGCATCCAAAAATGGACTGGAATGAAATTAAAATGGAGCCGTATTATCCGTGGCCAAAAAATGTTCCTGTTCCGAAGAATGCAGATGATCCTGCCTGGATAGATCCTGAAGATCCACGAGTAAAGGTGACACCCATGAAACGTAGAGACTGGGTGACCAATCCTGGAACCTTTGTGAAATTTGGGGAACGTGTTATTGGTAAGGATGCAGGATTGAATGTGTTTGTGAGAAATTCAAATAGCAACTTACCTGAATTGGTTAAGAAGGGGAGTGAATTAAACCGGATAATCCATAATGCAACGGAAACGCAGAAAATTTTACTCGTACCTGCCAACCGCGAAACTGTTAGTCCGGACACAATCGTATCCAATGGTCATTTGACAGGCGAAGGCGACACCTTAAATACGGGGGCAATCTTAGTTGGTGGAGCGGGTGTTACTACAACACGGCCTGTTACGGTTACCACCGAGGCTGCAGGTATATTCAGCAAGAATCCATCTATTACCAAGAGGTTCAATCGTTTATAATTATAAGGAGTGTTATTATGGCAAAGCGATCAAAATCATTTCATAATTCGAATGCTACAGGCTTGTTATATAATCCAGCTTTCCGGCGAAGACGAACAACGGTCCATTATACTCAGATCATAAAAGAAAGGGAGTTAAGCTACTCCTTCTATCCGCATTTTCATCCTTTCGCTACCCATTTACTTAACCGGCTGATACAAGAGTCGGTACCGGGATTGCAAGCAGCAGATACGGAATATAGGTATAATGCAGACGGCACAATGGCCACTTTTGATGCCGCTTATGAAGATGAGAGAAAACGGGGGAAGCGCATCCCGCGCTGTCACGAGGATTTCTTCAATGAAATCTATTCACCCAATCCGGATAATCTTAAAAACTTCGTAGCCAGCCCAAGGCCGGTCAAGGAGCTTGATTTCACATCGCATGGTGCTTATGCGGTTTATAACTGGGAGCTGTTTTTCCATGTACCACTTACCATTGCGATTAACCTGAGTAAAAATGGTCGGTACGAAGAAGCGCGCCAATGGTTTCATTATATTTTCGATCCAACTGATAACAGCGACGGGCCAACGCCTGAACGGTTCTGGAAAGTACAACCATTCCAGACAACGCATATCCGGTTGATTGAAGAGATCATGATCAATCTTGCAACGGGTGAAGATGAACAGTTACGCACTGACACCATAAACAGCATTATGGCGTCGAAAGAAAATCCATTCCGTCCGCATGTAGTAGCCCGGTATCGGCAATCTGCCTTTATGTTTAAAACGGTATTTGCATACCTTGATAATTTAATTGCCTGGGGCGATTCTGATTTCAGAAAAGACCAGCCCGAGGAAGTCGATGCCGCGTTAGTTAAATACGTGTTAGCTGCGAATATACTGGGCTCCCGGCCACAGGAAGTACCCTCGAAAGGCAATGTGCGTCCTCAAACATATGCCAATCTGAAAAAGGATCTGGATGCGATGGGCAATGCTTTGCAACCCCTGGAAACTGAAATTATGTTTAACATGGTCCCTCAGCCATCCGAGACAAACCATGACGAACGATTTAATGCGATCAATAGTTTAGGGAATACTCTTTATTTTGCGGTCCCACGAAACGAAAAACTTTTGTCGTACTGGGATACTGTTGCCGACCGATTGTTTAAAATCCGGCACAGCCTGAATTTGCAGGGAATCTTCAGGCAGCTGCCGTTATTTGCACCACCGATTGATCCTGCGTTGTTGGCAAAGGCGGCCGCAGCCGGACTGGATGTGTCCGCTGTAATCGCGGGCTTAAACGCTCCGTTGCCCATTGTGCGATTTCAATTTTTATTAATGAAAGCTGTTGAGATCTGCCAGGAAGTAAAATCGTTGGGAAGCAACTTAATGTCAGTGATAGAAAAAGAGGATAATGAAAGGTTATCAGTATTACGGGCACACCATGAAAAGCTTATTTTGAGTCTTGCGGAGAGCGTAAAATATGGACAGTGGCAGGATTCAGTCAAGTCTACAGAAAGCCTGTTGGTTTCTCTCAAAAATGCCGCTCAACGGTACGTGTATTTTGAGCGGCAACTGGGTAAAAAAGAAAATGAGATCAAACTTCCTGAACTTAGTGAGTTGGCCAGTGAAGGACTGATCAACATGAAACTAATTGCAAAGGAATCAACAGTAAATCTTAGAGATATCAGTGTGGATATTGCTAAGGATTTAGGTGCTTCGGGTGGAAAAATCATAAGTAGCTATGAAGCAGAAGAATTAGAGAAGTTACAAACTGCCAGAGATATTCAGGATGCAGTCCGTTTTGGCAAGCTCGCCGCACAAGCTATACGAATTGTGCCGGATTTTGGTATCAAATTTCATTTCTGGGGACTCGGTGGTGATTCTAAAATAGGAGGGTCAACTTTTGGTGACGTTGCGTCTTTAGGAGCAGATGTAGCATCCGCTATTGCCGACAGAATTTCTTATGAAGCTTCTAATGCTTCGAGGATTGGTAGCTTCTCAAGACGCGAGCAGGAGTGGGCATTTCAGAGCAACACCATTGCCGGGGAGATCAACCAGCTCTTCAAGCAGATACGCAGTGCACAGATCAGGGAAGCGATGGCTCAGATTGAATGGAAAAACCATCAGCAGCAGATTAAGCATGCATCGGAAATCGAAAATTTTCTTACCGATGATCGTGTTGGGAAAAAGGCTAACCAGGCTTTCTATGCCTGGATGAAACGGGAAGTAAAAGACTTGTACAGTCAATGCTTTCAGTTTGCCTATGATATAGCTAAAAAAGCAGAACGAGCCCTGCAGCAGGAACTTGGTGACAATACGGTAAGTTTTCTGCAGTTTGGGTATACAGGCGGCAGGGAGGGATTATTAGCAGGGGAAAAATTGCATCTCGACCTGAAGCGTATGGAAATGGCTTTTTATGAGCGGAACCGAAGAGAGTATGAATTAACGAAACACGTCAGCGTCATGCAGTTAGATCCCACTGCACTGCTGGCGCTGCGAACTGCCGGACGCTGTGCCATCAAGCTACCTGAGGAACTTTTTGACATGGATGGGCCAGGACACTATTTCCGACGGATCAAATCCGTTGCAGTAAGTATTCCCTGCATCGCAGGGCCTTACTCCAGCGTCAACTGCACGCTAACCTTAACCAAAAGTACTATCCGTAAAAAATCTGTACTAAGTGATGGTGCATATATTTCAACCAATGATAATGATGAACGCTTTGATATTAGTTTCGGATCAATGCAATCAATTGTTACCAGCAGTGCTCAGAATGATAGCGGCATGTTTGAATTGAATTTGCGTGATGAACGAAAATTACCTTTTGAATACTCGGGTGTGATCAGTGATTGGGAGATTGCCCTTCCTGGCCGCGAGGGAGAAGTCCGGCAGTTCAATTATGATACAATTACTGACGTCATTATTCATTTACATTATACAGCCCGGGAAGGCGGAGAACTGTTGCGAAAAGGGGCTATGCAAAATTTAAGAACATTGATAAACGCTTCTGCGGCGGCTGGTACCACCCGCCTGTTTTCAGTTCGACACGAATTTGCGAACGAGTGGGAGAAATTTAAAATATCTCCTATTAATAGTGATTCGCCTTTTGCCCCATTGAAATTGCAGTTGAAAGAAGAACATTATCCTTTCTGGAGCAAAGGATCTGTGAATGTTGTAAATGAGGTAGTTCTATATGCGAATACAAACAAAAATGCGGTTACTGTAAGGGGGACGGGCAATGACCCTGCAAATGAAGATACCCTCACGGGCGATAAAAAATTTGGAACATTGAAGGCAGGAAAACTGAGCAAAATAATACTTCCGGGCCCTATTGGAGAACTTTTGTTCTTCATAGATGATAATACTATGACTGATCTGTGGCTAACTGTAAAGTGGGGAAGCTAAGTCGTATGATAAGAAAAAATGTGAGAATTATCGTAGTTATTTAAGAAGAATTTTGCTATTATATGAAAGCAAAAATTTGTAAATTAAAGTTATAACCGTAGATCGAATTGATCATCAAATGAAATTCTTGAATTAACAGCCTTGCCGGCTGATAATCATCTCTAGACCTCAGATTATGAAAAAAATGTTGTTTTTTTTCATTGTCTTGCTGCAAATCAACGTAGGTTCTTTTGCTCAGTGCGATAAGACACTTGAGCCTTCCTCAAATCCGGATATAGCATACAAAGTAAGGGGAGATAGATGTGAAGGTGCATATTCTGCCCGGGTTGCTGCTCCAAGTATCGAAATTGCAGGCTTGACTGTCGGCCCCTTAGCTTATAAACTTGAGAGCGATGAAGTTATGAAAGTAAAGAATCTGATGGAATCTCCGATCTCGATCAGATCGTCGGCGCTGTCTATCGGCACATACTATAGAATGGATGCTTCGTTGAAGTCGAAACAAACGCTAGAATGGTCAGTGAATGATGTCTTATTAGACTTGCGGATCCCTGCGAAGTACTTAGGAATTTACGGCTGGATTGGGACGGAGCAGGAAAAAACATATCTGCCTGTTAAGGTCGTTTCGTCTAATTCAAATGCCGGGGATGGAAAGTTGTATCTTGTTATTCGTCCAAGTACAAAAGTTATTAGAGCCAAATATCGATACGCTTCCACAGGGCAGGCGCTTGGAGAATATGAAGACGCTAGTTTATTAAACGCTAAAAAAGCTATTAGTATCGTGTTGCCGGAGAATTTGAAAGGCAGTTATAATATTGAGATAGCTGCGATGCTGGAATCCGGGACTGAATGGGTTGTAAAGCAATATAAATTTATCAAATGATGATGAGGGATGATTCCTCCGATATACTACGACACGAAATTGATAGAAGGATTAAAATTGTTGCAGATTCTCTTTTAAGTAATGACCAGGTCAAAGCTAAAGAGAATATGGAGTGGATAGAACTTGCGACTGCTGTAGGTGATAAATTAAATAAACGACCATACAAAATAAAAATAGCGCTTGTCATTGGTTTAGTTTCAGTTCTTTTAATCGGGTTGGGTCTTACACTCAGAACCCCAAGAACCAAGATTTCAGTCCATCTTATATCTAAAAACATAGGTGTTACATTGCAAAAAAGATGGACGTTAAACAACAGGTTCTCCTCATCTGAATTAAGTATCAGTAATCTGAGGGAATTTTACTGGGCGGGCGCTAACATAAGGGTAAGAAATGGGCAACCGTTTACGCTTGAAATAAATGGACAGGATATAGTGATTGATAAGTTTGATCTAGACTCAAACTCTGAATTCACTATTCAAATAATCGGCAATAAACCAAACTTTACATTTAAAGATGAGTCGTTGGTTACAGATATTCAATTCGCAAATGGGCGAATAAATGTCAATGATGCACAACTGGATACTACTTTAAATTCGGAAATACCGCAACTAATTAATATTAGGTCGTTTAAATCAAAGGGAATGCCGGTGAATGTAATGCTGTCTGATACTTCGAATTGGAATATCAGGGACATTCCGATTTCTGACATACGTTTTTGGGAAGAAAGCTTACCAGCTAGTGGTAAATTTCTTTCCTCAATTGTTTCGGGATCTGTAAAAGTCCTGGAAATTGACCGGGAAGTTGAATTACAACAAGGAGATTGGCTGCTTTTTGATGATCTCAGGCTTAATAGAATCCAGCTTGCAAAAACCGGTTCGCATTTAACGGTTCATTTGGAAGGAGATGTTGCGAAAGCAAGTGTTGGCTCAGAGATGTTTCAAAGAGTACTAAATCCTACTATAATAGAATATTTATATTATGCAAAATCGTTTGCTTTTTTCTGGAGCAGCATGATTTTTATCTGGTCATTACTGTGGAGTTTTAAAAATACGCTTTTCAATAGGTAACAGTATCGAATTAAAGATCTTTATCATGATACGAAAAATATTGTGCATAGGCATTTTGATAATCTTATGTACTCAAAGCGGTTATCCTCAAAATCCCTGCGCCATCTGCGAGAAATTAAAAAATAATGTGGTGAAGATTCACGCAACATTTGATGATGGATCGGACGAAAATGGTTTTGGTTTCGTTATCGCCGAACAATATGAGAGGCTATTTATTGTTACCGCCAAGCATGTTATTCACCAACTGGATGACGACGGCCTGGTTGATCTCGAAAAAAAAACCAGGTCGGTCAGCATCACATTTAATTCCGAGATAGGCAAAGAATATCCCGCTACCTTGTTGTTAAATCTTCCTAACACATCTTTGGATGTTACTATACTGGAAGTTGAAAAGCCAGCAAATTATTTATGGCAAAAAGACTTTTATTCTACAAACCTGGCGATAGGAACCGAGGTATGGTTCATCGGCAGAGCCGGCAATTGGTATATACCAACGGGCTCGGCCATTGGTTCGATAAATGATATTTCATCAGATGGTGTAATGTTAGTTGATATCACCAGTATCGAGCCCGGGACATCGGGGGCACCCCTGCTCAATAAAATGGGTATTGTAGGATTGATCTTCGAAGATGCTTCTAGTGGTGCAAAGGCATATCCGATTGAAACAGTTCAAAGACTGGTAACTAAATCATGGAATAAACCGTGGCAGATGAATTTACAAACCAATGAAGTAAAGGTGGGTTCATTACCTGAAGGGAGTTCATCAACGGTTGTAGATAAGGCCTGGATAGCAATTGCTAATGAAAACAAAGAGAACAGAAAGATTTCCCTATTAGAGACATATGTTTCCAAAGGTCAGGGAAACCATGTCGAAGAGGCGAGAAAGATGTATGAAGGTTTACTTTGGGCAAACATCGATCGCGCTAGATACATGGAAAAGTACGTTCAACATTTTCCAGACGGCCAATACATTGAGCAAGTAGAAGATAAAGTTTTCAGATCGTCGAAATTCAATCCGGAATTTTATAGCAGGTTATTTCCGAATGGAAAATACATTGAACAAATAAATAAACAAATAGAAGCGGATCAAAAAGAAGAAGCGACCAAATTAAATAATCAACAAGAGGAGGAGGAGAACAGACTGATTACGCTGATTAGAAGTGACTTTGACAGGGATGCACCGAGTTATCTGAATGTGGGCGAATATTTAGAAAAATTTCCGCAAGGTAAATTTGTTCATCAGGTGGAAGAGTTAGTTTGGGAAAGGGCATTAAGCACAGAAAAACTTAAAATGGACCCTACTGGTAAATACGTTTGGGAACCTGCGACTCCTACAGTAGCTGGTCATTGGAGACGAAAACGCGTCGGTGAGGGTAGTAAAAAAGAAGCTTTTGAATATTATCTAAAGTATTTTCCAAATGGGATGCATGCTAATGCAGCACGCAAAAAGGTCAGCTCTTATTAAAAAAGTAATTTATCAAAAATTGGTTGGAGTGCATAGCCTTTACAAATCTTCGGAGTCAAAACAAATTGTTTCAATGCCTGAATCTCTATATCCCCGCCATAAATTGCATCGCAAGCGAGAAAGTTGATTCTTACTCTATCGCCTTCCCTTTCATCGCGGTCGCAATAGCCTGGTCCATTAAACGTTCTGCGAATGGGCGGGTGAACTCGTTGACTTCTTCAATGTTTTTATGGATCGAATCCTTGTCTCCAGATGCCAGCGCAAGTTTGAGTTTTTCGAGCAATGCCTTCGTGTCGGTCACCTCGGCAGGGCTAACATATTGTTTATTTTTTTCGAGGAAGCGTTCGACCGTATAAATCATCTGCTCGCCTTCGGTACGGGCTTCGATCACCATTCGCTGGCTCACATCGCCTTTGGCATTTTGGATGCTGTCGATAAGCATTTGCTCTACTTCCTGGTCTGTTAAACCGTAGGTTGGTTTTACTTCCACTTCCTGTTTTACGCCTGAGCGAAGTTCTACAGCCTGAACCTTTAAGATCCCATCGGCATTCAGCAGAAAGTTGATGTCTACTTTCGGGAATCCTGCCGGCATTGCCGGGATTCCCTTCAGGTCGAATTCGGCCAGTTTGCGGTTCTCTTTCACGAGGTCGCGTTCGCCCTGGTAAACTGAGATCTTCATGTTTACCTGCCCGTCAATAGAAGTGGTGTATTGCCTGCCGGCCTTTGATGGAACCTTGGCATTCCGCGGAATGATGATATCCATCAGGCCGCCCATTGTTTCGATTCCCAGGGACAAGGGTGTCACATCCAACAGGAGGATGTCCTTCCGGTTACCAGCCAGGATATCGGCCTGTATAGCGGCGCCAAGAGCAACTACTTCATCCGGATTGATCTTATCCTGTACGGGTTTATTAAAAAGTTCGGAAACCATCTCTTTGACCAGGGGTGTACGGGTAGATCCGCCTACCATCACGACTTCATCAATTTCATCAACACCCAGGCCGGCATCACGCAGGGCGTTGGCACAGCATCCTATAGTCTGCTCGACCTTAGGCAGGATGAGCTCCTCGAAAGTGATCCGGCTGATGGCGCATGGTATATCATTGACGGCACCGTTAAATATATTCTGAGTGGTCAGGGCGATCTTGGCTTCTTCCGCTTTTAATCTCAGAGCCTGGGATAGCTCCTGGTCGTTTGATACCTCAGTTTTATCAAGCCTGTTCTGCTCAATCCAGTAATGAACAATTGCCTGGTCGAAATCATCGCCGCCTAAAAATGTATTGCCGTTTGTGGAAAGCACTTCGAAAATGCCATTTTGGATCTTCAGGATAGAAACATCAAATGTTCCGCCGCCGAGGTCATACACAGCGATTATCTTCTCTTCATCAGGGTTCAGTCCTATTCCATAGGCGAGACTGGCAGCCGTAGGTTCATTGACGATGCGCAAAACATCGAGTCCGGCGAGTTTACCCGCATCACGGGTGGCCTGCCTTTGGCTGTCGTTGAAATAGGCGGGTACGGTGATAACGGCCCGGTTTACAGGGGTCTTAAGAGCATGCTCTGCGCGTTCCTTCAATTCCTTTAATATCAGGCCCGAAAGTTCAATGGGAGTAAAGAACTGATCACCCACCTTAATCTTCACCAGGCTTTCTATATCGTTATCGATAATTTTATATGAGAAAAAATCCTTATTCGGCTCAATATCATGGTAAGAGCGTCCTAACAGCCTTTTCACTGAAAATATGGTGTTCTGAGGATCCGGGATAAGGAATTCCTTTGCTTCGTTCCCTACCAGCACGGTTCCGTTAGACTGGAAATGCACGACTGAAGGAACCAGAACACCCTTGCCAGTGTCATTGATCACCTGGGGATTTCCCTCAGGGTTGATGAATGCAACAAGACTATTAGTAGTACCCAGATCAATACCGACAATTATATCTTCCTTTTGAACAGAACCGGTTGCAAGATTTATAGAGACTTTGGCCATAACATATTTCAGCAAGCCGCAAAGCTACACAGTTTAGAATCATTCTGAAATGAATCGTCAAGTATTAACGCAGCCATGATAAAAGGTATTTTTGCATAGTTGTTAAAAAAATGTTCTAGAAATTTTTTGGAGAATGTCTATCTTGAATAGTTCTCCCTTGTATGTTTTATATGATACTTAACTTAAGGAATTATGAAAAAACGTATAACCCTATTAATCTTCCTGTTTGCCATCTTCATCAGCACCCTTGCGCTGGCACAGCCCCGTGAGGTAAGCGGGAAAGTAACTGCCAATGAAGATGGCGCCCCTCTGACAGGTGTCAGCGTCCTGATCAGGGGCACCCAGACCGGCGCAACCACCGATCAGAATGGTAATTACCGGATCACGGTGCCTGATCAAAATAGCGTTCTAGTTTTTAGGTACCTCGGTTATGGAAGCCGGGAAATATCGGTAGGCAGTCAATCGGTGCTTAATGTAACATTGGTTGCAGATAATACGCAGCTTTCAGAAGTGGTGGTCACGGCACTGGGTATCTCCAAGGATGCAAAAGTGATCGGCTATTCCGCTCAATCTGTTGGTTCGGAAGAACTTAACCGGAATCGGCAGTCGAACGTTGTTAACGCTTTGCAGGGCAAAATAGCCGGCGTTACTATTTCAAGTACCGGCGGGGCTCCGGGCCAGGGTGCGAGTATCCAGATTCGAGGTGTTAATTCTATTGACGTGGGACGGGATAATCAACCCCTGTTTGTTATTGATGGGGTGATGTTCGATAATACAACTTCGACGTTCGGTCAGAGTGCAGACCTGCGAGGCATGAGCAATCGGGCAGCAGATATCAACCCGGATGATGTGGAAAGTATCAACGTTCTGAAAGGCGGCGCTGCAACAGCACTGTACGGACTGCGGGGAGCAAACGGGGTGGTCGTGATCACGACAAAATCCGGGAAAAGCGGTGCTTTAAAAGTTACTTTTACCAGTACTCTGGGCACAGAGTCGGTCAACAAATTCCCTGAAATTCAGGATCAGTACACGATCGGCTACAGTGGTGTTTATAACCCGGAAGACTTCTTCCCTTCGTGGGGGCCAACAGTTGCCGAGGCAAAGCTTATAGATCCCACACACCCAGATAAACTTTATAATCACTTTGAGGATGCTTATGAGAGTGGCTGGCAGGCAAGGAATTCGGTGACCTTTTCGGGCGGGACAGACAAAGTTACTTTCTCGTCATCACTTTCGCATTTAAAACAGGAAGGAGTACTGCCTTTTACCGATTACCGTAACATTTCGGCACGGGTAAATACAGATGCCAATATCAGTTCTACCTTTCGGGTAGGAGCAAGCCTTAACTTTATAAATTCAGGGGGTGATCGGTATAACGCGGATCGTTTCAACGAATCGTTGAGCTACTGGTCGCCGAGATATGATGTGAGAGACTATCTGACCCCTGAAGGCACAATGAAGTCCTACGGAAATGACAATCCGATCTACGGCGCATATTCCAATAAATTAAAAGATAATGTAAACCGCCTGGTTGGCGGGTTTAATCTGAACTTCAAACCGCTTGACTGGCTGGATCTTAGTTACCGGGTCGGCCTGGACACTTACGGGGATGCCCGAACCCGGACAGGCCCCGGCCCAACTGGAATAGAAGGGGAGCGTGTATATGAAGACAACGGCCCGGGCTTCGTCTATGAATACAACTCTAACTTCCGGGCTGTCACATCGACCTTTATAGCCACGGCAAATACTAAACTGGCTGAGAACCTCAATGCTACTTTCCGTGCAGGGCAGGACCTTTATGACCGTAAAATAAAAGAAGTAGGGGTTGAAGGTGATACGCTGACTGTGTATGACTGGTTTGATCTGCGTAATGCAAAACAGATCGTCCCAAAGCAGAATATACAGGACTACCGCCTGATGGGTATATTCGGAGAGGTGACACTTGATTACAAGAATTTCCTTTTCCTGACACTTACCGGAAGAAATGATATCACTTCTTCATTAAAAAGCGGTAATAATTCTTTCTTCTATCCTTCGGCGAGTTTAAGTTATTTGTTTTCTGATCACTTCACACTACCAGAAAAAATAAATTACGGTAAGTTTCGGGCTTCCTATGCGAAGATAGGGAAGGATGCTCTCCCATATTCGACAAGTACCGGGTACTCGTCATATCAGTTACTGCCGCCAGGCTCAACGGGCTTTTCCAGGTCACCATTGCTGGGCGACCCGAATTTGAGACCTGAATTCACGGAGACATATGAGGGTGGCCTGGAAATGGGATTTTTCGATAATCGTCTTAGTTTTAACGGATCGTACTATTATAGTCTGAGCAAGGATCAGATCATCAACGTACAGGTATCTTCCACAACCGGCTTTGTTACGGCAGCGGTAAATGCCGGAGAAATGCGCAACAAGGGCGTGGAGCTTGTGCTTACGGGGGTTCCTGTTCGTAACAATAATTTCAGATGGGATGTGAACCTGAATTTTTCTGCGAATAAGAACAAGATACTCAGCATACGGGAAGACCTGACTGAGATCTCTTACGCCAGCCAGTTTGGCTATAGCGGTTCCGCGGTAACAATGAAACTAGTCCCCGGACAACCTTACGGCAACATCTACGGGACTTATTTCGCCCGATACTACGGAGGAGCTGCCGAAGACCCTTTAATGGTTGATGAATCAAAGCCGATCATCATTGGGGCTAATGGATTTCCTGTACGTCAACCGGTTGCAAACCAAAAGATATTAGGAAACTCGCAGCCTGACTGGATCGGCGGAATAACTAACACCTTCCGGTATAAGGACTTTTCACTTTCGGCATTAGTTGACGCCCGGGTAGGCCAGGAAAGATATAACCAGATGGGTAATTTCTTTTCAGCTTTCGGAATTGCAGAATATACTGAAGACAGAAATGAAACCAGGGTGTTTGAAGGTGTGCTGGCTGACGGCAGCCCGAATACAAAAGCCGTATGGCTTGGACAGGGCATCGGTCCGGATGGGGTAAACTATACCAATGGTTACTATCGTAACGTTCATCGGACGGCTTCAGAAAACTTTATTGAAGATGCTTCCTGGGTTCGCCTAAGATCGGTAAGCCTTGGATATTCATTGCCGCCTAAGTTTCTGCAAAATTCATTTATTAAGAATGCTACCCTGACCGCAACCGGCAACAATCTCTGGCTCGGAACAGACTATACCGGCTATGATCCGGAAACCAGTTCTACTCCCAGCGGATCAAACGTTGATGGATTTACCGGATTCACTTATCCGGCTGTCAGGAGCTTTTTATTGACCCTTAATGTTGGATTCTAACCATGCAGACCATGAAAAAGAACTTTAGATATATACTGGCGTTCCTCCTGATTGGGGTTATAAGCAGCTGCAAGGATTACTTCGACCTTGATAATAATCCAAATCTGGTTGTTAATCCGCCATTAAACTCACTTTTGTCAACCACTACCCAAAAGACCGGTTTAAATAGCCAGACCGTAGCTGATATCACCTCATACTTTGTGCAGTACCTGGCTAATCCCGGTGCAGGCGGATCAACGGACACCTACCAGATTACAGACTATACAACAACCTGGGACACTCTTTATTTAGCAATGGCGGATATCTATGATATGAAAGCCAAGGCTCTTGCCGAAGGATCATCAGAGCATGTGGGTGTAGCCAACATTTTGATGTCGTATAATTTAACCCTGGTTGCAGATATGTTTGGGGATGCACCTTATTCGGAAGCGTTTGCTGCTACTACGCTCACTCCAAAATATGATCCGGACGAGGAACTTTACACTGAATCTCTCCGGTTACTTGATGAAGCGGTTGTCGAGCTCGCTAAGACCGATTCCAGGGTACATTTAAGCGCTTCAGATGATTTTATTCATCATGGTAATGTAGCTAACTGGGTAAAGACCGCCTATGCATTAAAAGCGAGGCTGCTAAATAAGGTATCCAAAAAACCTAATTATAACCCGGCGGCCGTGCTTGAAGCTATCAGCTTATCCTATACCTCGAATGCTGACGACGCACAGATGTCGGGCTTCCTTGGTTTGAATCCCTGGGCAAGTATTGCTTTGGATAACTCGCAACTGATTCTCGACGGTTGGCTGAGTGAGCAGTTTATGGAACATATAAACGGTGTCAGCTATGGCGTGCTGGATCCCCGGATTGCAAAGATCACAGATAAAACTGTCAACGGGGATTATAAAGGCACACCGAATGGTGTAGGGAATGTGGGTCCGGGGACGAATACGGTTAAAGATGAAACCTATATAACCCGTAATTCACCCTTAACAAGCGATGCCGCGCCGTTAATCCTTGTTTCTTTTGCCGAGTTGAAAATGATAGAGGCAGAGGCACAATTGCGGTTGGCTAACCCAACTGCCGCACACGCTGCTTACCTGGCTGGTATTACGGCTCATATGAATAAGCTGGGCGTGACCCCTGCTGAAAGCGATGCTTATCTTGCTTCTGCTGCGGTGAGCACGAGCCCCGCTACATTCACTATTGATCATATCTTCCAGGAAAAGTTTATTATTACCTACCTGAACCCGGAAGCATGGAATGATGCCCGCAGGTATGATTATAAATACAAGAATTTCACTTTGCCGGCTAACGCGGCGCTGCCTACCTTTATTCGCAGGGTAGCATACCCGGTGGGAGAAACATCCAAGAACGGCCCCAATGTCCCTACGGTAAGTTCCTTAGCGGAAAAAGTTTGGTGGGATGAATAATTAATAAGCCTGAAGCCGGATTAACCCCGGCTTCAGGCCTTATAACTGATTTAAAACTACAGCTATGAAACCATTACTTCTAAACTATCTCAGGTACAATCACTGGGCGAATCAGAAAATGTGCAGGTATTTATCTGAAATAGATAATCCAGGATCGGACCCGAACAAGGAAGGCTTGTATGCAACTATTAAGAAAGTAATTCTTCATATAGCTGACGGCGAGCAGACCTGGCTTGCCCGGCTGAACGGCGATAATATCCCACATATGCATAACCTGGATCTCGAGGGCTCTTTCAGAAGTATTTGTGAGCTGATACATAAAAATTCTGGCGCTTTTATAGCTTACATCGAAGCGCAGGACGATTCTTTTTTTACGCGCAGTACGGAATATATAAACCTTAAGGGTAGCCCGTTCTCACAGAATAACGCCGAAATTATACTTCACTGCATGAATCATTCAACGTTTCATCGGGGGCAGGTCATCAATATGCTGCGCAACGTGGGCTATACCGATCACTCGGCCAGCGATTTTATTATGTTCCTGAGGGAGCAGGCCGCTATGTCAGCGCTTAAAAATTAACCTGTCACCCATCTTCTGATCATTGATAATCCCGTTCTCCCAGGCCAGGTGGCCTGAAACAAAGGTATGGGTGACCGTGCTGCTGAAAGTCCTTCCTTCAAAGGGACTCCAGCCACATTTAGAGAGCAAGCTGCTGCGTTCTACAGTAGATGGCCTGTTCAGATCAACCAGTACAAGATCAGCAGAATAACCTTCACGAATAAATCCGCGCTTATGAACCTGGAAACAGATGGCGGGATTATGAGCCATCTTTTCTGCTATTTTTTCCAGCCTGATCTTGCCCATATGGAACAGCTCGAGCATCGCGGGTAAGGCATGCTGAACGAGCGGTCCGCCGGAAGGGGCTTTCGAATAGGGTTGAGATTTTTCTTCTATCGTATGCGGAGCATGATCGGTAGCGATCACGTCTATCCTGTCATCCAGTACAGCCTGAAGGATCGCATCACGGTCGGCTGCTGTTTTTACCGCGGGATTCCATTTTATCCAGTTGCCTTTAGTGGCATAGTCCTCGTCTGAGAACCAGAGGTGATGTACGCAGGCCTCGGCAGTGATCCTTTTCTGGGCGAGGGGTAGAGTGTTGCTAAATAACCCGGTTTCTATAGCCGATGAAATGTGGAGGATATGCAAGCGTGAATTGTGTTTCTTAGCGAGCCCGACAGCAAACGATGAAGAAATGTAGCAGGCTTCCGCAGTACGGATCAGCGGGTGCATGCCAGGCGTCAGATCATCTCCAAACAATGCCTGGAACTTTTCGGCATTTGAACGGATGGTAGCTTCATCTTCACAATGTGTGGCAATCAGCATAGGCGCATTGGCAAATATTCCTTCCAGGGTCTTTTCATTATCCACCAGCATATTTCCGGTTGATGATCCCATGAAAACCTTGATACCGCAAACAGTTTCCGGGTTAGTCCTTAGCACTTCCTCGAGGTTATCATTCCCCGCGCCCATATAAAAAGAATAGTTAGCCAGAGATGTGTTAGAGGCAATCAGGTATTTTTCCTCCAGCAATGCCTGTGTTAAGGTATTTGGAACCGTATTGGGCATTTCCATAAATGAGGTGATACCTCCTGCAACAGCTGCCCTGCTTTCCCTGTATATGTCCGCTTTATGGGTGAGGCCCGGTTCGCGGAAATGGACCTGGTCATCAATGCACCCGGGGAAAAGATGCAACCCTTCCGCATGGATCACCCTATCGGCTTTTCTTTCGATTTGCGGGGCGATTGATTCAATGATTCCGTTTTTGATAAATACATCGGCAACAAACTTTTTGCCTTCGTTTACAAGTGTTGCTGAATGGATTAGAATGGAGGACATGGCTTTCTATTGTCAGTGGCGGAAGTACAATCTTAGAGCGGGCCAATTTCGGAAAATATTTAGGAATCTGGGAGATTATTAGATTGCGGATAAGTAGCCGGTTATACCCGGGGATGGAAAGGACTAGGCTGACGACCACCCGGACTCTTTACAGGCCCAATTTCAAAAAGCCTATCTTTGCGGCATGTCACCCTCATTTGAAGATTTTAAACTGAACCGTCAACTGCTGAACGCGGTTGCCGACGCCGGTTACACGATACCAACACCCATTCAGCAAAAAGCTATCATGCCCATCTTGTCCGGGCAGGACATCATGGGGGTTGCACAGACAGGTACGGGCAAAACTGCCGCTTTCGTACTGCCGATCCTGATGAAACTTAAATATGCCCAGGGAGAACATGCCCGGGCTCTTATCATTGCGCCGACCCGGGAACTGGCTATGCAAATCGAGGAGAATATCCGGACGTTTGCCAGGTACACGGATCTTCGTACGGTAGTTATGTATGGAGGCCTTGGACCAAAAACGCAGATCGCTGAGATAAAAAAGGGAGTTGATATTATTGTAGCAACCCCCGGCAGGTTCCTGGATCTCTATCTTGCTGGTCATATCAACACGCAGTATATCAAATTCATGGTGATGGATGAGGCTGACAAAATGATGGATATGGGCTTTATCGGTTCTATTCACCGCATACTGGAAGTAGTTCCGCGAAAGCGGCAAAACTTGTTGTTTTCAGCAACGATGAGTGAGCTGGTGCATAAAATATCCGGGGATTTTTTGAAGCATCCTACGGTGATCGAGGTAAGCACACAGGCTACTCCCGCACAGACAGTAAGCCAGGTGCTATACTATGTTCCTAACTTAAAGACCAAGCTCAACCTGTTACAGCATTTATTAAAACAGGACGAGCAGGTGACACGTCTGATCATATTTTGTAAAACAAAGACAGTAGCCGATAACATTTTCAACTTTCTTGAAAAGAGGTACGGTGCAAAAGATGTAAGGGTTATTCATGCGAATAAAGGGCAGAATACCCGTATAAATTCAATCAACTCATTTAAGGAAGGGGAGGTTCGGATACTTGTCGCGACGGACGTGGCCTCAAGGGGATTGGATGTCAGCAATGTAAGTCATGTGATCAACTTCGATGTTCCGATCATAATCGAAGACTACGTACACAGGATTGGCCGTACGGGCAGGGCGTTTCAAACAGGTGATGCTATTACCTTCTGTAACCCGGCGGAGGAACATCTTATACGCAAAATTGAGAAGCTTATCCGGCAGCAAATACCGGTTGCCAATATTCCGGAGGGAGTGTTCATTGAAGAGACGCAGTATGAAGAACGCCAGGCTATAGCCAAGGACATCGATATGCAGAAGCGGAAGGAAGACCCTCAGTTTATGGGCGCTTTTCACGAAAAGAAAGCCAAAAATACAAAAGGCGATGTGCCGGTTAAAAAGCCTTCGACCAGGCGCTTTGATAAAGTGCATAAAAAGGACCGGAAGCGTGCGAAGTAGATGGTGTTTTTGTTAAGTTGTTCCTTAATTAAGTAAGAGTTCTTTTATATAGAATGCGGTTAACCCCCTTAAACATTGTATCGGCAGGTTTGATCTTGCTGGCAGCCCTTCCTTTCCTGAAGGGCACCGGGGGTGGTGAAACGCCTGTTGGCTTCTACTATTATATGCTCCTTGTTGCCTTATGCGTTATTTCGGACCTGCTTTTTAGGGGGCTGTTGCGGAATTTAAAACGTATTTGGATTGTAGAGCTCTCTTTTATCATCTTTGTTGCCGTCTTGCTGGTCCTGTTCAAGTTCCTTTCCTAAGAGCCGGGCATCGTATACTACAAACACATCATATAAAATGAAAAAAGCCGAAATAAAACTTACAATAGAATTAGATGATCAGAACGTTCCCGAAAATATCCTGTGGGAATCGACTGACAGTACCAATAAAGAAGCCTTGCCTGTAAAATCTATGATGCTCGCATTGTGGGATCATAATTACAAAAACTCGCTTCGTATTGACCTCTGGACCAAAGACATGCCCGCCGATGAGATGAAACGTTTCTTTTATGAAACACTACAAACGATGGGTGATAGCTTTTTGAGAGCAACCGGAGAGGAAGCTATCGTAGGAGACCTTCGCGATTATTGCGCTCACTTTGCAGAGAAAATGCACCTGGTTGAAGGCGGAACTGCCCCTGAGGGTCAACAGAGTTAACCACATATTCATGAGTTTTAAAAATTACTTAGGCCTGTTTGGTGCGATCCTGGTGATTGCCGGAGGTATGAGTCCGATGCTGCGAATTCCTGTGATCGGCAACTGGAACTACCTGGATATTGATACGGTACTGGCGAGCATTGTTTTTGTCTTAGCAGCAACCGGTTTACTCGGCGCGGTAATGAGAAAACCCGGTCTTGTCAGGTTTTCCGGATGGGGAGTGCTTGTTGTTGTCCTGTTTACGCTAGTAGCCGTTTATTTTAAAGTTAACGATTACTTCAGCTTTATTCCTTTCAGGAAGCTGGCAAGCCTGGCCTCAAACATGGTTCATTATAAATGGATGGGCTGGGCAATGCTGTTCAGCGGGGCATTCCTCATGATTGGGTCAGGTGCAGGTCTTAGAAAAACTAAAACATATTAAAGGTTCGATTCTCTAAGCGGGTCAAAGATTCAAAATTGCCTGCCCGCTTTCATCATGGATGATTCGTGTTCGAGGAGCCATTTTTTACGCCACAGTCCTCCCGCATAGCCTACTAGTTTACCATCGCTTCCGATGATGCGGTGGCATGGAATAACAATCATCAGGTTGTTCTTTCCATTGGCTGAGGCGATAGCGCGTATAGCCAGCGGGTTATTCATCTTCCTGGACAATGCCGCGTAACTTATGGGGTTGGCGGGTTTAACGTTTTGCAACTCTTTCCACACACGTTGCTGGAATTCAGTTCCCTGCTGCTGAAATAGAAAATCAAAATGCTCGCGGTTACCATCAAAATATTCCTGCATTTGTTTTGCTGCCTCAGTTGTCAACTCACTGGGTAGCTCTTCAGGGGTAGCTTCGGGGAACCCTATATAAAAAACTGCCTGTTCATCGGCCCGGATAACCATCCGGCCGATAGGGGTTGTGAGAACTGAAATGAACATATTAAGGGCTTGTATTTCATGTAAATTTAGGGAATTTTCCAAAGGCTCACTGCCTGACAGCAAGAAACACAAAACAAACTTTATCTTTGACCACTCATGAAGCTGTTCAGCCAGGTTAAGTTCCTTATACATAAAGAAATTGTGCTGGAGTGGCGCTCTAAATATGCATTCAACGGCATCTTGTTGTATGTGATATCTACCGTTTTTGTTTGTTTCCTTGCCTTTAAGTCCATTCAGCCCATCACCTGGAATGCCTTGTTCTGGATCATCATGTTATTTGCTTCCGTAAACGCCATTACGAAAAGTTTTGTCCAGGAGAGTGCAGGACGTCAATTGTATTATTATTCGCTTGCCAGCCCCCAGGCCATTATCCTTTCGAAGATCATTTACAATATGATATTGATGCTGCTTCTGTCGGTCATCGCGTTAGGGTTTTACATGATAGTCTTTAAAAACCCTGTGGGTGACCCGCTTTTTTATCTGCTGGCGGTCCTGTTAGGCAGTATCAGCTTTGCGACCGTTTTTACTATGATCTCGGGAATTGCAGCAAAAGCTCAGAATAGCGGGGCTTTAATGGCCATACTGAGCTTTCCGGTAATTATCCCCCTGCTGGTTGTATTGCTTAAGTTCTCTAAAAATGCGATGGATGGCTTAGACCGTTCAGTATCCTTGAATGAAATAGGAGTATTGCTCGCCATCAACGCGATCGTTGTCACAGTATCACTTTTGCTTTTCCCTTTTCTCTGGCGTGATTAAAATATCTCCAGGGATGGTCGGAGCCTGGAATTTAAAAAAAACGAGTCATGTCAGATCGGATGGTTTCTGTATAAAATCTCGATAAATGTTTACCTTTGCCCATCAATTCGGTAATTTATGACTAAAAGCTGGTGGAAAATTCTTGCCACAGTTCTCATCCTCTATTCCATAATCGGTGGCTTGCTGATCAATGTTCCGGCTCTGCCTATTCTTCATGAAACGATACGGAATTTATATTTCCACGTTCCCATGTGGTTCTCGATGTTGACATTGTATCTTATTTCGGTTATCTATAGTGTCAAATACCTGAATTCAGGAAATCCTAATCATGACCTGATGGCCGTGGAGAGTGTGAATGTAGGAGTGATATTCTGTTTTTTAGGACTCCTGACCGGCATGCTTTGGGCAAATATTACCTGGGGAGAGCCATGGCCGAACGATCCGAAACTGAATAGTTCAGCTATCTCTACCCTGATGTACCTTGCCTACCTGGTACTGCGTAACTCTATCGAGGAAGAACAGAAAAGGGCGAAAATATCGGCTATATATAACATTTTCGCCTTTCCAGTAATGATCGTTTTGCTTTTCATATTACCCCGGCTCACCGATTCACTGCATCCGGGAAATGGTGGAAACCCCGGCTTCGGTGGCTACGATCTCGATGATACGATGAAGCTTGTCCTTTACCCAACTTTCATTGGCTGGATTCTCATGGCAGTTTGGATCATGACCCTACGCTATCGCATTCGTATTGTGGAGTACAAACAGGAACATCATAATCAAGGCTGATTAAAAGTTTGCTCCCTATTCTCTCAACAAACTAACCCTGCTTATAAACTATAAATGAAAAGAATCATCCTCCTTCTGTGTGTAATTCTCCAATCTCTTCAAACATTTTCGCAGGAAAACAATTCTGTAGAAATGGCAACAGGCTTGCGGAGTTCCGGTAAGATATATGTCGTTGTAGTCGTTATCAGCGTCATTTTTATTGGACTGGCCGCCTATCTATTTACTATCGACAAAAGATTGAAAAAAATTGAGCGTGAAAACGAGCGTTAAAAAGAGAGTTTAAACCTGTTTAAATATCGTTTTTAAATATGAAAAAGCCTGTGTAGTGTTAACACTAAGGTTTTTTCATTTGCAGGAATGCATTTTTTTAACTCAAATTTGCACCAGAAAACCAATAAATTAAAAAAATACAAATAATTGTTATGGCAAAGACAACAGAAGCTGCCCAGCTGGAAACCAATTTTTTTGGTGATGTGTGTGAGTTCTTCGATCATGCAGCCCAGTTTACTTCACACCCTGAGGGATTGCTGGACCAGATCAGATCATGTAATAGTGTGTATCGATTCCGCTTCCCGATAAGAAGAGGCAATGGCTTTGAAGTAATAGATGCATGGCGGGTAGAGCATTCTCACCATAAATCGCCAACAAAAGGCGGTATTCGCTATAGCGATATGGTAAATGAGGATGAGGTTATGGCTTTGGCAGCTCTGATGAGTTACAAATGTGCTATAGTCAATGTGCCTTTCGGAGGTGCTAAGGGCGGAATTAAGATCAACCCCAAAAACTATACGGTAGCGGAACTCGAAAATATTACCCGTCGATATACGGTAGAGTTGATCAAGAAAAATTTTATTGGTCCCGGCATTGACGTTCCTGCTCCTGACTATGGATCCGGCGAGCGTGAGATGAGCTGGATTGCAGATACTTATCAGACTATGAATCCGGGTCAGCTGGATGCTCTGGGTTGTGTAACCGGTAAGCCGCTTGCCCTTCACGGCATCGCGGGAAGAAGGGAAGCAACTGGTCGTGGCGTTGCTATCTCTATCCGCGAATGCGTGAGTGTAGATGAGGATATGAAAGCGCTTGGCTTAACAACAGGATTGTCAGGCAAGAAAGTAATTGTCCAGGGTCTTGGGAATGTGGGCTACCATTCAGCAAAATATCTTATTGAGTGGGGTGCTACAGTTGTCGGATTATGCGAGTATGAAGGTGCGATCTACAATGAAAACGGCTTAGACCTGGATGAAGTATTCAACCACCGCAAAGCAACCGGATCTATCTTAGGATTCAGTAAAGCACAGGTTGAATTTGCTAACTCGGCGGAAGGCTTAGAGCAGGCCTGTGATATTCTTGTGCCTGCGGCATTAGAAAACCAGATTACTGAACATAATATAGGAAATATAAAAGCGAAGATAATTGCTGAAGGTGCAAACGGCCCTACTACTCCGGCTGCTGCTGCTGCATTCATCGAACGTGGTTGTATCATTATCCCTGACATGTACTGCAACGCAGGTGGGGTAACTGTTTCTTATTTCGAGTGGTTGAAAAACCTTTCTCACGTGGCGTTTGGCCGTATGGATAAGCGTTACGAAGAAACTGCTAATTTAAACCTGGTTAACATGGTAGAGAAAACCACAGGTGTTACTTTGGATAGCGTACAGCGCAGTATGATCATTAAAGGTGCGTCAGAATTGGAGCTTGTGAATTCAGGTCTAGAAGACACGATGATCCGCTCATACCACGAGATTCGGGAGATCAAAATGAACAATCCCAAAATTGACAGTTTAAGGACAGCGGCGTTTGTCAGCTCAATTGATAAGATCGCTGTATCATATATGAACATGGGCATCTGGCCGTGATCTTTTGACATTGATTTTACCAAAAGTCCCCGCGAATACCGGGGACTTTTTTGTTTATTAACATCTCACAGGGCCTGTCGCACAGGTTTTTAAGTATTGCAGGTTGTTACGATTCAGGAGCACAATTTCCTGGTTTTTATTAGCTTGGCGATGCTTTAATTACTACTTTTGCATCACCAAACAGGTTTTGGGATAAAGCAATTAAATCATGAAGAAAAGTTCTATAGTTGGAATCATTATTATCGCTATAGCCATCTGTGTAATTATCAGTACATATGCTGATTCGAGCACCTACGGTACTTTCACTGATGCTAAAACTACAGATACCGAATTACATGTGGTTGGGCAACTAAACAAGAAAAAAGAACTTGTTTATAATCCTCAGCAGGATGCAAATTACTTTGCTTTTTACATGAAGGACAATAAGGGATTGGAATGCAAAGTGGTATTTAATGGCTCAAAACCGCAGGATTTCGAACGATCTGAACAAATCGTGCTTACCGGTAAGATGGTCGGTAACGAGTTTCATGCTTCCAAAATATTAATGAAATGCCCTTCTAAATACACTAAAGATCAGATAGAGGTTAAAGAGGTCAGTGCAGCGCCAGTTCAAACAAGCTAATTTTTTTCATGGATATACAATTTGTAGGCGAACACCTTCTTCCGGGCAGGTTAGGTCAATTTTTTATAATACTATCATTCAGTTCTGCTCTTCTTGCTACTCTAAGTTATTACTTCGCGACTGTAAATAATCTTAAAAGTCCGCTTTCCGGAGAATTTGCAACTCTTTCAGCCTCATGGAAGCGAATTGGCCGGATAGCCTATATGTTAAACCTGGTGGCTATTGTAGGTATTGGCTCCTGCCTTTTCTATATTATCTATAACCATCTTTTCGAATATCATTATGCCTGGGCGCATTCTTCGAAAACGCTTCCTGTCTATTACATCATATCCAGTTTCTGGGAGGGCCAGGAAGGAAGTTTCTGGCTATGGACCTTTTGGCAGGGTGTGTTGGGATTTGTTATTTTAAAAAGAGGAAAGTCCTGGGAAAACTCGGTGATGACGACATTAATGTTATCCCAAACGTTCTTAGCTTCTATGCTTCTCGGCGTCGAGGTATTTGGGACTCGCGTAGGCAGCTCGCCATTTATACTGTTAAGAAATGCCATAGAGGCCCCGATATTTGCCCGGCCGGACTACCTGAGCCTGGTCGCAGACGGTAACGGCCTGAATCCATTGCTTCAAAACTATTGGATGGTTATACATCCGCCTACCTTGTTTATGGGCTTTGCTTCCATGATCATTCCATTTGCCTACGCAATTGGAGGTTTATGGGAAAGAAGATATACCGAGTGGATTAAGCCAGCTTTACCGTGGGCGTTATATGCTGTTATGGTACTTGGAACCGGAATCATTATGGGATCGTTCTGGGCGTATGAAGCTCTTAATTTTGGAGGTTTCTGGGCATGGGATCCTGTGGAGAACGCTTCCGTGATCCCATGGCTGACATTGATTGCCGGTGTACACGTTCTGATTGCCTACAAAAATTCAGGGCACTCTTATTTTACAGCAACTTTCCTGGTATTTATCAGCTTTATACTCGTACTCTACGCATCTTTTCTAACACGGAGCGGTATTCTCGGCGAAACATCAGTTCACGCATTTACGGACCTCGGTATGTTCTGGCACCTGATTCTTTACACCCTGACCTTTGTGGCACTTGGTGTTTTTATGATGGTAAGCCGTTGGAAAGAAATGCCGATCACAAAGAAGGATGAGGAAACGTATTCTCGTGAGTTCTGGCTGTTTATTGGTTCATTGGTATTAACCATCGCCTGTGTACAGATTCTCGCAACTACCTCTGTTCCTGTGTTCAATGCTATCTTTGGTACAAAGATAGCACCGCCGCCGAATGTTATTGAGCATTATAATAAATGGCAGGTGCCGTTTTTTGTGATAATTGCTATCATTTCAGCGTTTTCGCAGTTTTTGAAATATAAAAAGACGGATTCACGCAAGTTCTTTATCAGTCTTTCGGTTTCACTGGTTGCTGCCATCTTCATTACTGCTGCAGTCGTTTATATCACAGGAGTTTATACCAACGCGATGTATATGGTCTTAACTTATGCAGCCGTGTTCTCTATCCTGGCTAACGGCCGGATACTTGGTGACGCTCTTAAAGGCAAATGGAAGCTGGCAGGATCGGCCGTAGCTCATATTGGCTTTGCTTTGCTGCTCGTCGGAGCGCTGGTCGCTGCCGCCACTCAAAAGACAGTATCTGTTAATACCACCGGAATAGGCTTTGGCGATGAGTTTGCAAAAAGTAATGACCCGAAGGAAAATATTATTTTATATAAGGACGAGCCGGTTAAGATGAACCGCTATATGGTTACTTATAAGGGAGATTCAACTGAAGGACCCAATACCTATTACAGGGTTAATTATAAGGTGATCGATGAAAAGACAGGTAAGGTGAAAGAGAACTTTGATCTTTTCCCGAATGCCCAGCAGAATGCAAAGATGAAACAGATCATCGCTTCGCCAGATACCCGTCACTATTTATTCAATGACATCTATACACATGTGAGCAGTGTTCCTTTGAAAGAAGAGACCCACACGCCTCATGAAGGTCATTCGGATGAGGAGAATTACGAAAAGCCGTTAACACATGAAGTGAACGTTGGCGACACGATTCGTTACCGCCAGGGCTTTATTGTTGTAAAATCACTGAACCGCAGTGCACAGATCCAAAATATTCCGGTTGCCAGTGGTGATATTGCTTTAGGAATGACTCTGGAAGTTAACGAAGGTGACAAGAAATTTACGGCAGAGCCAATATATCTTCTGAAAAGTGGTACTCCATACGATTTCGGAAAGAATGTGGAAGAAGCAGGCCTGAAAGTTCGTTTCACAAATATTTATCCCGATAAAGATAAGCTTGAACTGATGGTTTACCAGAAGCCTAAAGCAGAGAAGGACTGGATTGTTTTAAAGGCTATTGAATTCCCTTTTATCAATCTGTTCTGGGGAGGAACGATCATTATGGTGATAGGATTTTTACTTTCCATATTCCGCAGAAATAAGGAAATAAAAACAAGTTGATATATAAGCCGGTGCCTATGCCGGCGTTATTAAAAAGCTCGTTAAAAAAAGAGCTTCATCTTACATATTTATCTAATGGAAATTATTCTTCTGGGGAGTGGTAATATTGCCACTCATTTGGGTAAGGCACTGAAAATGGCCGGACAGAATATCACGCAAGTTTGGAGTCGCCAGTACGACAAGGCAACTGAACTGGGCGATGCTGTGGGCGCCAGGGCTGTTAAGGAACTTTCCGAAATATCTTCTTCTGCGGCCCTTTATATATTAGCAGTTAATGATGATGCGATCAGGACGGTTGCCGAACAGCTTAAAATCTCGGGTGGGCTTCTAATACACACTTCCGGATCAACAGGGCTGGATATTCTTGATGGCATTTCTGAAAGAACCGGTGTATTTTACCCTATCCAGACATTCTCTAAATCGAAAGCCGTTGATCTGAGGAAAGTACCTATCGCGGTTGAAGGCAATTCGACGGAGGTTACCAACACCCTGCATTCGCTTGCATCAAGAGTGTCTGAAAAGGTTCTGGATATGAATTCAGTTCAACGAAGAACCGTTCATGCTGCCGCGGTCTTCGCCTGTAATTTTACTAATCATATGTATGTCCTGGCAGATAAACTGTTAGCTGACCAGGGCCTTGATTTCGATCTGCTGCGTCCACTGATCGCTGAAACAGCTTTGAAGGTTCAAGGTGCTGATCCTGCTACCGTTCAGACAGGCCCGGCCGTTCGGAACGACAAAAGTACGATGGACAAGCACCTTCAATTACTGGCTGATGACCCTGCCCTTGGTGAGCTTTATGAGAAATTGAGTCAAAGCATCATCAATTATCAAAAGTAATCCTGACAGGCAGGTTAAAATTGTTAGTTTTGCCGCACAATGAGCATGTATAAGATCAAAATCAATTTCGAGGAATCCGGGAAAGAAAGTATTGAATTACCAATAATGCAAGGGGAGTCCGTGCTCGACGTTTGTCTGGATAATGGGATTGACCTGCAGCACAACTGTGGGGGCGTATGCGGATGCAGCACCTGCCATGTTTACGTGAACGATGGAATGGACAACCTCCAGGAAATATCAGATAAGGAAGAGGATTTTATCGACCGTGCTGTTGATCCGCGGATCAGTTCCCGTCTTGGATGTCAGTGTGTCGTTCTAGACGGCGATATCGTGGTCACCTTACCAGATCAAAACCAGTTCTTAGGACATTAATCATATCTTGAATAAAAAATTATGAGTCAACATACATTTGAATTGCCCATTCACTGGAATGATCACGAAGATATCGCTATGGGTCTTTACGAAAAATTCGGAGACGCTTTTGGAGAATCTCAGATATACCGGATCCGGTTTACCGAGCTGATGGACTGGGTTCTGAGCCTGCCTAACTTTAAGGGTACGCGTGAAGAATGTAATGAAGGACATTTGGAACAGATCCAGTCTGCATGGGTCTATGAATGGCGTGATAATCAATAATGTTGATAAGACGAATAATTGATCTGTTTGCAATATTCGACCTAAATCTTATCTTGTAATCTTCACATTTTCAAAGCTCAATTCTAGTCCGTGTTCCTCGAAAAGATCAGGCAAATAAAAGCGTTTATATTCGATGTTGATGGCGTTCTTACTGACGGCATAGTTCACGTTACAGAGACTGGCGAGCAGCTACGTCAGTTCAATATCAAGGATGGTTATGCATTGCAGCTCGCGGTTAAGCGAGGCTATAAGATCGCGGTGATCACCGGCGGAAGATCTGCCGGGGTGAGGCTGAGGCTGCAGGGCCTGGGCATCTCTGATATTTTCATGGAAGTCGATTCTAAGATCGGAATCTATAGCCAGTTTATGACCGATCACCAACTGAGCGCAGAGAATGTTTTGTATATGGGCGATGATGTCCCTGACCTGCAGGTGATGCAATTAGCCGGCTTGCCTGTTTGCCCTGCGGATGCTGTCGAAGAGATTAAAGCTGTTTCCGTTTATGTCTCACCAAAAGCGGGGGGGAAAGGCTGTGTAAGAGATGTTATTGAAAAGGTGCTGAAGATCCAGAACCAGTGGAATGACCCGAGTCCTTCAGCGAAGGACGGAAGTTTTCAAAATTAGTCCTTCTCAATTCTTTACTATGATCCGGACATTTCCTCCCGTAATATTGGCTTCTAAGTCTCCCAGGCGCCAGGAATTGATGAAGCTTCTCGGAATCGATTTTCGTGTGGTATTAAAGGAAGTTGATGAGAGTTATCCGGAAGGCTTAACTCCCACAGAAATCGCCATTTACATTGCCGAGAAGAAGGTACACGCCTTTGATGAGACTATAAGCAACGAGATAGTGATCACAGCCGATACCATCGTAGTGATCAATGGCCAGATTCTGGGAAAGCCGGAAAATGAAGACCATGCTTTCGAAATTCTGACCACATTATCAGGAAAGATGCACGAAGTGATCACTGCTGTCAGCTTACTAAAAGATAACCAGGTGCATAGTTTCTACGAAACGTCCGAAGTGTACTTCAAGGCCCTTACACCGGAACAAATACGACACTATATTTCTGCCGGCCAGCCGATGGATAAAGCAGGAGCTTACGGAATCCAGGAATGGATCGGACTGATAGCTATCGAAAGGATTAACGGATCTTATACGAATGTTGTAGGACTCCCGACTCACCGCCTGTACGAAGAATTGTCTAAGCTTGTTTAATATAACCCTGGTGGCAGATTCCAATAAACTGTTAAAAATTAAATGAAAAGTACGAAAGGTGCAAATAACAATAAGCTACTGGTAAAGATCAGTCGTTCAGTGTTCCTGGTCTTAGCAGGCATATTTATTCTGTTATTAATAACTAACCGCTCCTTATACCAGGCTTTGGTCAGGGAAGATGGTGTGGCTGAGTGGCTAACGTTCGTTCTGCTGATTGCTACCGGGTTTGTATCCCTGGCAATTGGATACAGCATCAAAAAGCGCTACGGATATTGGCACTGGTTTTTCTGGCTGTTCTTTGCGTTCAATTTACTCGCCGGGCTTGAGGAGATCAGCTGGGGACAGCGGCTTTTCAATATGAAAACGGAAGGTGTTTTTGCGAAGTACAGTGATCAAAATGAAATCAACCTGCATAATACACTGCAGGGATTAGCCATGGTTAAAACAAAGCATATTGCCATGTATGCGCTGTTCCTGTATGGCGTATTATTACCCTGGCTGATCAGGAAAGGCAAACTCAACGGAAACTGGTTATTCCGAAATCAGTTAATCGTACCCCCAACCTTTCTCGGCAGCGGCTTTCTGATAGCAACCCTGTTTATGATTGACGTACCCACGGGAAATGAAGAAGAAGTTGGTGAGTTCCTTTATAGCATATGTTTTTTACTCATGATGCTTCACAATCTGTATCTCGTTAAACATTCCCCGGTGTTTGATCAGGCAGGAGAGGAGAGCAGGTCGAACAAGATCCCCTCCTTTAGTGAGTAATCCGATAACAGCATCGATTCTATTTTGAGATTCCGGATTATATATTCCGTGAGAATCGTTGCAACAACTATCATATCAACGCGCAGGCTAATAAGTCCCGGCATGTCAGCTCGCTGACTGTGAGTTGAATTGCGCAGAATAGTAGCAATCTCCTCAAAATGCTGAAGATTGATCTCTCTTGCCGGACCGCTTGCGATAGGTTTCCCAGGATGAAATCGCCGGCTTTCAAGTTCTTCGAAGGTTTCAAAGGCTCCTGCAGAACCGATCAGAATTCTCGGGCTGTATAGCATGCTTTTATCTCTCAGCTCCGGCAAAGTTTTATCTAGGTGACTTGTGAATTCCCGGAGGTTCTGAACTGATATAGGATCTGAATGATGAAACCGGTCCATCATCCTTGCCGCACCGACAGGGTAGCTTCTCTTCCACAGAATGCCTGATGCATTACAGATAATGAATTCTACGCTGCCGCCGCCGATATCCATGATCAGCGAAGGCTCATCACCGATCCGGGCAGCTTCCCGCACTCCTTTATATATCAGTTCCGCTTCCTTCTCACCATCGATGACATCTATTTCAATTCCCGTTTTATCCCTGGCTTCTGAAATGAACTGCTCCCCGTTGGAAGCGCTGCGGATGGCTGCTGTTGCCATTGCTTTTACTTCCGTGGCCTGGTGAAAATTTATAAGCTCTGAAAACTTTGTAAGGGCCTTTATCCCGCGTTGATATGCATCAGCTTGTATAATGCCCTGATTAATGCCACCCTGACCTAGTTTCACAGCAATTGTCTCCTTACAGACGTTACCCGGTACTATCGCCTGCTCGTCCGTATTAGTTATCAACAGGTGAAAGGTGTTAGTTCCGAGGTCTACAACGGCTAATCGTTTCATGCTGTAATGTAAATAAAAAAGGAAACCTCATTGAGGTTTCCTTTTAGCTTAGGTCAGTTATCTTACTCTTTATATAGAAACCATTTAGCCAGTTCCTTATAACTTGTTTTCTTGCCATACATCAGGATACCAACCCGGTAGATACGCGCGGCTACCCAGGTGGTGAAGATAAATCCGCCGATCAGTAAGGACATCGATAAGGCCAGTTCCCATACTGGAACGCCAAACGGAATACGGATGATCATAGCGATCGGGGAGGTGAACGGGATCATGGAAAGCCAGAAAGATAAGGAGCTGTCGGGGTTATTAACGATCACATTCATCCCGATGATAAAAGTGAAGATCAGTGGCAGTGTGATAGGCAGCATAAACTGCTGCGTCTCTGTTTCATTGTCGACCGCCGAGCCGACGGCTGCAAAGAGTGCACTGTAAATCAGGTAACCTCCCAGGAAATAGAATAAAAACGTTCCTATAATGTAGGGAATATCTACCGTAGAAGCGGCTTTCGTAAAATTCATAAGCATATCAGCATCAGTGTCTCCTGCTGCCGTAGCCATGCCGGCTCTTTCCTTACCCAGTTGCTCTACCTTTGCCTTGGTCTCGTCTGTATTGATCAGTAATGTACCCGCCAGCGTAGCCAAACCGGCTGAAAGCGCTATCCATAGGAGAAACTGCGTCAGGCCAACCATGCCAATACCGAGTATTTTACCGAGCATTAACTGAAACGGTTTTACCGAGGATACAATCACCTCAATTATCCTTGTGGTCTTTTCTTCAATTACCCCACGCATAACCTGTGTCCCATAAATAAATAGCGAAATGTAAATAAGGAACGCAGCTACAAAGCCAACTACGAAAGAAGCACCAACGCTTGCATCTTTTTCACCTTCTTCTGTGATCTGCCGGGCATTGATACTCAGCTTTGGCTTAGCCTGGTTGATCACTGCAGTATCAATACCCGCCTGTATCAAACGCCTGTCCTGTAAAATACTCTCCATCTGGTCTTCAATATCTCCTAAGACGTTAAGGCCGGGTTTCTTCTCAGACACGATCTCAATGTTCTTAGCAGATTCATAATTAGAAGGGATGTACAGGAGGAAGTCTGCTTTTGATTCCAGGAGATCTTTTTTGGCCTGAACGTAATTTCCTTTGATATACTGAAAGTCGAGATTTTTCTTATCGGCTAACTTGTTTTCAAACACTCCGGATTGGTCCAGAACCCTGATCTGCTTCAGGTTATTGTCTCCTTTAATAAAAATGAAAATGACCAGCGCATACATCCCGATAAAAAGTAATGGTACCAGGAAGGTCATCAGCAAAAAAGATTTTTTCTTTACACGGCTGAAATATTCACGCTCTATGATAAGTAAGGTTTTATTCATGTCGGTTAGTTTAACGCTGTCACTTTCTGGATGAATATTTCGTTGATGCTGGGTATTACCTCAGTCATTTGGGTTATGTGTACCTGGGGAATAAGATAGGCTAATACATCATTCGAACTCTTTCCCTCTTTTAGTTTTAGAGTTATCTGTTGCCCCTCTCCAAGTTTTTGCTGGTTCAGCAGCTCGAACAGCTCATCGTTTATCTTGAAATCAGTTCCGTTAGCTGTATATTCAATTTGATAGGTGTTGTTCCTGTATGAGTTTTTGATCTGCTTAACTGAACCGTCCAGTATCTTGTGAGATTTATGGATCAGGGCAATATTATCACACAGCTGCTCGACCGACTCCATGCGGTGTGTAGAGAAAATAATCGTTGCTCCCTTTTTATTTAGTTCCAGGATCTCTTTTGTTATTAATTCTGCATTCACGGGATCAAATCCGGAGAAAGGCTCATCCAGGATAATAAGCTTCGGCTCATGTACAACCGTCGCAACGAACTGCACCTTTTGCTGCATTCCTTTACTGAGATCCTCCACTTTCTTATGCCACCAGGTCTGCATCTCCATCTTCTCAAACCAGTACTTGATCTTCCTGGTCGCCTCCTCTTTATGCATGCCTTTCAACCTTGCCAGGTATAGCATTTGCTCTCCAATTTCCATCTTCTTGTAAAGTCCCCTTTCCTCCGGCAGGTAGCCAATTTGTGTTATATGAGAAGGGTTAAGCTTCTCGCCGTTAATGAAGATCTGACCATTGTCAGGAGCTGTGATCTGATTAATGATCCGGATCAGGGAGGTTTTCCCTGCGCCGTTAGGACCAAGCAGGCCAAAAATCTTTCCGTGTTCAATTTCCATGCTTACATCATCCAGAGCCCGATGTGTGGCGTATTGTTTTACAATATTTCTGATACTCAGCATAAGGGGACAGTATATTAATTATTGGTTGTTGTTAGAGAATTAAAGATATGGTAAGTTACACAGACATGGCGAAAGCCCCGGTAAATATAACAACGAACACCCGATGAGAATAATTACCTGGAACTGTAATATGGCCTTCCGGAAAAAGGCAGAGATCATTTTAGCATACCAGCCGGACATTCTAATAGTTCCTGAATGTGAGCATCCGGATAAAATCAGGTTTCTCCCGGGAACTCCCTTACCCACGGATATTTACTGGCACGGTTTGAATGCTAATAAGGGACTCGGAGTATTCTCATACGGCAGGTATAAACTTAAACTACTTGATGTGCATAATCCGGATTTCAGGAATATCCTGCCTTTCACGGTTAGCGGCGGATCTTACGATTTTACTTTATTTGCAGTCTGGGCAAATAACCCTCTTGACAAGGATGGCCACTATGTTACACAGGTTTGGAAAGCAATTGATTACTATGATGACCTGCTTTCGGGTGGCAGATCAATTCTTATCGGAGACTTTAACAGCAACACCATTTGGGATAAGCCCAGGAGAGAAGGGAATCACTCGGCAGTGGTAAGCAGGCTGGGATTAAAAGATATAGTTAGTACCTATCATCACTTTTTTGGGAAGGAGCATGGAAAAGAGGAGCACGCTACTTTATTTATGTACCGCCATCAGGATAAGCCATATCACGTAGACTACTGTTTTGCATCGGCTTGCTTTATTGAGAAACTGCTTAACGTGGAAGTAGGAACCTACACGGATTGGTCAAAATACAGCGATCATAAGCCACTGATTGTAGAATTTGATCTCTGATCATACAATAGCCGTAAATATAAAAGCCCGTCCAATGAATGAACGGGCTTTTATATAATAATTAATTCTCCTACTCAAAATATTCCTTCATCCGGTCGAAGAAGCTTTTTTCATTTTTTCCGGGCTGGGGCTTGAAGTTTGCAGAATTCTGAAGCTTTTCAAGCAGATCGCGCTCGTCCTTATTTAAAGCTTTCGGAGTCCAGATGTTGACATAAACAAGCTGATCACCTCGATGGTAAGAGTTCACTTCAGGTACACCTTTTGATTTCAGGCGCAAGATCTTACCACCCTGTGTACCTGGTTCTATCTTTATTTTCGCTTTACCGTCAATTGTGGGCACTTCCACACCAGCTCCCAGCGCCGCGTCAATAAAGCTTATATGAAGGTCATAAATAATATTGTTGCCTTCACGCTTTAAGGATTCGTGAGGTATTTCCTCTATAAGAATAATGAGGTCACCAGCTACACCACCGCGCGGTGCCGCATTTCCTTTCCCGCTCATCGATAACTGCATCCCCTCACTTACACCGGCAGGAATGTTGATAGTGATTGTTTCTTCGCCACGGGTCAATCCTTCGCCGTGACAAGTATTACACTTAGATGTGATCTGCGTGCCTTCACCGTTGCAGGTAGGACATGTACTCGTAGTTTGCATTTGTCCGAGTATTGTATTGGTCACGCGGCGCACTGAACCTGCACCTCCACAGGTCTGGCAGGTATGAAAAGAGGATTTATCCTTCGCACCGGTACCGTCGCAGGTACTACAGACAACCTGTTTATTTACTTTGATCTTCTTTTCGGTGCCTTTTGCTATTTCTTCGAGTGTTAATTTTACTTTGATGCGCAGGTTGCTACCCCGGCTAACCCTCCGGCCGCCACGGCTCTGACCGCCACCGCCGCCAAAGAAGCTATCAAACGGACTTCCGCCACCGCCCCCGAAGATATCGCCAAATTGGCTGAAGATATCATCCATGTTCATGCTGCCGCCACCGTATCCACCGGCTGCGCTTCCTGCATTAGCCGCATGACCATACTGATCATATCGCTTTTTCTTATCGCTGTTACTCAGCACTTCATAAGCTTCAGCAGCTTCTTTGAAGCTTTCTTCCGCTTGTTTATCACCCGGGTTTTTATCGGGATGATACTTGATTGCCATTTTCCGGTAAGCCTTCTTTATTTCGTCAGCATTAGCATTGCGCTGTACACCCAGTATGTCGTAATAATCTCTTTTAGCCATTTTTCTACTTCAATAATATGCAATATGGACAGCATTTTTCTTTATCCATCTTTACACATTTTAATTCCGCATCACTGCGAAGCAGCACATTGTTCTACGCGCCTATAATTACTTTTGCAAACCGGATAACTTTATCATTCAGATAATAACCTCTCTCCAGTTCATCAAGGATCTTACCCTTCAGGTTCTCATCAGGTGCGGGAATGCTCGTAATGCCTTCATGAAGGTCAGCATCAAAAGGTAAGCCCTTCGCTTCCATTTCCTTAAGACCTTTCTGAGCGAGAATATTTTTCATCTTACTGTAAATAAGGCTCACGCCTTCTTTTACAGCATTGACGTCAGTTGCAGTTTCCATAACTTTCATCGCCCGTTCAAAATCATCCAGCACAGGCAACAGATCAACTATTACGTCTTTGCCGGCCGTTTGTTGCATTTCAATGCGCTCTTTTATAGTACGTCGCTTGTAATTATCAAATTCCGCATACAACCTGAGATACTTGTTATTCCATTCAGCTATTTCAGCTTTAAGTTTATCGTCTTCACTGGTTTCAGGCTCTTCTAATACCTGATCCTCAAGATCATCCTTATGTTTTTGGCTTGCATTATTGACATTCTTAATCTCCTCAGAGATTTCTTGTTGTTCCTGCACTTCAGGACTTAGAGGTTCTTCTTGAATTTTCTTTTTCTTCAACATATCTGAAAAATTCATTGCGGTGTTATTTAAATGAAAACTGGATACCTATACTTAGAGGCATCCGGGTTGTATGTAATTAAAAGCCCTATGTGGCAATATAAAGACTCGAATGTCAATTCTTTTGCCAAGGCCGATTAACGGTCAAGCTGTCAGCCTTAGCCAGCAAAAATTGCCACGATAGGTATATAATTGCGGGATCACTGGCAGAGAGATCTCTGCCGCATAGCGTTCAAAAGTGATTTAAATGATAGTAGCATCTTCATGAACTTTACCGCCTTCGCATTTAATGATCCTTGAAGGGAAAGTGCGAATAATATGATAGTCATGAGAGGCCATCAACACAGCAGTTCCTCCCTGGCTTATTTGCTTCAGCAGGATTACAATCTCTTCAGAAGTATCCGGATCCAGATTACCTGTTGGTTCATCTGCCAGGATGATCTCAGGGTCGTTCAACAGGGCTCTTGCAATGACAATTCGTTGCTGCTCGCCCCCGGAAAGTTCGTGCGGCATCTTCTTCAGTTTCGAACGCAGGCCCACCTTGTCCAGTACGTCATAGATGCGTTCCGTAATCAGCTTTTTATCGGTCCAGCCTGTGGCTTTCATGACAAAGATCAGGTTCTCTTCAATAGTACGGTCTGTCAGTAACTGGAAATCCTGGAAAACAATCCCGAGCTTCCTGCGTAAATAAGGAATATCTTTTTCTGCAAGTTTTTTCAGGTCAAATCCTGCAACCAGCCCGTCTCCGCTGGCTATGTGCAGATCACCGTAAATAATCTTGAGTAAACTGCTTTTCCCGGAACCGGTTTGGCCGATCAGGAATACGAATTCTCCTTTATCAATCTGAAGGTCAACGTTGTTTAGTACCAGATGTTTTTGCTGATACACATCAACACCACGCAATTTTATAATAGAATCACCAATCATAGTTATAGTTCTAATTTGAGTATCTTCCCGAAAGGCAGCTCCTTCACCATCTCCATTATGTACTCTTCGTGGCTGCCAAGTCCGGCTTTTTGCAAAGCTTTTTCCGGCCGGTCAACCCTGAAATAAGCAAGCAGCGTAAACTGGTCATCACGTAGCTGAACATAGTCAGGTATTTTCGCCACGCCTTTAACTTTTATGATGTACATGAGCGCCAAAGTTAAAGTTTTCTGGAAAAGAATGAGTTAATAGTATCAAATCTGATTTCACTGTTGGGGAATCAATAACCTGAAACTCAAAGGCTGCTCAGGAAGGCCATCGTATCAACTTTGTCGGCGTAATCCCAAAGCTGCGGCTGCTGGGTTTGACCGAGCTTCACCACTGGCGCCTCTAAAGGAAGGCCGACGTTGGTAGCGACGCATTGTAATTGGTCTTCTAAAGGCTCGAGTAACTGCGGTAGCTGCACCTGGCTCACGTATTCTTCATAATATAGAACGGCCAGTGGCGATGCCAGCTTGTGATCGTTCTTTAACAGAAGGAAGCCGTTGTCAAGGTGTTTATCCTGATTCACGAGGAAGATCGATTTATTATAGTCGTAATTGTTATTATACTTATGATGATCAGAGATCGGATGAAACTCTTCAATCGCTTCGAAAAACCGGGTAAAATTATAATCCTGGGGTACAAACAGCTTCGAAACATTCCGGCAGCCGAGTCCGAAATAGTCAAAAATGTCATGGCCCAGGGCTTTTAGAGCAGCATCTGATTCATTACCGTCAAGAACAGCCACACTATTGCGGTTTCGTCGGATAATATGAGGTACGTTCTTGAAATAGTACTCGAAATATCGGGAAGTGTTGCCGCTACCCGTCGCAATGACCGCATCAAATCCGGCGAGACGTTCAATGAATTCAAAGCTCCCTCCGAACGCAGGTTCTATTTCAACCAGTTTGTTTAGTATGAAGGGGATCAATTTTTTATCCTGTGAGGAGAGTTTAATCAATGCTTTGTTTCCGGATGCCAGGACACACAGGATGTCATGAAGTCCAACCATTGGGATATTTCCCGCCAGAACAAGCCCAATCAATTTTGCCGGCTCGATTGACTCAGCGTTGGGGTATGCTCCCAGCCATTGTTCAAGGTCTGTATGGTTAAGCATTTTTCCCGTCGCGGTGATCGCATGGCGGGTATTTTCAGGCGTAAACCACGCATTTTGCTGCGGAGCGGAAATTATCAACTGCTCAAGCGCATCGTTCGGATGTAGCAGGAAATCACCCAGACGGGCCAGCGAATCGATCTTGTTTTTAGTTGTCAAAACTTTTATCCCCAAACTTAAATCCTTCAAATTATGTTATATTTGTGGCGTTTTTTAGGCTTTATGCCTGGTCGACCCTTGCAAAATTAACTTTTGAATTAGACTTTTATACAGAGATGGCAATTAAAATCACCGATGAGTGTATTAACTGTGGGGCATGTGAACCTGAATGCCCAAACAATGCTATATATGATGCCGGCGCCGCATGGCGTTATTCTGACGGGACCAGCCTTCGCGGACTGATCCAGTTCCCTGACGGAAACACAGTGGACACTGAAGAAGCACGTCCGGCTGTTTCAGACGAAGTTTACTTTATAGTATCTGATAAGTGCACTGAATGTGTGGGTTTCCATGATGAACCGCAGTGTGCTGCCGTCTGTCCTGTAGATTGCTGCGTTGATGACGAGGATATCCGCGAAACAGAAGAACAGCTGCTGGCTAAGAAAGCCTTCCTGCATATGGAATAGGTTTCACCTCTTTCAGTTTTAAAAAAGAACCGCACGGAAATTTCCGGGCGGTTTTTTCTTTTATCGACTTTCAGTCTGCCCGGACCACACTGCGTTCAAGCGCGCATAGCAGAGGGACTCAATTCTGCACTGAATATGAGAATGGCTTGCCAGGAGAATTGTTCGGGTCATGTTACTGTCAAGTCCATTAATTCATGGACATGACCTTAACTTGAGTGCTGCATGAATGCAGCAAAGGTAGATGATGGGAATATTAGGCTGGGAAGGTTAGAAATTAGAAAAAAACGCCGTTTTAGACTGTCTTTAAATGCTTGCTAGTCGTTTTTATCGTGATGTTCCGGGTTCGGGATAATGAGAACCGGGCACCTGGACTTCCTGGCAACGCTTTCAGCCACACTACCCGAAATAAAATGATCAAAGCCGGTGCGGCCATGTGTGCCGAGTATGATCAGGTCAGCATTGCATTCCTCTGCGGTAGAGAGGATCTCTATTTTCGGCGACCCTATTTTTGTATAAGTATAAATATTGATATCATCGCCCGCCTGTTTTTTTATCCGCTCGAATAACGCATTGCTCGCGTCTTCCTGAATGTTCATCATTTCAGGCATGATGAAAGAGGTTTCGTTAAGCATAGGATCGGCAATGTAAGGTGTTGCGGCAGGGATTTCATTAACATGCACGAGTATCACTTCAGCCTGCAATCTTCGTGCAAGCGCTAAGCCATAGGTTAAAGCATGATCTGAATAAATGTTGTCTTCGACCGCAATCAGGATCTTTTGAAGGTTATCAGGGTTTGTCATAGCGGGTTAACAGGTTTAAGGTGTAAATAGTTCGCCAGCCTGGCTAATTTAGAATGTATATCGTGGATTGAACTAAATTTACTTTATTTGCCGGTATGAATCAAGTATTTGGAGTATGCAATCTGTCGCTGGTTCCTCTGCGTGCCGGCGCTTCCGACCGGAGCGAAATGGTTTCTCAACTGGTTTTCGGTGATCATTTCGAGGTTCTGGAAACGCAGGACAGATGGGTTCGTATCAGAACGGCTTATGATGAATATGAAGGCTGGATAGATCCAAAGCAGTACATAACAGTTGATCGGGAAACGTTTGAGTCGCTGAACACCTGCAGTACGATTCTTGGTCTGAAGATTCATCACCCGGTTCGTAATGCAATTACCGATGAGATCGTGAATATTGTAGCCGGAAGCAGTCTTCCCGGGTATTCAAACGGAAAGTTCATTATCGGCACCACAACCTATTCGGTTGTTCATCCCCCTTTAAAGCCCAGGCAGGATCTTTTTTTAACAGAGATCACAGCCGCCGCTAAATTCTATCTGAATGCGCCCTACCTGTGGGGCGGAAGATCTGCCTTTGGTATAGACTGTTCGGGTTTTAGTCAGATGGTATTTAAACAATTTAATATCCGGCTCAAGAGGGATGCATGGCAGCAGGCTCTTCAGGGTAATACAGTGGATTTTCTACAGGAAACACAGCCGGGAGACCTGGCCTTTTTTGATAATGAGGAAGGCCGGATCATTCATGTTGGCATTCTCTTAAGCAACAACCGTATTATTCATGCCTCAGGAAGGGTCAAAATTGATGTTATAGATAACCAGGGGATCTACAGCGCTGAATTGAAGCGCTACACCCATAAACTGCGGATCCTCAAGCGCTTCGTATAGCTATCTTATAGACTCGATGAGAGCGGGTTCAGATCCGCTGCACGGAGAAACAAAATCCGCGTCATGACGATAGCTCACAGTTACTTCCCTGCCATTAGTTAAAAATGATTGCAGTTTATCCAAATTAGTAGGGAATAATGATTTACCGGAGTTTAGCTCGATAAGTACCCTGCAGGCGCCAGTATTACTGATACGCATCACCCCAGGCACATTTTGTATGATAGGTTCCTTTTTATCGCAGCCGCTGAACAGCAGGGATCCCGTTATAAGTAGTGTTAATAATTTCATTCCATTAAGTAGTTTACAGACCGGTTATGTTCCAGACCATAACCAACTTATCATCACTAACGGAAATTAGGTAGCCATTATTGGGCTCCCAGGCTATTTTATTTACCGAAAGGCGGTGCATGGGGTATCCCTTTTCAACGCTGAGCGTCTTAACAAGTTTAAATGATGAGTCCCATATCTTAATGGTTTTGTCTCTAGCCGACGTTGCAAAAACATCTTTGTACGGATGCCAGGCAATGCTGTAAATAGCGAACAGGTGTGCGGGGATAGTTTTATGGAGGGTATATCCATTGCAGTCCCAGATATTCAGCTGTGCATCACGACTCCCGGAGATGAGATATTTGCCATCCGGCGAATATTGAAGCGAGGTAACCGGCATCGTGTGTGCTTCAAAATCGTGTAACAGCTGGTAGTCTTCCAGGCTGTATATGCGAATGCGGTTATCCTTGCATCCGAAAGCAATAGTTTTCTCATCAGGGCTGATGCTCATCACCCTGACCATAGCTGTACTAACCTTAAAACTGTAGAGGAGAGAGTGGCTGTTTTTTTCTCCGGCATCGTCGTTCAGGTTCCATACAGATACAGTACCGTCTTCAGACGATACCAGGAGCTCTTTTTTGGAGGAGACAGATTTTATATCAAATATTGGCTGTTTGTGATGCTTTAACACCGTCGTAACCTTCTGCTGCTCAAAATTAAACAGGCTGACGTCGCCGCTTCTTTCGCCTGCGGCAAGTACCGGTGCTATACTCGGTGCGTGAAGGGCGTAAACGGAAGTGCTTACAGGCATTAATACCTTAATAAAGGCTTTATCTTTAAGACTCCATTCGACTACTCCCGTATCATTGCCCGCCGTAAAGATTATGCCTGGCTTTTGGGATACCTCAACCGTATATATGGGGTTTTGATGGCCCGGCAGGCTTGCTAACTGTTCAACTTCAATCATTATTACGCGCTGGATTATGTGCGGCTTGCGTGCCTTTGTTCAAGATTCTTTGAGATGGTTTCGAGAGAAACATTCTTCTCTTTTAACAATACAAGGAGGTGAAAGAGCAGATCAGAAGCTTCATTGACCAAATCCTGCTCTGTTTCGTTCAGGGCCGCAATAACGGTTTCAACACCCTCTTCGCCGACTTTCTGCGCGATCTTGTTCAAACCTTTCTGCCGGAGTTTATTGATGTATGAGGTTTCCTCCGGACTGTCGTAGCGTTCGGCGATGATTTGCTCGAGCCGGAAGATGAAGTTCTGGTTATAATCTGTTGAAAAGCAGCTGCGGGAACCGGTATGACAGGTAGGACCGTCAGGCAAAGCCATGATCAATAGAGTATCGTTGTCGCAGTCAACGCTGATACTTTTAACATGCAGAAAATTCCCGCTTTCTTCGCCTTTTGTCCAGAGACGTTTCCTCGAGCGGGAGAAAAATGTAACCTTATTTTCAGACACCGTCTTTTTGTATGCCTCTTCATTCATGTAACCCAGCATCAGAACTTCCAGGGACTGGATATCCTGGATTACAACCGGAACCAGGCCGTCGCCTTTCGAAAAATCAATTGTCATTATAGATTATAGATGTTAGATATTAGATTTTAGATATTAGATTGGAGATACTTCCTTGCTCTTTGATCCTTATTCTTTGTTCGTAAATCTTAATTCTTAATTCGTCATTCTTCATTCACCTGCCTCACCAAAACTCCCTGTTCTTTTAAATATTGCTTTAAATCGGGGATTAGTATCTGGCCATAGTGAAACACGGATGCTGCTAATGCAGCGTCAACGTCAGTTTCATTAAATACTTCAGCAAAATCCTCCCTGCTTCCAGCACCGCCCGAAGCGATCACGGGTATGGAAAGCATGCGGTTGATCTTTTGAAGTTGCTTGCAATCGAAGCCGCCCTTCGTACCGTCATGATCCATAGATGTTAACAATATTTCGCCCGCGCCTCGTTCCTGAGCCTCGAGCACCCAGGATTTCGTTTCGATTCCGGTTGGAATTCGCCCGCCGTTCAGATGAACATAGTTTTTGCCGTTTATGGCTTTAGTATCAACAGCAACAACGACGAACTGCTTTCCGAAGCCGGCAGCAAGGTCATCGATCAGTTGTGGATTTCTGACCGCGGCCGAATTGATGGAAATCTTATCAGCACCCGAATTGAGCAGGATATCAGCATCGGCGATCTCGTTAATTCCGCCGCCAATGGTAAATGGTATATTAATTTGCCTGGCGACCGATTTAACGAGTTCAGCCATGGTTTTTCTTTTTTCATCAGTGGCTGAAATATCCAAAAAAACAAGTTCATCAGCACCCTGTACCGAATATTGCCAGGCAAGTTCCACGGGGTCACCGGCGTCTCGAAGGTCAACGAAGTTTATACCCTTAACGGTACGGCCATCTTTTACATCCAGGCAAGGGATGATCCTTTTAGTAAGCATTATGTAGTATCTGGTAAACCAGGGATTTCATTGACTGTTTGGAGAGTTTAAAAGCTAATGAGAGCTTTTAGGTTCCAATCTTTTATTTCATCAATACTGATTCGGTTCTCATAGATTGCTTTCCCAACCACGCATGACTCAACTTTAATTTTCTGCAGTTCGCGGATGTCATCCATCGAACTGATACCCCCTGACGCGATAAGTTTAATGAAAGGCGAATGGTCCAGCAGCTTTCGGTACAGATCGACGGCTGTACCACCAAGTTTCCCATCTTTATTGATGTCTGTACACAGGAATCTGAAAAAACCAAGGCTTAGACAGCGGTCGATGTATTCTGTCAATTTAACTGGCGAACTTTCCATCCAGCCGGAATATTTTATCACCTCATCGAGCACATCAATCGCTACTACTACCTGATCTGAGCATTTTTCCCTGCCGCAGATCTCTTTACTAAGCTCCGGAAGGAACTCCGGGTTTGTTATAGCTTGCGTTCCTACAATGATGCGATGAATTCCGTAGTCAATAAGTTCTTTGACTTTATCGATGCTTCTAACGCCGCCGCCGTATTGGACTTTAATATCTGTCTTGCTCAGGGAATCAAAAAGAAATTTCTGGTTGCTGAAGTCTCCTTTGGCGCCGTTCAGATCAATGATGTGAATAAATTCGGTTCCCTTTGACTGATATTTCTCTATCATTTCCTCAAGAGTAACATCATAGAAAGTAGCCTGCTCGTAATTGCCTTCGCGGAGGCGTACAACTTTACCATCAAGAATGTCGATGGCCGGAATTATATACATGTAATTAAGCTAAGAGTGAGAAATTAGATAAAATTTTTTCGCCGGCTACGCCCGATTTTTCCGGATGAAACTGAACGCCGTAATAGTTATCTTTCTGTATTACCGCGGAAAATTTTATTCCGTATTCAGCTGAAGCGATCGTAAATTTAGGATTAAATTCTATAAAAAATGAGTGGACAAAGTAAAAGTATTGTTGGGCACCTAAACCGTCGAATAAGAGGTTTTGTTTATCCAGGTCGACCTGATTCCAACCGGTGTGGGGTACTTTAAGTCCATGCTCTTTGTTAAAATGCAGGGTGTTAAGAGGCACAATTCCGGTTAGCCGGGAGTTCCCTTCTTCCGAAAAGTCAGTCAGCAGTTGCATTCCGACACAGATCCCCAACACCGGTTTCCTTAGGGTGGGAATGCTTTCAGCAAGCCCGCTGTTACGTAGTTTCTGCATAGCAGCCCCTGCATGTCCGACCCCGGGGATTATATACCTTTCATACTTTTCAAGCTCTTCCGGGATGTTTATCATTCCATAAGGAATATTTAGCCGGTTCAAGGCTGCAGTAAGCGAGAATATGTTGCCCGCTCCGTAGTTTATGATACCTGTCATTCTTCGTATTTAGTAGTTAGTATTTAGTATTTAGTACTGAGTATTTAGATCTAAGTTTGAAATTTTTCGAACAATGTCTACCTACTAAATACTACCTGCTAAGCACTATAAAACGCCTTTTGTGCTAGGAAGCTCAGTCCCGGTTATTGCAATGGCCTGTTTGATGCATTTTGCAAGAGCTTTGAAACTTGCTTCGATCATATGATGGGTGTTATTTCCATCTATTATCTTCAGGTTCAGGTTCATGCCCGCGTGTTCCGAAAAAGATTTCATCCAGTGTTCAAACATTTCCGTTGGGAAGTCGCCCACATATTCACGATCAAACTTACCCTCATAAATAAAATACGCCCGGTCAGAAAAATCGATGGCGCATTGCACCAGTGCTTCATCCATCGGCAGCAGGAAGCCATACCGTTCGATGCCTCGCTTATCGCCAAGAGCCTGCTTGAAGGCCTTTCCCAAGGCAATAGCACTGTCCTCAATCGTATGATGCTCATCAATTTCCAGGTCTCCCTTAACGGTCAGGATGAGATCAACACCGGAATGTTTGGCAAGCTGATCGAGCATATGATCATAAAACTTCAGCCCGGTATCAATTGAATGTTTTCCGTTTCCGTCCAGATTCAGCTCGAGATCGATACGGGTCTCTTTTGTATTCCTGGTCAGCTGGCAAAACCTTTCCTTCCGCAAGGTGAGGAAACGCGCTATATCCTCCCAGTTCGAACTGCAATAGGTAGCTTCATTGTTAGTTTCGGTGGAATAAAAGATCGCTTTACAGCCCAGGTTTTTTGCCAGCTCTACATCTGTTAACCTGTCGCCGATCGTGTAGGAGTTATGAAGATCCACTGTATTGGTGATCAGGTAGGGGGTTAGCATACCGGTATTTGGTTTCCTGTTCGGACTATTATCTGCAGGAAAGGAATGGTCTATAAAGATCTCTTTAAACTCTATTCCTTCGTTCTGAAGGGTTATCAACATCTTCTGCTGCGGGACCAGGAATGTTTCTTCAGGAAAGCTGGAAGTCCCGCGACCGTCCTGGTTGCTTACCATAACGAGTTCATATCCGAAATCCTGGAGTTTCTTTAAGGAAGAGATCGCATAAGGTAGGAATTCCAGCTTTTCAAGGCTATCAATCTGTTCGTCCTCAGGCTCAACGATAATGGTTCCGTCGCGGTCTATGAATAGTACTTTTTTCATTTGAGATATGAGATATGAGATATTAGATTTTAGATATTAGACTATGCAGAGCGTTCATTAGTATTTCATTCTCTTCCGGAGTTCCGACAGTTATACGAAGGCATCCTTCGCATAATTCCACCTTAGAACGGTCCCTGACGATGATCTCCTTGTTAACCAGCTCCTGGTATACAAACACGGGGTTAGTCATTTTGACAAGGAGAAAGTTAGCATCGGAGGGGTAAATCTTTTGTACATAATCCAGCAAACCAAGCTCAGCAGTCAACCCTTCACGCTCCTTTACTGTTTGCCTGATCCAGTTATTTACCTGTTCTATATTTTCCAGTGCCTTTAAAACGAGCTGCTGGGAAGCCTCATTAATATTGTACGGCGGTTTTACCTTGTTAAAGACCTCGATGATCTCTTCGCTGGCGAAAGCCATTCCGACCCGCAAACCGGCTAATCCCCATGCTTTGGAAAGTGTTTGCAATACCACCAGGTTTGAATATTCGGTCAGCTCCTGGATAAATGTTTTCTGACGGGAGTAATTGATATAAGCTTCATCGACGACCACCAGGCCATTAAAATTTGTGAGAAGGGTCTGAATATCATCCCGGTCAATTGAGTTGCCTGTAGGGTTGTTTGGCGAGCAAATAAATATGATCCGGGTATTGTCATCAATAGCCTCGGCGATCGCCTCCATGTTTAACTGGAAAGCCGGGTTTAAATTTACCTGCCTAACTTCGACGTCATTAATGTTCGCCGACACCTGGTACATGCCATAGGTAGGAGGGACCGTGATCACGTTGTCGATACCCGGGCGACAAAAAGCCCGGAACAAAATATCAATCGCTTCGTCACTTCCGTTTCCAAGAAAAATATTTCGGGGCGGAACCCCTTTGATAAGACTTAAACGCTGCTTGATCTTCGACTGCTGAGGGTCCGGATAACGGTTGAAGTTTTCTCCGAGCGGGGAGCCAAAACTGTTCTCATTTGCGTCTAAAAAAACAGAAGCTTTTCCGCTGAATTCGTCTCGGGCGGAAGAGTAGGGGATAAGGTTTTTTATGTTTTCCCGAAGGATGTTTTGGATATCAAACATGGTTAAATTTTATGATCGTGAAAAGGTCTCCAGAAGCCGGACGGAGACCGCGTTTTTATGAGCTTCCAGACCCTCCAGTTCAGCCAGAATTTCGACCGTCGGACCAATGTTCTGAATGCCCTTTGCGGAGATATATTGGAAGGTGATTTTCTTAACAAATGAGTCGACCGAAACCCCGGAATATGACCTCGCATAAGATCCTGTTGGAAGCGTATGATTTGTCCCTGAAGCGTAGTCGCCGGCACTCTCCGGAGTGTAGTTTCCAAGGAATACTGAGCCTGCATTTTTGATCTTATCAGTAAGTTCCCCCCAACGCGGAGTGGCCAGTATCAGGTGCTCAGGGGCGTAGGCATTGCTGAACTCCATGGCTTCATTCAGGTCCTTCACCAGGATGCTGTAAGAGTTTTTCAAAGCCTGACTCGCGATCGCAGCTCTGGGAAGTGACGGGATTTGGCGTTCTAATTCCTTATTTATAGAATCTATAATATCACTTGAGGTAGAAACCAGAACAACCTGACTGTCAATACCATGTTCGGCCTGTGCTGACAAATCGGCAGCAACAAAAACGGGGTTGGAAGACTCATCGGCAATGACCAGTACCTCGGAGGGACCTGCAGGCATATCGATGGCAGTACGGCTGATACTTTGTATTATACTTTTTGCCGTTGTTACATATTGATTTCCAGGACCGAAGATTTTGTCAACTTTAGTAATGCTCTCGGTTCCGAAGGCCATCGCAGCAACCGCCTGGGCGCCGCCGACCAGGTAGATCTTCTCAATATGCAGCAGTTGGGCGCAATAGGCGATGTAGGCATTCACCAGGCCGCTTTTCTGGGGCGGCGAACAAACAATAATTTCCTCGCATCCGGCTATACGTGCAGGCACTCCCAGCATCAGGAAGGTGCTCGGAAGTACTGCTGTCCCGCCAGGGATATACAGGCCAACTTTCTCAATTGCGCGGCTATCGCGCCAGCACGAAACCCCTGGCATTGTTTCAATTACGTCTTCCTTGCAAACCTGGCCGAGGTGAAAAGTCTGGATGTTCTTATACGCTATATCGATAGCTTCTTTTTGAATGGCCGGAACTGATTCTGCCAGCAGGGCTATCTCTTCCCGGCCAATATATAGCTGCTCAAGATCTACTCCGTCAAACTCCTTTGCATAGGCTTTCAGAGCTTCATCACCACGCTGTCTGACCTCTGAAATGATAGCATTTACGCTTACTTGTATGGTTTTGTCTTCGTCAGCATTACGGTCACACAGTCCCTGAATCTCCGATTCAGATAAGTTGCTTAAATTGTAGAGCTTCAGCATTTTATAAATCGTTATTAATTATAAGTTAATGCCCTAAAGGATGATTTTTTCGATTGGCATGACCACAATTCCCTGCGCACCAACCGCTTTGAGTGAATTTATTTTTTCCCAGAAGTCCCGTTCTTCGATAACCGTATGAATGGCTACCCAGCCTTCCTGCGCCAGCGGTACCACGGTCGGACTCTTCACACCCGGGAGCAATTTGACAATTTCCGGCAGGTTCTTTTTCTCGATATTCAGTACCACATACTTTGTTTCGCGCGCCCGCAGAACTGACTGGATCCGCTGGATAAGTTCACGAACCAGCTCATCATTTTCGATCCCCTTCCGGCCAATTAAAACAGCCTGCGAGGACATCACATCGGCGAATGGTTTCAGGCCATTACTCTTCAAAGTTCCGCCGGTTGAAACGATGTCAAAAATGGCATCACTCAGTCCGAGACCGGGTGAGATTTCTACCGATCCGGAGATGGTTCTGATCTCTGAATTTACCTTGTTTTCGGCAAGGAATTTTTTCAATATAACAGGGTACGAAGTGGCAATAGATTTTCCCTCGAGGTCGCTTATCTTTTGGATCTGAGAATGATTTTGAACAGCCAGTTTGAGGGTGCATTTTCCGAATCCAAGCTCCTGTAAAAAGCTTACATCTACCCCTGTTTCGGCGATGACATTTTCGCCTGCGATCCCGATGTCTGCAATGCCGTCCTGCACGTACTCCGGGATATCATCGTCGCGAAGAAAAAGTATTTCTAAAGGGAAATTGGAAACGGTAGAAATCAGTGAACTCTTATAATTTTCGAAGGACAAGCCGCAGTTCTTAAGAAGCTGAACGGACTTTTCGTTTAATCTACCCGATTTTTGGATAGCAATTTTTAATGTTTTCAATATTGAAAAGGATTAGACCAGTAAATAAATTAAGAAAAAGTTTCACAGTGGAAACGTACATATATAGTTTATCGCCGCTCGTGGCGATGATGGAAATGTACGTGCTGAGTGTAAACTTTGATCATAATTACTGGCCCATCATAATAACGGGAGGAATGCAAATATACTGATAGCTTGATGGTTTCAAAGTAAATTCGCTGGTTTATTCGGAAGAATGTGTTAAAAGTACAGTATCATCCGTTTCCCGGGGGATAAGAATGGTGGTCGATGCGGTGATTAGCAAAATGAATTAATCGAAAAATTGGGCACAAGCTTATTTTATCAGTAGTTTTGGAATAATGAGATTCCTTTTCCCCGGATTTTTATTTGCACTGCTGGCGATCGCCATTCCCGTCATTATTCATTTATTTAATTTCAGAAAATTCAGGACTGTCTACTTCAGCAATGTCAGGTTTCTGAAATCGATAGACCAGCAAACAGCTTCCCGCAGGAATCTGAAGAACCTGTTGGTGCTTGCCGCACGCGTGCTGGCGATCACATTTCTGGTTCTTGCTTTTGCCCGACCCTACATCAGTAATGATAAAAGCGCCGGGACTTCAAGGCGCGTTGCGAGCATTTACATTGACAATTCTTACAGTATGGAAGGTGTTAACCGTGAGGGGACACTTCTGGATGAAGCACGCCGAAGAGCCAAGGAAATCGCTGCGGAATACAGCCTGAACGATAAGTTTCAGCTTTTGACCAATGATTTTGAAGGTAAGCATCAAAGGTTGCTGAGTTATGAGGATTTCCTGAATGCTGTTGAAGATATCAGGATCAGTTCAGCCACCAGGGATATATCGCAGGTTATAGCCCGGCAAAATGATATTTTTGCAAGTGAGCCAGAAGCTGGTAAATCTATTTTTCTGATCTCAGATTTTCAGCAGAACCTTCTTCAAACCAAAAATATCCGTGTAGACAGCACTGTCGCTGTTAACCTTGTGAGGTTAAAGTCTAATCCTCTGCCAAATGTTTCTGTTGATTCGGTCTGGTTAATTTCGGCAATACAGAAACCCGGAGAAGCGGGCAGGGTAGTTGCAAGGCTGCGCAACAATTCTGACCGCGAGGCGCAAAATATTCCTCTCAGGTTATCGCTGAATGGTCAGCAAAAGGCCATTGGCAACGTGAGCATTGCGCCCCGGGCAACACAGAACGATACACTTTCATTCAGCGGGCTGAATGCAGGGTGGAAGGCCGGAGAGATCAGCATCCAGGATTACCCGGTGGTTTTTGATGATCGCTTTTATTTCAGTTTTAATGTACTGCCACATCTTCGAATACTGGCGATCAATGGCGCCGCGGCCAATCCGTACCTTCAGGCTGTATACCGCTCAGATAATTACTTCATCCTGGAGAACTCATCCGCAGGTAACATAAACTATTCGGGCCTCGGGGACCATTCACTAGTGATTCTAAATGAAATTCCGGAGTTTTCCAGCGGCCTCATTCAGCAACTTAAAAGTTTTACAGAACGGGGAGGTAATTTGCTGATCCTTCCGGCCTTGGAGGCCGATCCTTCAGCCTTAACCGCATTATTGAGAGCTTTAGATACGGATACTCCCCGGGAAGTGATAACGGGAGAAATCAGGGTTTCTGCAATTAATCTTCAGCATCCGGTATTTAAGGATGTTTTCGAAACCGTTCCCCAAAGAATTGACTTGCCGGCCGTAAAGAGTTATCTGCGATATACCAGCCAGAACCAGACTAACAGGCAAAGTTTATTGTCCCTGCCCGGTCGCCAGGAATTTTTAAGCGAATACCGCCTGGGCAAGGGGCGAATATTCCTGTCGGCAGTTCCGCTGACTGAAGAGGCAAGTAATTTCGTCCGCCATTCATTATTTGTACCGGTCATGTACCAGATTGCCCTGCTTAGTTCGCAACCACAGCGCCTTTATTCTGTACTGGGCCGGGACCAGGCAGTTGAAATTCAGAGTACCAGCCTGAAGGCAAATCAAACACTCACTCTCAGGAAAGACAAATTCGAAGCAATTCCTGACCTGAGACGAAGTGGGAATATAACACAACTGTATGTAGCCGATCAGATCAAGGATTCGGGCACTTATGAACTTTTGAAGGGTGACAGTCTTTTATCTTATGTGGCATTCAATCAAAGTGGTAATGAATCAGATCTAAGCTATGCTAGTGATCAGGAACTTAATTCGGCCTTGCCAGGTGCGAACATAAGGATCATCAATTCGGCAGATGGCGCAGTTAAAAGTGCGGTTGAATCGGCCAACCTTGGACTACAGTTGTGGAAACTTTGTATAATTTTGGCCTTGTTCTGTCTCGCGGCAGAAATTTTACTGCTTCGGTTCTACAAGGTTCAGACAGCCAGAGCCGAAGTATATGAAGCCTTATAACCAATATTGCATACACAAATTGAACTTATCAAATGAATAAACTGCTCATCCAAAACGTAACCATACTTGATAAACAAAGCGAGCATCACAATAAGGTTGCTGATGTTTTAATTGCTGACGGGGTGATTTCGGAAATAGGAAAGCTCGGTACAAGCGAAGACTTAAAAGTGTTGGATGGTACGGGTCAGTATCTTTCTCCCGGTTTTTTTGATATGAATGTCAATTTTGGGGAACCAGGCCTTGAAACGAAAGAAGATATTGAAAGCGGAAGTTTGGCTGCTATGACCGGTGGATTCACGGGGCTTGCCCTTATGCCGAATACACAGCCTCCGGTTCATTCAAAAAGCGAGGTTGCATACCTGGTCAACAGATCGAAGGGAAACCTGGTGGATATATTTCCGCTGGGCAGTATCAGCAGAGACCGGGAAGGGAAAGAACTTGCAGAGCTTTACGATATGGAGCTTGCAGGAGCAATTGCGTTCACCGACGGTGATCGCCCCGTTAACGATGCCGGTTTGATGAGCCGGGCCTTGCTTTACAGCAAGGGATTTGACGGACTGGTCATGTCCTATGCTGAGGATAAGAATATTGCTGCAAATGGCCAGATGAATGAGGGAGTAAACAGCACACTCCTCGGAATGAAGGGAAACCCTGCGCTGGCTGAAGAACTGATGGTCATCAGGGATCTGTACCTGGCCGAATACAATGACTCACGGATCCATTTTTCAACCATCAGCACTGCCGGAAGCGTTGATCTGATCAGGCAGGCACGGCAAAGAGGCGTCAGAGTAACCTGCGATGTTGCGGCACATCACCTGGTCTTTACTGACGAAATGCTGTCAGGTTTTGACAGCAATTATAAAGTGAAGCCACCATTGCGCAGCAGCTCGGATGTTGAAGCTTTGCTCGTTGGTTTGAAGGACGGGACAATTGATGCGATCGTTTCGCAGCACACTCCTCATGAAAAAGAATTTAAGGATGTCGAATTCGAGATCGCCAGTAATGGGATCATAGGATTGCAGACAGTTTTACCGCTTGCTTTAAAAGCCGGCTTATCTCCTGAGTTGATCGTAGAAAAGTTAGCAGTGAATCCCCGGAAGATTTTAAAACTGGAGATTCTGCCTATCTGTGCAGGAAATGACGCAAACTGCGTTTTGTTCGACCCCAACGCGGAGTGGATCTACAGCAATGAATTTAATTTTTCCAGATCAGCTAACAGCCCATTCTTACAACAAACACTAAAGGGGAAAGTGACGATGGTTTTTAACAATAGCAAAAAGTTTTTATCTTAACGAAAATTATGAATACAAGGGTTAAAAAATCGCTGAACACTGGATTAGATCAGTTTTCGCAAATCAACGGAATCAATACCACTGCATTTGCAAGTGAGTTATCTCAAGTATTCGACACAGATAAAACCTTCCTGGAAAAGGTTGCTGATCTCGATGAAGTATTTGATCAAAATCCCCCGCTGGAGGCTTTGAGAGAAGTATTTTTTGATCTGCTCCTTATTAATTTTTTCACTGAAGATGTCCAGAAGCTGGAAGAAGACTATCTTGACTCAGAAGAGTGGGAAGATATTGAAGAGGAAACTCTTGACCGCGGGACTGAGCTGCTAAACGTGCTGCTTTATATCAAGGAATGTGAAGACGAAGGGCTGGAGCCTGAACTCGGTGACTTCCTACGAGAGTTCCTGCTGGTTGACGATGATGAATTCCAGGATGAACACCGGATCTATGAAGAGGTGATCGCCAACCAGATCCTTGTTGACAGTTCCCTCGATGAAGTTGCCCGCGTCGCGAAAAGTCTGCCTGAATTTTCAGAATTAAAGGAACTTTTCTACCCGATGATGGCCTTCTTCCGCAATCCTGCTCCTGATAAGGATGAACTCAGCCGTTTTAGCAAGTACAGTGTAAATCCTGGTTTCGATGCGGCGGTCTATGCGCTCTTAATAACCTACAATCAATCAAAATAACCAAACCTAAACCCTTAATCTAATGGAATCAAATTTACAGGATCTGAACAAAGCAGCTGTTACTAACGGACTGGTCATCGGTGTCATCATGGCGGTGGTGGGCATTCTGACCTTTTACGTCGCACCAAACCTGATGGGTTCAACTATGTTCGGTATCGGACTAATGCTGTTGTCGCTGGCGTTCTACATCTATTTTACAATTGATCTGAGAAAAAAGATCGGCGGGTACTGGAATTTCAAGTCTGCTTTAAAGGGTATCTTCCTGATGGCCTTCGTTGCTGGCTTAGTCGGTATGGTATTTAATTTCATCTTCTACAAGTTCATTGAGCCTGACGGTTTTGAAAAGATCTCAGGCTACATTACGGAAGGCACTACCAAGACTTTTGAAAACCTTGGAATGGAGCAGGACAAAATTGACGAAGCTGTAGAAAAACAGCTGGAAGCAATGAAGGCACAGTTTGATCCTACCTTCAAAGATCTTGCGAGAAATTTTGGTATTGCCGTCCTTGTACAGTTTATCATGTCGCTTATTTTTGCTGCTATATTCAAGAAAGAAAGCCCGGCATTCGCACCAACTACTGAAGACTAGTCTGAACATTCTTTATCTTAACGTGCAGGTTTTATCGATTTTAATGATAAAATTTGCACGTTTTTATTTGTGGGAAAGGAATATCCCCATAACTCACAGCTTATATCTCATCCTTTAAATGGACATTTCCGTAGTTGTACCCTTATATAATGAAGCCGAATCATTGCCCGAACTTACCGAATGGATCAGGCAGGTGATGAACAAAAATAATTTCACTTATGAAATAATCCTGGTCGATGATGGCAGCGATGATGATTCATGGAAAGTGATCGAAAGGCTAAAAGCTGACCATGCGGAGATCGTCGGTATTAAATTCAGACGCAACTACGGTAAGTCGGCCGCATTGAATGTGGGTTTTGAAGCAGTCCAGGGAGAGGTGGTCATTACCATGGACGCCGATCTGCAGGACAGTCCGGATGAGATCCCGGAACTATACCGCCGCATCCGGGAAGAAGATTTTGATCTTGTTTCAGGCTGGAAGCAAAAGCGATACGATCCGTTAACAAAAACAATCCCGACGAAGTTCTTCAATTCGGTTACCCGCAGTATGTCAGGTATAAAGAATCTGCATGATTTCAATTGCGGTTTAAAAGCTTACCGGCGTGATGTCGTCAAAAGTATAGAGGTATACGGTGAAATGCACCGGTATATACCGGTAATAGCCAAATGGGCCGGCTTTAAAAAGATTGGCGAGCAGGTAGTAGAACATCGGGCCAGGAAATATGGCACCACAAAATTCGGCTTCAGCCGTTTTATCAATGGCTTTCTTGACCTCTTATCGATCTTCTTTGTAGGCAAGTTCGCCAAGAGGCCAATGCACTTCTTCGGAGCCTTAGGGGTTACCAGCTTTTTTACCGGAACCCTGATAGCCTTATGGATCATTGGCGAGAAGCTGTACCATATCGCCAATCACATTCGCTATACCCGCGAGGTAACCGATCAGCCTTTGTTCTATATTGCCCTGGTAGCTATAGTCGTCGGGTTTCAGCTTTTCTTAACAGGCTTTATCGCTGAACTGGTCTCCAGGAACGCCCCGGAAAGGAATAGTTACCAGATTGAAAAGACTGTTTAAATTTGTCGATTTGTCAATTTGTCAATGGCCAGTAATCAATTGACTAATTAACAAATTTCCAAATTGCCTCATTGCCAAATTGACTCATTGAAATGTTTTTCTCCATAATCATCCCACTCTACAACCGTCCGCAGGAAATTGATGAGCTGTTGCATACGCTTACCCAGCAAACCTATCCGCAGTTCGAAGTATTGGTGATCGAGGATGGTTCGAAAGAGGATGCGAAAGAAATCGTCGAAAGCTATGCAGACAAACTGGATATAAAATACTTCTATAAAGAGAATGAAGGGCAGGGGTTTACCAGGAATTACGGCTTCGCCCGTGCGAAAGGGGATTACTTCATTGTCTTCGACTCAGATTGCCTGATTCCGTGCGATTATCTCGAGATCGTTAAAAACTATCTGTTCGAACACCAGCTTGACGCTTATGGCGGTCCGGACGGAGCACACGAGTCATTTACGCCCGTGCAGAAAGCCATCAGTTATTCGATGACTTCCCCGTTTACTACAGGCGGTATACGCGGGAACAAAAAGCACATCGGCCGTTTTCATCCCCGAAGCTTCAATATGGGGATCTCAAGGGAAGTATGGGAAAAAAGCGGCGGCTTTATACTGACACGGCTGGGCGAAGATATCGAATTCAGTATCCGGATCCATTCCCTTGAATTTAAGATCGGGCTGATACCCGATGCGATTGTTTATCATAAAAGACGCACCGACTTCAGGCAGTTTTACAAGCAGCTTCACTTCTTTGGAAGAGCTCGGATAAATATCTTTAAGCACTTCCCGTCAGAGTTAAAGGCTGTGCATTTTTTTCCGGCGCTCTTCACACTTTTCCTGATCACATCGCTGATATTGAATATTATTGGCAGTCCTCTGGCAGGTTTGGCAAACTTTTTACTGGCAATTTACATTCTAATGATATTTTTCCATTCATGGAGTAAAAACACATCAGCAAAAGTTGCATTTTTGAGCATTATTGCTGCGTTCGTTCAACTAACTGCTTATGGCTTAGGTTTCATTCAGGATTTTTGGCGTAGAATAATTTTAAAACAAGGATAAATACAATATGAATAAGCCCTTCTCGGTTAACGAGATCATGTCTGAAGCCTGGAACTTCGCCAAAAAGAACATCTGGATATTATTAGGTTTTACTGCGGTACAGTTTGTCGTGATCATTATGATCACAACCTTCCTAAGCGGTCTGCTCGGAGGCGAGAGCCCGACCGCTGTTGTCCTTCAAAATGTGATCCTGAGCCTTTTCGACGCATTCTTTACCGTAGCTTTTTACCAGGTCATATTCAAGCAGATCGATGAAGAAGGCGAGCCGCAATTCCCCGATTTCGTTCCTAACCTGATGAAGGCTCTGAATTTCGTGCTCGTCAAGCTTATTATAGGTATCATGCTAGTTTTCCTGATCGGAATAATTAGCCTGATTTATTTCAGGAATGCACCGGAGATCGAAGCAACAGAAGCATTTAGCCCTGAAATGTGGCCTGTATTACTACTCATAGCAATTCCGGTTACCTATTTCACTATCAGGTTATGTTTCGTAGTTTGTTTTATAGTTGATCAGGAATCCGGCGCCTCTGAGTCCATCAGCCAGAGCTGGACGCTTACGAAGAATCATTTCTGGTTTATATTTGTTCTGTTCCTGATCATACTTGGTTTAAACATTTTAGGCGCAATGGCGCTTTTTATAGGGTTGCTGTTCACCGTCCCTTTTTCCAGCCTGATCCTCATCATTACTTATCGCCAGATGGTCAACAGCTATGCAGATGAAGAAGATATCCTGATTGAAAATTCTGAAAAATAGGTTATGGGAATTAAAGCGGTATTGAGCAAGCCATTTGCTGCCCTTATAGTCCGGCAGATGAACAAATGGAAGAAAAATGCCGTTGCAGCCCAGCAAAAGGTTCTGAAGAACCTGGTATCTAAGGCTGCGGATACGTCCTTCGGCAGAGATCACCACTTTGCTGAAATAAAAACCTACGAAGACTTTAAAGCGAAAGTTCCTATCCGGGAATATGAAGAACTGCGCCCGTACATTGAGCGGGTTGTCCATGGCGAGCCGGATGTTTTGTGGCCCGGAAAGCCTGCATATTTCGCTAAAACTTCCGGAACTACCTCCGGGGTAAAATATATTCCCATATCGAAGGAATCAATGCCGGAGCATATTAAAGCCGCCCGCAATGCACTTCTTTGCTATATTCATGAAACCGGAAAGGCAGGTTTTGCTGATGGTAAAATGATGTTCCTGCAGGGAAGCCCGGTACTGGAAACCAAGGCGGGAATTCCGACCGGCCGTCTTTCGGGCATTGTCGCTCATCACGTGCCGGGATATCTTCAGAAAAACCGACTTCCCTCGTATGAGATCAACTGCATTGACGACTGGGAGCAAAAGGTCGACGCAATAGTAGACGAGACCAGGGATGCTGATATGCGCCTCCTGGGAGGTATACCACCCTGGGTGCAGATGTATTTTGATAAGCTCATCTCATCAACCGGGAAAAACAAGATCAAAGACATTTTCCCTAACCTTGACCTGTTTGTCTATGGAGGGGTTAATTTCGAGCCTTACAGGGCAAAACTGCAGGAGAGCCTTGGCCGCAGGATAGATTCCATCGAGACCTACCCGGCCTCCGAAGGGTTTCTTGCTTTCCAGGACTCCCAGAAAGAAAAAGGTTTGCTGCTGCTCGCAGACGCGGGAATCTTTTATGAGTTTATTCCGAGCGAGGAGTATTACAATGATAATCCCACTCGTATCTCGCTTGAGGACGTGGAGGTGGATAAGAACTATGCGATCATATTGAACACCAGCGCGGGTCTATGGGGCTATAGTATCGGCGATACGGTTAAATTTGTATCCAAAGATCCTTACCGGATTTTAGTTAGCGGACGAATAAAACACTATATTTCCGCCTTTGGTGAACATGTGATCGGCGAGGAGGTAGAGCACTCCCTCTTATCAGTAGCCAGGGAGGAGGGTGTGGAGATCACTGAATTTACGGTCGCTCCGCAGGTGTCTCCCGCAGACGGATCGATGCCCTACCATGAGTGGTTTGTCGAATTCGCGAAACCGCCGCTGGATCCCGAAGCCTTCAGGTTAAAGGTTGACGCCGCCCTGCAGAAAAAGAATGTATATTACCAGGACCTGATCGATGGGAAGATATTACAGCCCCTGGTCATGCGCCGACTAAAGAGAGAAGCATTCATTGACTTTATGCGCTCTGAGGGCAAACTGGGCGGGCAGAATAAGGTGCCCCGCCTTTCTAACGATCGTAAAATAGCCGATCTTTTAGAAAAATATATTGAGACGTGAGATTGAGAGATGACATTGAAAAAATTAACAGACCAACCATCTGACATACGTTCTATAGCCATACTGGGTTCTACCGGAAGTATCGGGACCCAGGCACTGGAGGTTATCCGCCAGAACCAGGATCGCTTTAAGGTTTTCGTATTAACGGCACATGCCAACGCCGCACTCCTGATAGAGCAGGCGCGGGAGTTCAGACCGCAGTGCGTAGTTATTGGTGATGAGAGCAAATGTTCTGAGATCGAGAATGCTTTAAAGCCTTTGAATATTGAAGTGCTGTGCGGATTAGAAGGACTTTCCGAAGTTGTCACCCGGCCGCAGATCGATATTGTGCTGACAGCGCTGGTCGGTTTTGCCGGTTTAAAGCCGACGCTTGCCGCCATCAAGGCCGGAAAAGATATTGCGTTAGCAAACAAAGAAACCCTGGTTGTGGCAGGCGAACTCGTGACTACACTTGCAGCAAAGCATGGTGTGAAAATACTACCGGTTGACTCCGAGCACTCAGCGATCTTCCAGTGCCTTGCCGGCGAGGAACATAATCCCATTGAGAAAATATACCTGACAGCCTCCGGCGGTCCTTTCCGCGGTAAAACAAGCCAGTTCCTTTCCTCAGTAACAAAGGCAGAAGCCTTGAAGCACCCCAATTGGGTGATGGGTGCCAAGATAACCATTGATTCGGCAACGCTGATGAACAAGGGTCTGGAGGTGATCGAAGCCAAGTGGTTATTCAACCTTGAGCCTTCGCAGATCGACGTGATCGTCCATCCGCAATCCATTATTCATTCGATCGTACAGTTCACCGACGGTTCTATGAAAGCGCAGATGGGCCTGCCCGATATGAAGCTGCCGATACAGTATGCTTTAGCATATCCACAGCGTATATACAGCAGTTTCCCGAGATTTAATTTCCTGGACTATCCGAACCTTAGTTTCGAACCGGCAGACACTAAAACCTTCCGAAACCTGGACCTGGCATTCGAGGCATTGCATTCGGGGGGCAATATGCCCTGTGTCATAAACGCTGCCAATGAGGTTGTTGTGGCAGAGTTTTTGAATAATCGCCTTGGATTCCTGCAGATGAGCGAGGTCATAGAAAACTGCATGAGCAAAATATCTTTCTTAACTAACCCTTCCCTCGAAGATTACCTGGAAACGGACTGTGAGACCCGGTTGTATGCACAACATTTAGTAACAAATATTTAAAATCAATCTCCAATATAAAAATTACGCATGGACGGATTAATAATGACAGGGCAGTTGTTGCTCGGACTCTCTATTTTGATCATATTACACGAAGCAGGGCACTTTTTTGCCGCTCGTGCATTCGGTATCAGGGTAGAAAAATTTTACTTATTCTTTGACGCCTGGGGCTTTAAACTCTTCAGCTTTAACTATAAAGGTTGCGAATACGGTATGGGTTGGCTGCCCCTGGGCGGCTATGTGAAGATTGCCGGTATGATAGACGAATCGATGGATACCGACCAGCTTGCCGGTCCGCCGCAACCATGGGAGTTCCGCTCGAAGCCTGCCTGGCAACGACTAATTGTCATGCTCGGCGGGGTAACCGTCAATATTGTACTGGGTATTTTCATCTTCTGGATGCTTACCTTCAAATTTGGTGAGTCCTTTACTCCGAATGATAAACTACCGTACGGCATCTCTCCCGGAATAATCGGTAAAGATATCGGCTTACAGGCCGGTGACCGCATCACGGCTGTTAACGGTAAGAAGATCGTTCGTTTCGAAGAACTGAGCAGCTCCAAAGTGCTTTTTGGTAACGCGGAGTTGACCGTAAACCGCGGCGGCGAAACTAAGATCATCGACGTTCCCGGCGATATCATCGAGGAGTTATCAGATCATGGTATCGGGCAGTTCATCGAACCGCGCGGCATCCTCGGCAGTGTACGCGAGGTTTCTCCTGAAAGCAATGCAGAAAAAGCAGGCATAAAGGCAGGCGACAGTATTGTCGCTGTAAATAATACACCGGTCAGGTTCTTTGACGAGTACCAGTCTATCGTGCAGCAGCACCGCAGTAAATCGGTTAAGTTTACCATCTTGCGTGACGGAAAACCTGTTGATGTGACCTCGAAAGTAAGTACCGAGGGTACGGTTGGCGTGCTAATCCCGCGATTAGGTATACCACGGGAGAACCAGCAATACGGTTTCTTTGAATCTCTGCCAGTCGGCGCTTCCAAAGCATGGGGATCCTTTATGGATAACGCCAAAGGCTTAGGTAAAGTCGTGACTGGTGAGGTGAAGGCAAATAAAGCCTTTACAGGACCGATCGGTATCGCTACCATGTTTGGTAACACGGTTGACTGGGTTAAGTTCTGGAGCCTCGTAGGATTGCTTTCTATGGCGCTTGCATTGATGAACTTACTGCCAATCCCTGCACTGGACGGCGGACACTCCGTATTCCTCATCATTGAGATGATCAAAGGAAGCCCGTTAAGCGATAAATTTATGGAACGTGCCCAAATGGTCGGCTTCGTTATCCTTATCACGCTGATGGTGTTTGTTTTCGGTAATGATATTATTAAGCACGTTATAAATTAGATCTGAGATCTGAGATTTGAGATATGAGACTGACTAATGGTTGTCAAACTTTATATCTCAAATCTCACATCTAGTGTCTCACATCTCACATCTGATGTCTCATACCTCAAGTCTCAATTACTTCCAGCTCTACGATCTGCCGGTCAGGTTTCACCCGGACAAAGCGCTTGTGAAGAAGAAATTCTATGAGCTGAGCAAGCAGTTTCACCCGGACTTCCATGCCAATGAGCCGGAGGAAAAGCAGCAGGAGATCCTGGAAAAATCGACGCTGAATAATAAAGCCTACCTCGTTCTTTCCAACCCGCTGAAGCGCATTGAATACGTGCTGAGCCTGAATAATATGATGGCGGAAGGGGATAAGTACAAGCTGTCACAGGATTTCCTGATGGAAATGATGGATGTGAACGAGGAGATCATGGAACAGCAATTCCAGCCCGACGCGGCCGGCCTGATGCTGATCGATACCCAGGTGAATGATATAGAAATGAAGCTTTTCGACGAACTTCAGCGGTGTACCGAAGCTTACGATAATGAACCTGAACAGCAGCATGAAGCCACTCTGCTAAAAATCAAGGATATCTGGTACCGCCAGAAATATTTGTTGCGAATACGGGAGAGCTTATCGAAGTTTTCAGCCCGTATATAAGAAATCCTGGCTGGCGCAATTGCAGCCGCGTCGTTGATGGAAAACCGTGCGGTTCGACTCCGGCGCTGGGTACAGGCCGTATTAGTTCGGGTTTTCGTTCCAGATCCGGCTTATTGTTGTGTAAGACTTATTTCCCAAAATAGCGTTAATACGAAATGTATTCTATCTCTCCGCGCCCAAACGCTAATACGCTGGTAGTAAAAAAGTTGACTATCCCAAAAACAGCAATTTCAAATGGTAAATAAGGATATCTTGTAAAGGTAGTGCTATCTTTACTTAGGAAAACGAACATCCATAAAATTTGCTTGTTTACCTCTAAATGCAATCCCTATGAGCAGAAAGGAAACTACAAGGGAGAATTTTACCTTAATTACAGGAGCCAGTTCGGGTATCGGAAACGAAATGGCAATCAATTGTGCAAAAAGGGGCTTTAATCTTTTGCTCATCTCCTTGCCGGAGACCTCATTAAAAGACATTTCGCTGAATCTTTCAAAAGAATACGGAGTAAAGGTTCACTATCTTGAAATAAACCTGAACAACTTAAACTCACCCAAAAAAGTCTATGAGTGGTGTGAAAGCAATGATTATAATGTGAATATGCTGATCAACAATGTTGGCATGGGCGGAAGGGATAAGTTTGAAAATTTAAGTTTGACAATGATCAGTACAATGATCAACTTAAACATATATATCCTTTCTGCGATTACCAACCTGTTCATCCCGATGCTGAAAGCCCAGCAAAAGGCCTATATTCTTAATGTCAGCAGTACAGCCTCCTATTTTAATATACCCAATAAAATCGTTTACTCTGCAACCAAGGCTTACGTAAATACTTTTACCACCAGTTTGCGGAACGAGCTTTCCCATACGAATATATCCGTTTCCCTACTGTGTCCGGGGGGATCTACACACCGGGTAGATCTGAACGTTGAGAAAAAGCTGAGCAGCTTATTTACAAGCATTATTCATGAAACCCCAAAGCGGATCGCCGAAGACGGGATAAGTGGAATGCTGAAGAACAAAAAGGTGATTTTGCCAGGACTGGTATCTAAATTCTATGTGTTCACCTCGTTCATCTTACCGTCATCATTAGCCGATCAGATTGTGCGGAAATTATTTCATTCTTCCAATGAAAACGAGCCTTCAGCACAGAAATTCAGAACGCCGTATTATAAAATGGCGGAATTTGCAGCGTGGCTCCTTGTTTTGTTCATCGGATTCAAGCTATATAATATGAACAGCAATAGGATTGATGCTGAAGGAACAGGACAAACCGATCTGAACCCGGCACGATTGGTTCAATACGAGTCTTTCTCTGCCGTCACTCCTATAGACAAAATGCGTTTTGCATTCTTAAACAATAATGACTGTAAGATTTACGTATACAATAGGATGGGAAGCAAAATTGAACGGGCTATACCCTATGGAGATAAAGGGCACTTTAATGGCCTGGCATATAAGAAGGGTTACTTTTATTTACTACGTCATGATGGCTTTATATTATCGGTCCCTGAAAAAAGTTCCGATGCCTATGATATTGCTACTTATGATATTCCTCCCGATGTTTCAAATTACATAAGTCGACTGTATCCTGATTTATTAAATAACCGGCCGCTAATTGATGTGGTGAATACAAGTAACTGACAGAGATAAAGATGTCAGGTTTTTGATTTGAATACAAGCACATTTATTCTGGATGCAAGCTCCTTCCCCTCACAATAATACAGTGCCTGGTCCTGTTTTCATAACAGGTGCCAGCGGATTTATTGGCAGGCACCTGGCCATCGCACTAGCCGATCAAGGCTCCCGGGTACATGCATTGGTACGTCGTAGCAGTACAACAGATCAGCTGAACCATCCCAATATAACCTTGTTTAATGGTGACTTGTTAGACAAGAAAAGTATCGCTTTGGCAATGACTAACTGCAGGCAGGTCTATCATCTGGCTGGCCTGGCAAAGGGTTGGATGCCCGACAGCGATTCCTATCATAATGTCAATGTCGTTGGTACCAGGAATGTCCTGGAGGCAGCGAAACATATCGGGGTTGAAAAAATACTTATAACATCAACTGCCGGCGTATTTCCGCCAGCTGATCAGGTTCCTGTTGATGAACGATCATCTAAAAGGCCTGACCTGTATACACGGTATGAACAAACTAAGAACGAAGCAGAGGAATTAGCCAGGACCTATTTTAATGACGGGCTCCCTGTCGTTATCGTAAATCCCACAAAGGTATATGGACCCGGGCTGATTGATGACAGCAACACGGCAACAATGATGATCAGGGACTATATTTTGGGTAAATGGAAGTTTATTCCGGGAGACGGGCATGGTATTGCAAATTATGTATTTATAGACGATGTGGTATCAGGAATGATCTCGGCTATGTTACTTGCTAAACCAGGATCACAATATATCATGGGTGGCGATAATGCCAGCTTTAATACATTTTTTTCAATAATTAAGAAGCAGTCAAAAATCAATAATCGCCTCTTTCACATTCCGTATGGCTTAATCCGGGCAATGGCCTTTGTTGAAGATATCAAGGCCAGCCTGAAGGTCAAACCGTTTATTACATCTGAATGGGCTAAGAAGATACCCTATAACTGGTCTAAGGATATCTCTTTAGCAAAAACGCAATTAAACTACAATCCTATTTCTTTAGAGGAGGGTGTTGCCCGGACGATAAAATGGCTAAGGGCTTCAGATATGATTTGAGTAGGAGGTGTGAGGGATCAGCCTTCAGCTTTCTCCTTTCAGCCTTCAGCCTTCAACTTTAGCCTTCAACCTTTAGCCTTCAACCTTCTGCCTTCAGTATTCAGCTTTCTCCTTTCAGCCTTCAGCCTTCAGCCTTCAGCTTTCTCCTTTCAGCTTTCAGCCTTCTCCTCATATCTCACAAATATTTTGTTGCGAATACGGGAGAGTTTATCTAAGTTTGCAGCCCGCGTACAAGGAATGCCCAGCTGGCGGAATTGGTAGACGCGTCGGTCTCAAACACCGATGGGAAACCGTGCCGGTTCGACTCCGGCGCTGGGTACAAGCCCTCTCTACATACGTAGAGAGGGTTTTTTATTTAATGATATTTTGCTCCTGTCTTTTTTCCCGAAATCTTCCTCCAGGCACACAACCCGTGCCTGACGACCGCCTTAATACTTAGATAATCGCCCTGAAATAATTCCGTCGGGCATTTTGATAAGGCCAAATAAAATGCTATTTTGTTTCTTACTAAATAAAATGTTTATTTAAGATTCCATACGAGTTCGACTATAATGATACCTTTAAAAGGGCTTCAATTCATTAGCTCAATCCGCCCAGTCATTTGCAAAATCCTTATTGAGGTTAATCAATAGCATAATAGACACCGATATGTCTGGAAATTACTATTGCCCATACTGTCGAACTTTTATACCAACTTAAACTTAGGCATATGTCTAAAATACTATATGTTCAGTTCAGGAATTCCGCTGACTGCAACCCTTCTAACAAGAATAGAGTAAGGGCCATCATGGAAGGAATCAATGCTGACAACATTGTCGCCAGACCCGTAAAGGTATTCATGGATGGAAATACAATTTATGGCATCAGCAATATTTCAAGTTTCACTAAAGAGAGAGGAAACAGTGTTTTGCTGGGCCTGGCATTTGAAGAAGCGCAAGACTGGTGGGAGCCGGGAGGCTATATTCCTGACGGTTCTTTTTCATTGTTCCGGACAAATGAAAGCCATACCGAGATTGTAACGGATGCGGCAGCATCGAGAACTATCTGGTATTACCTTGATCAGAATTTGTTTGCAGCTTCCTCTTCTCAGAGAGCGATCATTTCGCTCATTGGCGATTTTAAGTTTAACCGGAATGTAATCCCATGGATGTTATCCACCGGGTCGCTGGGACCATCACTTTCGTGGGATAACCGCATTAACCCGCTTCCCCCTGATTCAGTCGCATCACTGGATCATCAAACCTGGATCTTGAAACTAAAATCCAACGAGATAACATTCCAGCCTGAAAATATCCCGGATAGAGAACATGAAGCAAAGCTCTTTGACGCGTTAAGAGATACTTTTAAATCTATTCCCTTTGATTTCGACAAGATAGCACTGCCTCTCTCGGGAGGATATGATAGCCGCGGCATATTATGCCTTTTGAAGAATTCAGGGCTTAATATCAAGAATCTGAAAGCCGTAACCTGGGGATTAGCGAGCGCGGTCAATAAGCCTGGAAACGATGCATTTGTAGCTAAGAAGGTTGCCGAACACTTCAACTTAAAACACAAATATTTTGCGACTGATCTTTCCGAAGAACCTTTGGAGAAGATCTTCGAAAGGTTCCTGTTATGCGGCGAAGGAAGGGTCGATCATATAGGCGGATACATGGATGGCTTCAAACTCTGGGCTGATCTGTTTAATGATAATATACAGGGCATTATCCGGGGCGATGAAGGTTTTGGCATCATGAACGTTTCATCAGTTACCAATGTTCGTTTACGTATGGGGATGTCGTTGTGCTCTGACGTTCCAAACCTGGCTAACTATGAAGAATTAGGGCTGCCGAAACAGGAAATGCCTGCATACCTGGAGAAAAGAGACGACGAATCCCTGGAAACCTGGAGGGACAGGCTTTATCACGAGCAACGGCTGCCGGTAATTCTTGCGGCGCTCACAGATTTAAAACTTCCGTTCACCGAGGTGATCAATCCATTGTTATCCAGGCGCATTTTATCGCAAATACGGAAGATGCCCGATCGCCTGCGGAGAGATAAAAATGTATACAGAAAAATAATTGAGTCTATCAGTCCTGCTATCAGCTACGCCACCAGTAACGCCCCGGCCCGCGGCGACTTTGTGGTTAAATCGGAGAGCTCTGTAAAGGTCATCAAAGCGGAATTGGAGACAGAGCGCTGCCGGGCAATTGTGCCCGTGAAACTACTGAACTACATTTTAGATAATTACAGGCCTACAAAAGACAAGACCAATAGCAAGGCAAACCTAAAATCATTTATAAAGCTTTATGTGCCTGCAAAGCTGTTAGAGACGATGGCTGGTAAGGCCGTTCATAAAGAGATTGGAGTGAATGTTCTCGCATTCAGAGTTTACATGATCAGCAGGATGAATCACATTTTGGAGCAGGACGCTGCAATTTGCAGGAAATACGAACAAATGGAAATTGAGAAGTAATCGAATCTTCAAGGTTTTTTACTGCCTCATGCTGAAAGAAGCTCAAGATGTTGCTATTGCCCGTAAGATTCAATTTCGAAAGGAAAGTTTATTTGTCTGTAAGATTGCCCGAACAAAGCCCCCCGGACTGTAATCTCCAGGGGGTTAAAAACCTTGCTGCCTTTAGCCACGGACTCAGCTGTGGCATTATTGTCCGGGAAACTTGGTCATGTCCATGTAGAAAACTTCCCAGAGATGACCATCCGGATCTTCAAAACTTCTTTGCTGCATAAAACCATAGTCTCTTGCTTCGACCGGTTCTGCACCCCCGGCTTCAACAGCTTTCCGCACCACGGTATTTACTTCTTCACTGCTGTCTACCGACAGGGAATTGATCACCGAAGTCGTGTTAGTATCAGCAATTTTTTTCTTCGTGAACTCGTTAAACTTGGGGTGCGTTAATAACATCACATAGATCTCTTCAGTCAGTACCATACAGGCTGCTGTTTCATCGGTGAATTGGGGGTTATTTGTAAACCCGATCGCTGTGTAAAAGGTCAGTGCCCTTTGCAGATCTGCTACCGGCAGATTGATAAAGATTTTCTTTGCCATTTCTTCATTTATTGATTGATATTACAAAGATGGAATGGAAATTCGAAACGCGTTACGTGTAAATGCGTCAACAAAAGGGTCTATTACGACAAATGCATCTTATTAAGTTTATCAGCGATGAAGAAGCTAAGGCTATTTTAATAAGGGCACGCAAAGTGAATAAGAAAACGCAAAGCCCCCAAAGTCAAACTTTCTATCCCCGGTCTAAAATCAATGAGTCTGTTATTAAACTTTGCGACCTCGGCGTCTTAATCTTTGCGACCTCTGCGTGAAATAAATAGCCTCCTATAGTTAGCATCCTTGCTTTATCATTCTTCCAATGATCTTAGAATCTGTAATGAGAAAGGCCGGGATTTAATGGAGATTCTTCTTAAAAGCTGATCTCAAGCTTATATCCTTTGCCGCGTACAACAGCAATTTTGATATGCGGATCAAGTTCCAGTTTTTTTCTAAGTTTTGATATGAACATATCCAGGCTGCGGCCGACAATAACACCTTCATCTTCCCAGATCTCTTTTTGCAGCCGGATTCTTTCAATGGTCTCATTGGGAGACAAAGCGAAAATACGCAGTACACGGGTTTCAGTTCCGGTCAGGTCTATTGTCTTTCCATTTATTATGAGCTTCCGGTTTTTCGCATCAAACAACACCGAGCCCAAAGTGAACTCGTCAGTATACTGACTGTCAGGTAAAGGTCTCTGCGGCTTAACTGATCTCAAAAAAATAAAACCAACAAATGCTAATAATGGCAGACCGCCCAGAAGATAGGCACTCTTTGCTGTATTTATTCCTGTCGGTTTGAATTTAATGTTGATCATGTAGCATGCTGTGGGTTGCACTCTTCCTCTACAAGGAACAATATCATCTTTCTTATTTCCTGATATAGCAAATCCATAAGCTACACTGGCGTTGTCGCACTTCAGAACGTTAACTACATAGTCACGTGCAAGAGGGTCTTTGGCTAACAAACGCCGGGTAGTATTCACCAGGGAGTCCGGTTGAAAGGTAAGCTTATTCTCAAACCTGATCTGGTATTCATTTTCGGCGATCTTTTTTACCGGAAGAACCCTTGATGTATTGTCGCCCGACTGTATGAGTAGTTCATCTCCGATCCTGCGGAGCACGACTTCCCTCCTGGCAATATCAAAGCCATCACTGCCGGTCATACTGAAAGCCGCACAAATTGCAGCGACAGACAGAAGCAGTAATATTCCGAAGAGGTACTTGCGCTTCCCGGATGGGAGATCTCTGCTAATCTGCATCATGTCAAGATTTTATTTACAAAGTTTACATTTTTATTTACAATCCAGATCTCTCAAGCCGAAAAATATCAAAGTAGATTCGCTGAATCAATTTTGATAGATGAAAAAAGGAGACGCTTTCTACAGCTCCTCTTGCCGTTTCAAAATTTTGTAATCAATTGTTCAATTAAATTTAAAAAAATGAAAAGATCATTTGTGTTTGTTCCGCCCATCCTCCTGATATTATTTCTACTAAATTCTTTTGAACCAAAAAAAAAGGAAGCAGGGGAGAAAACAACCGAAGAGGCTAAATCATTTACAGCCATGACGCTTCGTGATAAGTCGTTAATAGAGCCAATTGCGAAAATCCCTGTTGCCAAAGCAAACGTCGTTTTCAAATCTGCTGATGGCGGACAAACATGGCAGGACATTAGCGAAGGACTGCCTGAAGTTGAACAGCCGGTTAATTTCTTTGCAGGAGAGTCAGATCTCTATTTGCAAGTAAAAAATGTAATGTATCACAGTAAGAGTGATCTTACAACTCCTGTTTGGGAAAAAGAGAATGTTCCTTATCCAAAAGGTGCTTCGATTGCTTTCAACCGTTCCGGTGCCATGGCCTTCAGTCACCAGGGACAGATTTATCAAAAGGTGCCCGCTGCAAAAAACTGGTTGCCGATACATACAAATTTCGAAAGAACTTGTACACATACTATTTTTGAAACATCTGCTGGGGCGGTACTCCTCGGTTCCAATAACGCTCTTTACAAATCTACCGACAAAGGGAAAAACTGGAAGCAGGTACAAAATGAAGGTTGGGTAGCGAACTTCGTGGAGTCAGAAGGAGTTCTCATTGCGACAGGTAAAAACGGTATCATGCGTTCGACAGACAATGGTGAACACTGGCAATGGGTAATCAGCGAGGGTGGCGTGGGTATAGCTATCGAGCGTATCCAAGGTGGATTTGCTGCTATATCCTACAACGCAGAAACCCATTCCAGAAGGATCCGTATTTCATTGGATAGCGGAAAAACCTGGCAAGCCATTGACGATGGACTTCGGCCTTCCTTGTCCGTTTCATCGATCAAACAAATGGGCAAATATTTAATAATTGGTCATCCGGATGGCATATTCCGGTCATCTGACATGGGTAAAACCTGGAATAGTGTTCTTCCCGGTATTGATAAGAACGAGTTTAACTTTATAACAACATGGAATCGTTCTGTCAGTGACCCTGGAAATGTATTCAGGATATATTCTTCCGGTAATGTATTGTATGCTGTGGCTGGGAGTTCCGGATGCTGAAAATAATTAACAGGAAGAATGTCTGACATTTGGATTTAAACTTTGCGACCTTTGCGTCTTAATCTCTGCGCCCTCTGCGTGAAATAATAAGTTAGCATCCCTGTTTTATCATTCTTCCAATGATCTTAGAATCTGTGTTATCTGTGGTAGAAAATACAAATTCGACGCTACGCTGACTTATCCAGAAAGTTGAACAACCAATGGTTGCCGTACTTATCCGTAAGATTGCCGAATAATGCTCCCCGGAACGTAAATTCCAGGGGCTGTAATACCTCACTGCCATTTGCCAGTTGGGCATATGTCTTCCGGATTTCTTCTTCGCTGTTAAACGTGAGGATCATCGAATTCGCATTGCCCCTGAATAAGGCTTGAGGTGCGATATCTGATCCCATCAGGATGACATGATCACTTGTGAGCGTGGCATGCAGAATACATTCCCGCATTCCTTTTGGCAGGTGGCACGCCATTGGCGAATCGGCTATACTTTGCAGCTCCAGTTCCCCGCCAAGGCATTTCTGGTAAAACGACATTGCTTCACGACAGTTCCCGTTGAATGTGAGGTAGGGACTCAGCTGTGTCATTCTTCTAATTATTGCTGCGGAAGCTTGCTCAGGTCCATATAATTAACACCCCAAAGATGTCCATCCAGGTCTTCAAAGCTTCGCGACTGCATAAAACCGTAATCTCTTGGCTCGGAAGGTTCGATACCGCCGGCATCAATAGCTTTTCCAACCATTGTATTTACTTCGGCATTGCTGTCTAAAGACAGGGTATGGATCACGGAAGCCGTCCTGGCAGTATCGCCTATTTCCTTCTTCGTGAATTCATTGAATTTGGGATGCGTTAATAACATCACATAGATCTCATCAGACAGCACCATACAGGCTGCTGTTTCATCTGTGAACTGGAGATTGTTCGCAAACCCGACCGCTTTGTAAAAGGTCAGTGCCTTTTGCAGATCTGCAACCGGCAGATTAATAAAGATTTTCTTTGCCATTTCTTACGTTATTGGTTGATATACAAAGATGGCGCAGAAATCTGAGATGCCTCCTGTGTAAAAGCGTCAACAAAAGGGTGTATTACGACAAATGTTCTAACTTTAGGTTGTCATTCAGATATTATGAAAAGAGTAAGCATTCTTGTTCCGGAAAGTTCTGTGATGCAGGCCATTGCAGATCCGCAATATTTGTTCCTGGCGGTAAACCAGTTTATGGCTGTGTCGGGCAGAAAGCCCTTGTTCGATGTGGAACTGGTGGGTCTGAGCAGGCAGGTGAATCTGAACGAGGGGATGTATTCTGTGAACACAAGCCGGCTTTTGCAGGATGTTGAGAGCACAGATCTTATTGTGATACCCGCCCTGTTCGGAGATATGAAGGATGCGATCGCCCGGAACCGGGATTTCCTGCCCTGGATATCGGAACAATACCGCAAAGGTGCCGAAGTAGCTTCCCTGTGTGTGGGCGCCTTCCTGCTCGCCTCAACAGGTTTGCTGGACGGCAAAAAATGTTCTACTCACTGGGGCTTCCAGGACGAGTTCCGGGAAATGTTCCCGAAAGTAGAGGTGGTGGATGGAAGCATTATCACCGAGGAAGGCCGGATCTATTCGAGCGGGGGTGCGCAGTCATACTGGAACCTGCTCTTGCACCTGGTCGAGAAATATACCGACCGGGAAACCGCGATACTGGCCTCCAAATATTTCGCTATCGACATCGACCGCGACAGCCAGGCCACCTTTGCCATGTTTAAGGGTCAGAAAAATCACAGCGACGAAGTCGTGAAGAAAGCTCAGGAGTTTATCGAAAATAACGTCCGGGATAAGATCACCATCGATGAACTGGCCAGCGCGGTTGCAGTTGGCAGGCGGAGTTTTGAAAGGCGCTTTAAACTAGCAACGAATAATTCCGTCCTCGAATATATTATCCGGGTGAAGGTTGAGTCCGCAAAGAAACGTTTCGAAACCAGCCGGAAAAATATCAACGAAGTGATGTATGATATCGGCTATACCGACACAAAGGCATTTCGGACTATTTTTAAGAAGTTCACAGGGCTGACGCCTATTGAGTATCGTAACAAGTATAATAAAATAGGGCAGGAGGTAATTGCGGCAAGGTAAACTCTATGTCTGCGAGTTTAGCGAAGCCCTGATCCGATCCTGTTCCATGATACCACGTCAGCTGTGGGGAAGTCTCTTCCGGCTGAAGTTTAAGGCTCCGTTCTCTTTCATGCCTTTAGATAAACCTTAAACTCAGAGCCTTCTCCGGGCCGGCTTTCAGCGGTAATGCGTCCCCCCGAATTATTCACGATCTCTCTAACTAGATAGAGGCCTATCCCTGAACCCTCAATCTTTTTGTCCTTTCGGAAATATTTCGAAAATATAGAGTCCAGCGTGGATGATTCCATACCAATACCATTATCCTTTACCGAAATTAAAATAAAGTCATCTTCCTTTACTGTAGAAATGTTTATTACAGGCTTCCGGTCCGGCGACCTGAATTTTATAGCATTGCTCACCAGGTTATATATGATACTGCGCAGTTTTCTTCTGGAATAGGTTAATTCCGAAACCCCGATATCTATCTTAATGGATGCATCTGATTCCTTAATAAGGTCCCTGAGGGTAAGCCGTACATCCTCCAGGATATGTTCGAAATTCAGGAGTTCTTCTTCTGCCTTGTACTTATGTTCTTCCTGGCGGGAAGCAGTTAATTCCTGAATGATATTTTGCATTTTCCGGATGCCGTTATCCACAATATCCAAGATCGGCAGGAAATCCGGAGAATCGGCTTTGGACATTTTCTTCAAACGACCAACTGATAAGGCCAGGCTGGTAAGTGGGGTCTTGAAATCGTGTGAAATGGTATCAAGCAGGATCTCGTGTTCAGATATTAATTTCTCCTGCTCTTTCAAATCTTTGATCCGAACTGTAATTTCCACAAAAGTGATAATTACGCCGTTTGCCTTGTCATTAACCAGTTCGACATAAGGTATAATGTTCATCTGATACCATCGGAAGTCAGTTGTCTGGATCTCTTTTTCACGGATCTCCTTGCTCTCGATCACTTGCTGGATATTATCAGCTATGCTCGGATAACGGAAGTTTTCCTTTATTTCCGAGATTGGTTTCCCTATGTCTTCATCGGCCAGATTGAACTGCATCATAGCCGGGGGAGTGAACTTGCGTAAGATAAGATCGCCGTCTACAAATAGTTGAGGGATAATGGTATTCCTGAAATAATTCTCCAGTTCATCATTCAGCTTTGTCAGTCTCTTAATATTCTTATCAGCTTCTGCCATCTTTGTGATTTAGATCAGGATATGTAAAAATTGCAGATCCCTCAAACGTAGTGTTAGTGTTTCTTATTTCAGAGCTTGTATCTATTAAACTCAACACCTCCTTTCCACGAAAGTTTACCACTGTTCATTATATGGCCCTGATTGCCCTGTCCGCTGACAATTCCGGAATGTCCGATGGGTTCCCAAATTCCTGAATCCAGCTAATTGCTCTTCATCATGAATCCGTTAATCCCCAAATCCGTTAATCCGGATCAAATCCCAATAAACAGTTGCTAGCCTCTGCTGTTCAACAAGAATGTCCGCTAATCCCCAAATCCCCAAATCCCAATCCAATTATGTGAAAGTACGCGGCGCCCGTGTACACAACCTGAAGAACGTCGATCTCGACATACCGCGGGATGCGTTGGTCGTATTTACAGGTGTTTCCGGATCCGGGAAATCATCCTTAGCCTTTGACACGCTTTATGCAGAAGCGCAGCGCCGCTACCTGGAGTCTGTTTCGCCCTATGCCCGGCGATTATTTAACCAAATGGCCATTCCGGAAGTCGACGAGATCGAAGGTTTACCGCCCGCAGTGGCCTTGCAGCAGCATCGCGGCTCGGTATCTACGCGTTCCAGCGTCGGAAGCGTGACCACTTTATCCAATTTATTAAGGATGCTCTACTCCCGGGCGGGAGATTACCCGGAGGGGCAGGGCATCATCTATGCCGAATCCTTTTCGCCCAATACACCCGAGGGTGCCTGCCCCAAATGCCATGGCCTGGGCCGGGTTTACGAAGTAACGGAGCGGTCAATGGTTCCCGACGATTCGCTTACCATCCGCGAGCGTGCCATCGCTGCCTGGCCGAGCGCATGGCAGGGACAAAATCAGCGGGATATTTTAACAACGATGGGCTATGACATCGATACGCCCTGGCGTGATCTGCCCCAGAAGGACCGCGACTGGATCCTGTTCACGGATGAGCAGCCGGTTGTTCCTGTCTACGCGGGTTACAACATCGAGGAGGTTCAGCGGAAGATCAAACAAAAGCGGCAGCCTGATTATATGGGCACCTTTACCGGGGTGCGGCGCTATGTGCTGCACACATTCGCCAATACGCAGAGCCAGCTGATGAAGAAGCGGGTGGCAAAATATATGCTGGGCAACGAATGTCCTGTTTGTCATGGTAAACGATTACGCCGGGAGTCTCTGTCCGTGAAGTTTGCCGGCTATGATATTGCGGATATCTCCCGCATACCGCTGCTCGAACTGTATAAGATCTTTGAACCCTATGGATCCGGCGGCAGATCGTCCGATGCAGGGCATCCCGAAAAGACGATTGTCGCACAAAGGATCGCCGCAGATTTCCTTGCGCGGGTATCCGTCATGCTGGACCTAGGCCTGGGCTACCTGACGATAGAGAGAAGCACGCCCACGCTTTCGCCGGGAGAGTTGCAGCGACTGAGACTGGCCACACAGGTTCGCTCAAACTTATTCGGCGTCGTCTATGTGCTGGATGAGCCTTCTGCTGGTTTGCACCCGGCCGATACCGAGGCACTGCTGCGGGCTTTAAATAAACTGAAGGCATCCGGTAACTCCCTGTTCATCGTTGAGCACGAGCTGGACGTGATCCGCCAGGCGGACTGGATCGTAGACGTTGGTCCCGCCGCCGGTGAACTGGGCGGGCAGGTACTTTACAGCGGATTACCGGAAGGATTAAAAGGCGTTAAGAACTCCCTGACCCGGCATTACCTTTTCGACAGACCGGAGACCCAAAAAACCGAGTACCGCGAGCCATCGAACTGGCTGAAGCTGGAAAAGATCACCCGTAACAACCTGCATAACCTGGACATTTCCTTTCCGCTGGGGGTCATGACCTCGGTAACCGGTGTTTCGGGTTCCGGGAAAAGCAGTCTTGTCAGCCAGGCCCTGGTAGAACTGGTAGGAGCGGAGCTCGGCCAGCATGTCGATATTCTTCCGGACACCGAAGCCGATATGCTGGCACAGGAAGAAGTGGTGCCGGTAGGAGGCAGTATCAGCGGCGGCATGGAAGCCATCAAACGGCTTGTCGTGGTCGATCAGAAACCGATAGGCCGGACCCCTCGTTCCAACCTGGCTACCTATACCGGCTTGTTCGATCATGTACGCAGGTTATTTGCCGCCACCCCGGAAGCAAAGGCGCGTAAGTATGATGCCGGGCGATTCTCCTTTAACGTAGTCAAAGGGCGCTGTCCGCACTGCGAAGGCGAAGGTTTTGTCATGGTAGAGCTCTTGTTTCTGCCCAGCGTTTATACGCCCTGCCCGACCTGTGGCGGTACCCGCTTTAATGCGAAGACCCTCGAAGTAAAATACAAGAATAAGAACATCGCTGAAGTCTTAAGTATGACCGTTGACGATGCTTTATTATTCTTCGATAAGGAACCCGCTGTTTCCCGCGCACTGGCAGTTGTCCAGGAGGTCGGACTCAGTTACATCCGCCTGGGTCAGCCGGCTCCAGAGCTCTCCGGCGGCGAAGCCCAGCGGATCAAGCTGGCTACCGAACTGCAAAGAACGCAGCATGGCAACACCCTGTATATCCTCGATGAGCCCACTACAGGGCTGCACCCTTCCGATGTCGAGCGGCTGATCACTCAGCTAAACAGGCTGGTTGACGCCGGCAACACGGTTATCATGGTCGAACACGATATGCATGTCATTGCTGAGAGCGACTGGGTTATTGATATTGGTCCCGGCGCGGGTGACCAGGGCGGCAATGTGGAGTTTGAGGGGCCGCCTGCGGCATTAGGTAAAAGGAGGGGTAATAAGACCGGGAAATATCTTTCTAAATATTTGTTTGGATAAAAATTACAATTAAAAACTGGCCAACGCGGTTGCAACTGCAGGCTGGGTTTTGAAAGACGCTTCAAACAGGCGACTAATAATTTGTACTGGAATATGGTAACGGTAGATTCCGCAGCGTTAGGTAATTTCGGAAAGGTAAATCAACGCCCGGGAGGCGGATTTGGTTGACCCATCAGTCTTAAACAGCGTGGGATGCGTTGCATTGGGATTAGTTATGGTATATGAATCATATAGATAGAGGGCATCTTCCTTATATTAGCTAGACTAAACAAATTTCGCTTGAAAGAAAAAAAGGATTGGCAAAGTTATGAGGAACTGATTCACCAGATCTACAAAGAACTGGAACCGGTTGCCGATGTACGCATGAACGATCAGATCTTGGGTCTTGAAACTCAAAAGCAACGTCAGATTGATATTTCAATTCGAAGTACAATTGCGGGACACGAAATATTAATGATCGTACAAGCAAAGAACCACAAAAAACCTGCAGACATCAAAATAGTCGGTGAGTTTGATTCGGTTATACGGGACATCAGGGCGTCCAAAGGAATACTAATATGTAGCGCCGGTTTTACAAAAACAGCGAAAGAGTATGCTAAGAGGTTAAAAATAGACCTCTATACTGCACACGATGCATCAAAGGTAAATTGGCAGACCGAAATCCAAATTCCGGTAATTAAACGAAGCCTTACAGTAGAAGTTAAAATTCAACACCATTACGTAGTCATGAAGCCGGGTGCGATGGATCATATGCATCTACCCTTTCCAGAAGATGCATTCAATATTTTCATGGAAAAATGGCAAAAAGATGATATCCCAAAAAATGAGGGGACGCATTATCTTGAATTAAATCGCGAAGACATACAGCTGAATGAGAATTTGTTTCCCTTAAAAAGTGGCGTTAGCTACACAATTAAAGCCAGGCATCACTTCAAATTTTTTGTTCCAACTGAATATCGAGGGCTAAGGGATTATATTACTGAGAAATTCAAACCAACATTTATGGCGTTCAATGAACCAATTCCATTTTTAAATGATGGTACTTGGAAATACTTAGAAGCGCCCGAAGAAATTTCATTAAACACCCTACATTTAGATATTGAAATCCTAGATGTCAGTATGCTCAAAAATAAACGGTTGAGGCTATTGTGGAAGGAACCGGAGTAAGATTTATTTAGATGTTGAAATTTCTAAAACTTAGCAGGCGGGTTAAATACTGGTGAAATTCTGACGTGGAGATTACTAAATTTTTATAATCGCCCACTCAATAACCGTATTGTCCCTAAGGGATAAAAACATCTAAGTATTTCCTGTGTACACTTAGGTGCTGGCTTCTAGTTCTTTGTTGAGCTGGAAGTCAATTCGGAAATATCGCAATAAACAAACTGTTCCAGTGGAACGGACAGATATTGATAAAATTCGGGGGTAAATTTAGTTGCCCAGGTGACCGCTACATCGGTAGACTGTTGTCAAGTATAATTCAGGTAAGGTCATTTGTCCCAAACATAATACTTATACTGAATAACTACTCTTCATCTTATCTTCCATTGGGTTTAGGCTTCTCATAAAGCTTTGGGTATTGGCATTGCGTCGTAGACTTCTAACAATTGTGCAGGTCGAATGCATTTCGTTAATAAAAGTGCATTAACGCGACATTTGCCGGAGTAGAAAATGCTTATCTTCATTAGCAATGAAATCATTTGGTGCCTGGAGTACCATTGCTGTTAAACTCATCTTTAATAGAAATTGTACATGACCAAATTAAAAATCTTACGTACGCTAGCCTCACTTGCCTTTTTTATCCTGCTATCACCGCCAATCGCAAACGCCCAACAAATCAAAAGGCTGGATGGAAGCACCATCACAGCTGACTCGCTTCAGCGCAGGATCGTATTCCTGATGGATAAGGCAAAAGTGAAGGGACTTGAACTGGCCATTTTCAATAAAAATAAGGTGGTTTATGAACAGGCTTTTGGTATTGCTAACGATGCCAATGTGCCTCTGTCCACTTCAATGAACATATATGGGGCGTCACTTAGCAAAGCCGTATTCGCCGTGCTCGTGATGAAGCTCGTGGAGGATGGGATCCTTGATCTCGATAAACCATTGTACAGTTATTTACCGAGACCCATTTATGAATACCCGCAAAAAAAGAAGTGGCAGGATAATTACAATGACCTGCGGACCGATACGCTTTACAAAAAGATTACTGCCCGGATGTGCCTGGATCATACCACGGGATTTCCGAACTGGCGCTGGGATAATGCTGACGAAAAACTGGCTGTCGCCTTCACTCCGGGCAGCAGGTACAGTTATTCAGGAGAGGGAATGGTTTTCTTGCAAACCGTGATCGAGAAGATCACCGGGAAATCGCTGGAACAGCTGATGGACGAAAAGATCTTCAAGCCCTTCAATATGAAAAATTCCGCCTATACCTTTTTGCCGAGATTCGAAGCAGACTATGCGCTCGGGTTTAACCAGGAAGGGAAGAGCTACGAAAAAGACAAGGATAACGAGGCCCGCTCGGCAAGCACGCTCGAAACGACGCTTAACGATTATGCTAACTTCACCCAGGCTGTAATGGAAGGCAAGGCGCTTAAGAAGGCTTCCCGGCAGGAAATGTTCCGGCCACAGTTTCGGTTACGGTCGGTCAGCCAGATGGGCCCCTTGTCCCGGAAGGATACCAGTGCTAACGATGGCATTTCCCTGAGCTATGGCCTGGGCTGGGGCTTACTCAAGTCGCCCTATGGCTGGGGCGCCTTTAAAGAAGGGCATGGAAACGGCTTCCAGCATTACTCAATCATTTTCCCTGAAGCCGGCACTGGTATTATTATCATGTCCAACAGTGACAACGCCGAAAGCATTTTCAAAGAACTGCTTGAGATCACTATAGCAGATAAATACACCCCATGGAAATGGCAAAATTGGGAGTAGCAGTCAGCTGTCAGCTTTCAGCAATCAGCTTTGAGCCATCGCTTTCAGTGGAAGCAAACTGACTCAAAACTTCTAACTCACGACTGAAAACTCTGGTAAGGTGTGCGTGGTAGCGCTGCAGATCCCCTTCAATATCCGCGTTCTTCTCTACATCATGGAAGTGAATACTTTCCAGCGGGGTCATCCCGGTGAAGGCATTCATCCGGTGGAAGCCGAATAAGGCGCCCTCGTCAACACTGCGCTCGTTGAAGAATTCCCCGGGCAGGGTGAAGGCTGTTGCGGGTGCGTTCCATGAGGAAGTGACCATATATTGTTTTCCATGCAGCATACCGCCGGTGCCGTAATTGACAGCCGGGTTCAGTGCCGAGCGGCCGTCGCTGTGGTAGATCCCTCTCTGGTGACCAGCCGTGAAGACCACATCAATATATTTCTTCAGACCGTGCGGAACCTGGAACCACCAGATAGGGGTGTGGTAGATGATCACGTCCGCCCATACGTAGTTCTCCACTTCCTGCGCCGGGTCGTAATCGTCATTGATGTCGGTGGCCCGGATCTCAAAGCCTTCGAGGGCATTGAAGAATTCCTGCGTCTTGTCGAAAACCGTTTTATTAAAACGGCCGCCTGAGTGCCCGAATACCTGCCCGCCGTTAATGATGAAGATCTTTTTATTTTCCATTGTGTTTATTTCTCTGATTACAGGCACAAAATTAGGGCAAGGACTGTTCTCATTAAAATAAGATAAATCATAGCTTTGTATCATAATTCTAATAGATAAGTTATGGTAAACCTGGAATGGTTCAGAACATTTAAATCGATCTATGAGACCGGATCGCTCACGGGTGCGGCGGAAGCGCTGTTTGTTTCCCAACCGGGTGTGAGCCTGCACCTGAGATCCCTGGAGTCGCATGTGGGCTTCAAGCTCTTCGACCGGTCTTCACGCAAAATGGTCCCGACTGAAAGGGGGAAGATTCTGTATAATTATATACAGGAGCCTATCAGCAAGCTGCAGGATGCCGAACAGCATTTCCATAAGAGCACAGAGAAGGATGTGCCCACCATCAGTATCGGGATGTGTTTCGAGACCTTCCAGTTCACGCTGGAGCCCTACCTGCCCGACTTGCCGTTCAACGTCATCATTAAGTTCGGGGATTACCCGCAGATGCTGAGTGACCTGGACAAAGGGATCCTGGACCTGATCATCACCCCGCAGAAGGGCGACTATAAGGGACTTGTCTATAAGCCTTTCTTCAAGGAAAGGATCGTCCTGGTTGCCGGCGCTGAAACGGATACGCAGGATTTTGAGCGATCGTTAAAGGAAAACGACCTGGCTGAAACAGAAAACTGGCTGAAACGCCAGACCTGGTACGGTACCGCAGGCGATATGGAACACCTGCGCAGGTTCTGGCATATGAACTTTAACAAGCGCCCCGACTTTAAACCGAACTTCATCGTTCCCAATATGAGTTCCATTCTGCGATGCATCAACGGCAGGGCAGGGCTGGCCGTGATCCCGGATTTCCTTTCCAGGAACGAACGGGGATCAGGCGGTATTAAGATCTTATGGGAAGGAAGCAATGTAATTGAGAACACCCTTTATTTCGGTACCCGCAGTAAAACGATCTACGCCGAAGAGATCAGGCAGATCCAGGATATTTTCGAGAAGGAGATGCTATAAACTGTTGTGATCCGGGCTATCTCCGGGCCTGACCTGCTTAAGGTCTGGTAGCACTCATGTTAAGGTTAGTCCGCTAATTTAGTGGACTAACCACTAGCAGACCCCTGGAAGACCCTAGCAAGTCCTAAGGGAACAAGGAACAATGACCGAGAGAGGAACAAGGAGTAAAGAGCAAAGATAAAAGACAAAAATTGTCCTCTAGGTTAGTCCGAGTCCTTATTCTTTGATCCTTGTTCCTTACTCCAACCCGTCCAACCCGTCCAATCTCCCAACTCCCAACTCCAATCTCCAATCTCCCAACTCCTTACTCCTTGCTCTTTGCTCCTTGTTCTAAAAAAGATTTACAATATGTACTACATAATGATATAATATTTAGATTTGTTGTAAGACTGATTGATATCCGAACACTAACCAAATACTAAATCAAATGAGACTATTAAGTATCACTTCCAGCCTGCGAAAACCATTGCTTTTAGCATTGACAGTAATGTTCGCCGGATTAAGTACCAGTTATGCTCTTGATAAGAGCGATTCTACCCTCAATCATATTTACCAGGCTGGCGAGAATGGCTATGCCTGTTTTCGGATTCCTGCACTTTTAAGTACGGATGATAATGTGTTACTGGCGTTCGCTGAAGCCCGCAGGAAAAATTGTGGTGATTCAGGTGATATCGACCTGGTTTTAAAGAGATCTAAAGACGGTGGAGCGACCTGGGGAGCTATGCAGGTCGTTTGGAGCGACTCGGCCAATACCTGTGGAAATCCCGTTCCAATACTGGACCGTAGTACCGGGCGGATACTATTAATCAGTACCTGGAACCTGGGCACAGATCACGAAAAGGAAATTATAAGTCAAACCAGTAAGGATGGACGGCATGTATACGTGTTATTTTCCGATGACCAGGGAGAAAACTGGTCACAGCCCCGGGAAATTACCTCTTCTGTTAAGGGGACTAACTGGACCTGGTATGCAACCGGTCCGGGCCATGGTTTGCAAATTGAAAATGGCGATCATAAGGGCAGGCTTGTAGTTCCGGTTAATCATATTGAAGCTCCATTGAACAAAAATTTTTCCCACACGATCTACTCTGATGATCATGGTGAAACCTGGAGCCTGGGTAATAACACGCCGCAGGATGGGATGAATGAAACGACGGTTGCAGAGATCAGTGGTAATCGTCTGATGCTTAATATGCGCAATGCTAATCGGACCAACCGTACCAGGAACACCAGCATCAGCAGTAATGGCGGTGCGACATGGGCTGATGTAAGAGGCGACAGCACCCTCATCGAGCCTATTTGCCAGGGGAGTCTCCTGAATTTCAAAATGGGCAGGAAGCCAGCACTTTTGTTTATTAACCCTGCGAGCAGGGAGAAGCGCATTAACCTGACACTGCGAATGAGTTATGATGACGGACAAACCTGGGCTGTCTCAAAACAGATCTATCCCGGTCCGTCAGCCTATTCAGATATTACAATTTATAAAAGAAAAAGTATCGGAATATTATATGAATCCGGCGTTAAAATGCCTTATGAAGGCATTGCTTTTAAACTTGTGCCGGTAAAATCTTTCGCAAAAACAGAAGGCAAATAGATCAAAAGCTGGTGTATCCAGCCATTAAAGCGAAGTTATACTCAAAACCTAAAAATAAAATATAAGATGAAACATACGGAGTTTTTTAACTACAGGAAATTGACCGAGGATGAATTAAAATCCTTCAATGAAAACGGTTTTTTGGTTATTAAAGGCATTTTGACAGCGGAAGGGGTTGATAAAATGCAATCGGAAAGCATGGCTGCATGGGGCCGGGAAAAGGAATCATTTGATCCTGGTAAAAGCTGGCTGCAGAATTCCTTACTGGTCAATATTCATCATCAGTCGCCAACTGTTCGCGATTACTACTTTGAGGGACCACTGGTTGATATCGCATCTCAACTGATAGGACCGAATATCAAAGGGGCTACATCACAACTAACCTTTAAAATGCGTGGTAATACAAAGCCTTTTGGCTGGCATCAGGATAATGGGTATGGCGAGCTGGATCCATACAATGCATTGACAACACTTACTGCACTTGACAACACGGATCGTGGTAACGGGTGTTTATGGCTTATCCCTGGCAGCCACAAACAAGGGCAGATCAAGGTTCACCAGGATGCGGAGCAGAAACAAACGCAGTCTGAAATTATTGTCGATGCTGACGATAGTCTTGCCGTAGCGATGGAAATGCAGGCAGGCGATGCGCTGATCTTTAATTGCTGGATGCTTCATAAGTCGGATGGTAATTATTCGTCGGACCGGGACCGGCGCATTCTTTTTCTGCGATACGCTGATGCCGACGCTGTGGAAGTTTATAATGATCAAAAGCCGAGGCTTGGCCGCCTGGTGAAGGGTACTACCCGGTTTGATGAAGTCCGGGAGTTTGAAGGAGATATTTAGAGGATAAACTTAGCGATGCGAATTAGACGGCAGATATAAGCCTGTCTGCTACCTGCAAAGAATGAACTTGCTTATGCTGCTGCCTCTGGGCAAGTTCATCAATACTCAAATCAAAAAGCACCATAATGAATGAAGTAATAGGACACGGCGACTTTCGATATCGTGTTAACATGACCTGGAGCCGGGCGGATGCCGAAAAATTTCCCGTTAATGATTGCCATGAAATGGTCGTTGCGAAAAATGGACTTCTATACCTGTTAAACAATGACATCAGAAACAATATACTTGTCTACTCAAAAGATGGAGAAGTAATATCGTCATGGGGAACCGACTATCCCGGGGCACATGGCTTGTCTATCAGTGACGAAAATGGTACGGAGTTCCTGTATATTACAGACACTATACGTCACCAGGTGATAAAAACCTCGCTTGATGGCCGGGTAGTTTCCGTATTTGATTATCCAAAGGAAATTCCGGATTATAAATCTGCAGATGACTATAAGCCTACCGAAACGGTTGTGGCTGCAAATGGAGACGTATATGTAACCGATGGCTACGGTCAGCAGTTCGTCATTCAATATGATCATGCTGGAAAGTACATCAGGCACTGGGGTGGCAAAGGATCAGGGGATGAGCAGTTCGATTGTGCACACGGTATTGCAATCGATAATCGCCGCGGCGAGCCTTCTTTGCTGGTTACTTCCCGCAATCACAATGCGCTAAAACGTTTCACAATGGCTGGGGTATACCTTGAATCTATTTCCCTTCCGGGCTCTTATGTTTGCAGGCCTGTTATAAACGGCGAAAATATCTATGCTGCCGTGTTTCGATCGGAGCATAACCAGAATAACGGGTCAGGGTACATTACGATATTAGATCGATCTGATCGTATTGTTTCCACTCCGGGAGGTACCGAACCCGTTTATATTAATGATGTTTTACAGCCACAAAAGCAAAGTGGTAATACCTTCATTCATCCACATGACGTTTGTGTCGATGCCGATGAAAATCTGTATATACCGCAGTGGAATTCGGGCAAATTATACCCTGTTTTTTTAGAACGGGTTTGAGGGATCTGGCCCCGGCTCTGAAATTTACTCTCAACTCTAAACTCCCAACTCCCAACTCCCAACTCCTTACTCCCAACTCCTTACTCCCAACTCCCAACTCCCTAATGCAAACTCACCACCCTGCTGATCTGCCATTTCTCGCCGGTCTGCTTCCAGATGATGATAAATTTCCCGGGTTCTGAAGGGGCGTTGGGCTCCTGTTTATTGTGAAACCGGTGCAGACCCATCTCAATAGCGCCAAAGCCTTTGATGGGGTATACTTCGATACTTCCTTTGATGAGCTCGCGGGTAACCTTGCCGCAGATATTGTTTTTGATGGACTTCATGATCTCCGCCTTGGAGGTGGTCAGTCCGCCCCGGTCGTGATAAAATTCAATGCTGTCCGCAAACATACTGACCTGCTTGTTTATGTCGCAGGTGTTATAGGCATGGAAAAAGATACTATCCAGCTTCACGATCCTATCGTGCAGTTCCTGTGAATCGGGCTTATAGACATATACTTTGGGATCGTTCTGTGCCACTGCTAATGCGCTGATCAGGGTGAACAGTCCGCAGATAATGAATGCGGAGCTAGTTTTTGGGAAGTATTTCATATCGCCGGGATTTGATATCTAACAAAAGATACGAATCAAATTGCTATTCTATGGCCTGGAGCTGAGAATATCATGGTTGGGTTGGTTTCCCCCGCAGATCGACGCTGATAAGAGCGCAGATCATCGCAGACAGGCTTGCTGGCTGAAATGCTTATTCTGCGAAAATCCGCGGTCTTTTTCTGCGAAAATCCGCGGGAGTATTTATAATAGGTTTCCCGCAGATCGACGCTGATAAAAGCGCAGATCACTGCAGATAGGCAGTGCTTACGGGAGAGTAACATTGAAAACTGTTATCATTAAGTTAAATTTTATAATCAGTCATCTTTTTGACGCTGCGACTTTTCTTATAGAATGCCGGTTTTTAACTTTTTTGAAATAGTATTTTATAGTTTTTGGAGTTGAAAAAAATAAAAAATAATAATTTTCTCACTTGAACGTTGTGCTCAAAAAGCTACTTTTAAGAATTAAATTTTCTTGAAAATTTCTTGTTTATACTGTTTTATATAAACGTATTACGTTTTCATTAATATTTCCTCCGCTGCTCTTAGATAGTAGATTACTTTATCTTTTTTCCTGTAACAAAATATTTTTTCGTTCGTAGGATCATGAAAAAATCCTGATAAATGAACGTAAAGAACAACTTCAAAAATCGGATTAGCACTCTCTTAGTTTTTTCGTCCTTAGCATTTTCCATTAGCGGCTGTAAAAAGGATAATTTGGTAGAAACTTCTCTTAAATCCCCTCCAGGCCTGGCATTGAAAGACAACATGTTATCAGTCATGGCTACCGGGATTACCGCCGACAGCTACTACCTGGTGAACTCGCTTCCAGCTGGGTATGTACGGGATGGCTCTGTCGATTACACCTCGTATGTTCAGGCGGCCGTTACCAAGTATAGTAACATCGTGTTTCCGGGCTTTCCTATCCTGGTAAACAATACCGGTATTACCGTCGGCTCCAACAAGACTATTAGCTTTGAGGAAGGCTCTGAAATACGCTTAAAAGGAACAGATCAGGGCGGTTATTCAATTTTTCGAATCTACGGAGCAAGTAAAGTAGCGCTCTATAATCCCGTCATTATTGGAGACCGTGACAGCCACATCGGTACCACCGGCGAATGGGGCATGGGCATTGGCATCTATGGATCCAGCGACATATCAATTTATAATGCAAAAATTAGTAAATGCTGGGGTGATGGAATTTACATTGGTCAGCAAAATAACCAGATCGATTGCAAAAACATCGTTATTAAAGATGCTTACCTGTATAAGAACAGGCGCGATGGCATTACAGTAATTGGTGTTGACGGGCTTTTGATGGAAAATATATATGCCGGCTATACCGATGGTACACTGCCAATGACCGGGATAAATTTCGAGCCTAATAATGCATTTTCTGAGATCAAAAATGTACGTATTATTAATCCGGTTACTGAGAATAACGGGAAGAATGGTATTCAGTTTAGCATAAGCAACATGATGGGGAGTACTGATAAATTTATCGATGTCTCCATTGTAAACCATAAGGATATCGGTTCACCGAGATTTCCTTTCAAAATATCCTGCGCTCCCGCAGAGCTGACCGGGAAGATATATGGGCAGATTGACATTGTTAACCCTGACTGGCACAAAACTGCCCTGGAAACCAACCTGTATCTATGGTTAGGCACCAGCCTGACGAATTTAAAAACGACCGTGTCCTCTCCGGAAATTATGAATGTTGCCGGAGCGATACTTCCGTGGACAGACACTTACAATTTGATTATGAAAGCGGCAACCGGCGGTGATATCACTGTCACTCAGGGTGAAACTGTTCCGGTGGTAGAACCCGGTCCGGTAGTGGTTCCTGAGCCCGATCCGGTAGTGGTTCCCGAACCCGATCCGGTAGTGGTTCCCGAGCCCGATCCGGTAGTGGTTCCTGAACCCGATCCGGTAGTAGTCCCTGCGCCCGATCCGATTATTGTTACTCCCCCGATTCTCACTCCGGAGCCGATTCCCACTCCAACGCCAATTCCAGCACCTTCGTTCTTTGCTGTAAATGCGGGCGGCAATAGTTTCAAAGCCTCGAACGGCATTACTTACCTGGCCGATAATGGTTTTAGCGGCGGTACGGTTGGTAAATCGAGCAAAGCAATAGACAAAACCACGGACGATGTTTTATATCAAAGTGCACGGTATGGTAACTTCACTTATTCAATTCCCTTAGCTTCCGGCACTTATACAATAACGTTCAGATTAGCTGAAACCGTGATTAAGGGCGCGGGTAAAAGACAGTTCGATATTTTAGCCGGAAATAATTTACTGGTTTCGAACCTGGATATTTTTAAACAGGCCGGAAGCAATACAGCCTACGATGTTGTAAAGACCGTAGTCGTCACTGACGGTATGCTGAACTTAAGGTTCAATACCGATGTTAACGGCGCTGCGGTGTCAGCCTTTCATGTCGTGAAAAAGTAGTAAAAGAGTATTTAAGTACGGAAAGACTGGCCTTTAGCCAGTCTTTTTTTGTTTAAGTCCCACCCGGCGGAATTTCACTGAATAAAAGAATCTATTTATTTCACGCAAAGGTCACGAAGCTTAGACGCAGAGGTCGCAAAGTTTAGTATCAAACTTATTGATTTTAGACCGAGGGTAGAGGGATAGGCTTTGCGGGCTTTGTGTTTTCTTATTTTCCTTTGCGTGCCCTAACAGGGAGTAGAAATGTTCCGCAAAATGCTATTTTTAGCGGTATGAAGAATCTTCTTACGGTACTTGTCTTTCTCTTTTCCGCTCCCTTATTCGCCCAGCAGAAACCGAATATTGTGATCATTCTTTCAGATGATCATGCTTACCAGTCCATCAGCGCCTACGGCGGCAAACTGATGCAGACGCCCAACATTGACCGGATCGCCAATGAGGGTGCTATTTTTAAAAAGGCCTATGTTACCAATTCCATATGCGGACCGAGCCGGGCGGTTATCCTCACCGGCAAGTACAGTCATAAGAATGGTTTTAAAGATAACACAAACCCAAATTTTGACGGGAGCCAGGATGTTTTTGTGAAGCGACTAAAAACCGCTGGTTATCAGACCGCATGGATCGGCAAATGGCATTTGGGAACCCAGCCCCAGGGCTTTGATTACTGGCAGATAGTGCCCGGTCAGGGTCAGTATTACAACCCGGATTTTCTGACGATGGACGGCGGCCGGAAACGCATAGAGGGTTATGCAACAAATATAGTGGAAGACTTGAGCGAGGAATGGCTCGATCGCAGGGACACTACAAAACCTTTCTGCCTGGTGATTGGTCATAAGTCGACGCACAGGACCTGGCTGCCCGACATGCCTGATTATGGCCGTTATGACAAGGTCAAATTTCCGCTTCCCAAGAATTTTTACGACGCTTACAAGACGCGTGAAGCTGCGAGCCTGCAGGATATGAGCATTGATAAGACCATGCTGATGGGTTACGACCTGAAGATGCTGTCGTATAGTCCGAAAGGTGAACCCGCCGTCAACCGGATGAACCCGGATCAGCGGGCCCGCTTTGATGCCTACTACGGACCGATTGAGAAAGACCTGAAAGCAAAGAACCTGAGCGGTAAGGCGCTCGTTGAGTGGAAATTCCAGCGCTATATGAGCGACTACCTCAGCACCGCCGAATCTTTAGACCGTAATATCGGCCGGACCTTAGACTACCTGGATAAGAAAGGCCTGAGTAAAAATACTATTGTGATCTACCTGTCTGACCAGGGATTTTACACGGGCGAACATGGCTGGTTCGATAAGCGGTTTATGTATGAGGAATCATTCCGGACCCCCATGGTAATGCGTTATCCGGGCGTTATCAAACCGGGTACCCAATCAGAGGCTATGGTGATGAACCTGGACATCGCACCGACCATTCTTGATGCTGCAGGCTTACCGGTACCTTCGGAGGTTCAGGGCCGCTCATTTCTTCCCCTGTTAAAGGACCCTAATGGCAAGGGCCGGGATGCTATGTATTACCATTACTATGAGAACGGTGAGCACAGTGTCTCGCCTCATTTTGGTATTCGTACGGAACGTTATAAGCTGATCCGGTTTTATAAAAAAGTAGAAGGCTGGGAATTATTCGATCTTAAGAAAGATCCGCAGGAAATGAAAAACATTTACGGCCGCAGGGGAACGGCGGAAATTACGTCTGAGCTGAAAGCGAAGCTTAATGACCTGATCAGGCAGTACGAAGATACGGAGGCCGAAAAGCTTATGCTGAGTGCGGCAGGTAGCAAGTAAGGGAATTCAGATATTTATTAACAGAGCTCTGTTAAAAATACTGATGCTTTGGTAAAGTTTGTCAGAAAATTAGAAACATCAGATCATCATGTCTCAGAAAGATAGATTAGTCAACTCGCCGAATTATAATAATGGCACCTTCCATAACCTGGCCGATACGCCGGTCATGTCACCGGAAGCTTCTTATTTCAAGCTTGTCAGGGATATGCTGAGCAGGCCTTCCCTGGTCAGACCCTCAGGGACACTGCCTTCTGTAAAAACAGATCTGAAGTCATTGCGTTCCGAAGTGCCGGTAGTGGTATGGTTCGGGCATTCATCCTACCTGATCCATTGCAGGGGCATTAACATCCTGGTGGACCCGGTCTTCAGCGGTCATGCTTCGCCGCTTCGCTTTATGGTTAAGGCGTTTCCCGGGAGCGACGTTTACACCCTGGCAGATATGCCGAAGATCGATATGGTTTTCATTACGCATAACCATTATGACCACCTGGATAAGAAGACTGTTAAAAAGATGGATGGCGGCGTAAAGTTCTACTCCAGCCTGGGAGTGGGAGAGAGCCTGGAGTCCTTCGGTATTGCGGCCGACCGTATTACGGAACTCGACTGGTGGGAGGAGACACACATATCGGAGGATATCCATCTCACTGCAACTCCCGCCCGGCATTTTTCGGGAAGAGGTATCAAGAGGGGTGGGTCTTTATGGTGCTCCTTTGTACTCGAGATCTTCGGCCACAAGCTGTACCTGGGCGGCGACTCGGGATATGGCGAGCATTTCAAGGCCATCGGCAGCAAGTTCGGGCCATTCGACCTGGCTATTCTGGATAGCGGGCAGTATAACACCATGTGGCCTCTGATCCACATGATGCCTGAAGAAGCAGTGCAGGCAAGCATCGACTTAGGGGCAGCAGTTTATATGCCCGTCCATTGGGGGAAATTCGCGCTGGCCAACCATGTATGGAACGAACCGGCGAAACGCGCTTCTAAGAGCGCGCTGGATCTGGGAGTCAAGATAACAACGCCGCTCATTGGCGAACCGGTTATAGTTGGTAGAGACTACCCCATGAAGACCTGGTGGGATATCGAATGACACCTGATTAGTCAGGTCCGTAACCCCGGGCTTAAGCCCGGGGTCATGTGCAGCGGGCATCACCGGCCTTCCTGACGAGATGGCTACCTAAGCCGGGCTTAAGCCCGGCGGACTGGTATCGGCCTCCCCCGGAACCCGGGTATGATGTTTGGATTACGGGTACACATATAAGCGTATCAATTCGCTTGTGAATACCCGGATATATGAACCATAACGCTCTCAAAGCCTTTTTATTAGTTTCAACTGTTTTTAGTCTGCTGCTTTCTTCCTGTGAAAAAGAGCCCGATATGGAGCCTGCAGGCCTGATGTGGGTAGAAAATTCCCCAACCGGAACAGGCAAGCCGGCGTATGATATCAAGCTTGAAAATAAAATCCGGAATAAGAACGGTACCTATACCTGGATCTGGTCGGTGATCAATACCAAACCCGGTGATGGTACGCCGGGCAGTGGTACGGTCCAGGACCTTCAGAGCTGGGGTTTTAGTTTAGGTAGCTGTGCGGACCTGGGGCAGGTCATAAGCGGCTCCTTTAGTCCCGACGGTGTTAGCTGGCATAATTTCAACCCGGAGATTAAAACAGTGGAAGGCATCCCGGGCGGATCCGGCAAGGCACTGATGTTTGAACAGGGAACTGTTAAAAATCAGAAGAGTTATTATAAGCTTCTTGTTACCCGGAGTTTCAGTACCGATGATAAAGTAAAAGCGGTATTTAAGTCCGGCAAACTGACAGGAAGCGGTACGATCCTCATCAGCGGCATTGGCTGCCCGCTCTAAGCATTACCTGTAGACATCCTGAATAATTCTTACTCCCGGATTACAGGGAATTTTGTTTTTTGTAAATTACACTTCAGATAAACATGAAAAAATAGCATCATTGTACCGGCGAAGCTATTTAGAAAATATTCACATTTCCCACTCAATCCGTCTTCAATGAAAGATTACAAGAAGTATTACCTGATCTCTGCTAGTCCTGAAGAAATTTACCTGGCTCTTACGAATCCCCTTACGCTGCATCTATGGACCGGCGCCGAGGCGGTAATGAGTACTGAACCCGGATCTGAATTTTCTTTATGGGATGACAGCATTTCCGGTAAGAACATCGAATTTGAAGAGAACAGGAAGATCGTTCAGAAATGGCATTTCGGCGATCAGCCGGAAGACTCCATCGTAACGATCACCCTGCATCCCGATAAGAAGGGAACATCCGTTGAGTTGCGGCATACCAATATCCCCGATGCGGATTATGAAGATATCGTTGAAGGCTGGAACGACAGCTACTTTGGCGCCCTGCAGGAATTCTATGAAGAGTAATGCGGTCGCATGGATATTCATGCTTCTGATCTTTGCAGCCTGTAATACATCCGAAAGAAAGGCTGCTTCGGAAAACACCTTCGAACATATTGAAAAGCACTTTGATCTTGGCTGGGCAGACAGTTCTTACTGGGATGATGGTAAAGCGGAGGTTGCTGTCTATAATGCCAGCCGGAGGATCTATAAAAAGGACCGCAGTTTTGAAGCTACGCTGGTAACTGTTGCGGAAGAGTTCAACATCCGCAGTAATGTAAAGACCGATGATTATTCGCGAAAGGATCTTTTCCGCGTGATAAAATACCATGCTTTTGCGCGGATACCTACGGACAATTACCCCTATCACTTTTCGACCAGCATATTTTTAAAGCGGGAGAACCCTCTTTCGCTGCATAAAATGACCAGCAGTTCACAGGAATGGTGCGGAAATACATTTAAGGAGTTTAACAATAAAGGCGGCTCGCTAAGCCTTCAGTTCAGTTCCTACTGGGATAATGAAGGCAGCGGCAGCAGGGAACTCGAACCGGATGCGCTCTTTGAAGACCAGCTGGGCTACACGCTGCGAAGCCTGCGCTTTAAGAGCGGCCTGCGTTTTCAAGCAAAAGTGCTGAATACTCAGGTCAGCAATAAGGTGGGCACGCCTGCGTATTACAATGCGGATTTCGCAGTTTCCGAAAGCGACAGCACATTTATTTTAACGGTGTCATTGGATAAAAATAAGGAGAACCGCTACGAATTCAGGAAGGCGTATCCAAACATACTGATCCGGCAGACTACCTGGGATGGTCGCAATCTAAGCATCCTTAAGGTTTCCCGCTACGCGTACTGGCAGAACTGAGCCGATGAGATTTGTTCGCATTTCGTACAATAGCACGGCTGCAACGGTGAGGTATTCAAGCGCCACAAACCAATAATTTTGCTGGTAAGGCAGCACCGAATACGTTATATAAGTTAGGGGTGCAAGCGCTGTCCAGGCCAGCGGAAAGCGGTAATTCACAAAAGGACTCAGGGCGATAAGAATGGCCAGGTACCAGGGATGGACTACCGCCGAGCACAGGAGGTAGGCGGTCATCAGCCAGAAAAAACCCTTTAAAAATCCGGGTCTCCTTTTGTAGATGATTGCGAAGGGAGCAAGGGTTATCAGCAGCATGATCTTACTGACCCACCAGATGGGGTTGTAGCCTGCGAACCACCAGCCGATTGCGCTGAAGAGGGAATAGATACTCCCGTTAAACTCGAACTTACCGTAATATAATTGCAGGCTGCTGAAGAAGTGAAAGTATCGCCCGGTATTTGTCCACAGCAGGGGGCTGCTTAGCCAGAGAATGAAAAGACAGAGACTTCCGAAAAGGGCGGTCTTCGCAATTCCAAACTTTTTTATGAGCAATGGGATAGTAATGAGCGGCAGAAGTTTAGCCTGTATGGCCATTGCCAGGGGGAAAGCAGCCGCAAGAAACTGTTTATTATGCACCAACAGGGCTGTCAACAGCACAAAAAATATCATTACGGCTTCAAAGTGAATATTTCCGGTCAGCTCGATGATGACAAGCGGGTTGAACAGGTAAATAAATACGCCGCGCTCATCCAGTTTCTTCAAGCGTAGTAACCTGATCACCAGGTAGACACTTCCGCATTCGAACAGGAAAATGACGCTTTTTAAAATGATCGTTGCCTTGATAATACTATCGCCCCCGGCTTCGGTGGCCAGGCGGAAAATATATTGGAGCAGCTGCGGGTAAACGCTGTAGTAATCGGGGGAGTTTAGGTAGGGGTAAAGTTGTTTGAGATAGGCATCTGTACTTTGTGAGATCAATTCCGCAGGTTTGAAATCGAAGGGGTTGATCCCGGTTTGATAAAGCCTGCCATCCCAAAGAAAGCGGTAGATATCATCAGATAAGGCCGGGAAGGAAAACAGCAGTACGAACCGGAATATCAATCCCGTTGTGATGGCTGTACGCAGGCTGATCTCCTGCTTTAAGGCCAGGAGCCAAAAATATAGAATAAACAGGCTGCTGTACACCGAAATGAGCAGGGCGAAATTCTCCCGCTGAATAAAATAGCAGGTGACCAGGTAGCCTGCGAGGGATAAACATAAAAGCAGGTATACAAGCTTTCGGGGCATTGGCTATTTTCGGTTAGTTTTGTAAAAGTATGCAAAACCGGACATTTACAGACCAGATGGGCAGGCAGGTAAACCTTTCATATCCGCCGGAGCGGATTATCTCACTGGTTCCATCACAGACAGAACTCTTATTCGATCTCGGTCTGCAGGATAAGATCGTTGGGTTGACGAAATTCTGTATCCACCCGGGCGAGCAGGTTCGGCTGAAGACAAAGGTGGGTGGGACGAAGAAACTGGACCTGGAGTTGATCCGAAGCCTGAAGCCTGACCTGATCATCGGCAATAAGGAAGAGAATGAACAGGAGCAGTTGGAAATCCTGATGGCAGAGTTTCCGGTCTGGATGAGCGATATTAAAGACCTGGACGACTCCCTAGACATGATCGCCGACGTGGGCGCGATAACCGGGCAACCAGAAAAAGCCGCAGGGATGGCGAGGCGGATCGGGGAGGAATTCAGCCTGCTGTCGCAGCAGAACCGCGATACCGCTCGACGGGTTGCCTATTTTATCTGGAAGAACCCCTACATGGCGGCCGGCACAGATACTTTTATCAATAATATTTTAAATAAGGCAGGCTGGGAAAATGCGTTCACAGCAAGCAGGTACCCCGAGTTGGAGGCAGCGGAAATTGCGGCCGCTAATCCTGATATCATCTTCCTGTCGTCTGAGCCTTACCCTTTTAAAGAGAAACACATAGCGGAATTTAAGGCGATATGCCCGGATGCCAGCATCCGCATTGTTGACGGCGAAATGTTTTCCTGGTATGGCAGCCGGCTGCTGCACGCGCCCGCTTATCTACAAACCTTATGCGCAGATGGGGGTTAATAATATTTAAAAACACGAATTGCACTAACATCACTAAGAACAGCATCATGGCTAAAGAAAAAGAACCCGTTGAAATATTTTCCGGTACCAGCTGGGAAGCAGAAATGGTTAAATCACTTTTGGAGAACGAGGGGATCACAGGCTACCTGATCAATGAAGCGGGTACGGTTTTCCCTTTTGATATAACGGAAGGGGGAACGGGTGCCGTTAAGGTAATGGTCGCGGAGGCTGATTCGAAACACGCCTTATCCGTTGTTGCCAAGTACCGGGCGAACGAGGCTAAATCGTAATAAGTTCATTCTGAGCGGGGTGTCAGCGGTGAAAAGTGGGCCGCAAGTTTTTTTTAAATTAATACTGAATAACATTTGGCGTTAATATAGAAAAACCTTAGTTTTGCCGACCTAAAATAATCCTAAATATGCGGATGTGGCGTAATTGGTAGCCGCACCAGACTTAGGATCTGGCGCTTCACGGCGTGTGGGTTCGAGTCCCTCCATCCGCACCATAATCGATTCCCCGGCTACATAACCCGGGGAATTTTTGTATAAACACAAACGACATAAAACTCAGAAAATGAACATCACACAGGACAAAATTGACAACCTGAACTCGGTGGTTACGGTTAAGATCAACCCTGAAGACTACAAGACACGTGTAGAGAAAGCGATTAAAGATCAGGCTAAGAAAGCCAAGCTTCCGGGATTTCGCCCGGGAATGGTCCCTGCTTCACATATTAAAAAGATGTACGGTAAAAATATTCTTGTTGATGAGATCAACAATATGCTTAACGATACATTGACCAACTATATCAAAGAGCACAACCTGGAAGTATTAGGTCAGCCGCTTCCGAAAGTGGATGAGACCAAGGTATTTAACTGGGATTACAGCGATGAGTTCGAGTTCATGTATGAACTTGGTCTGGCACCGGACTTCGAACTTGACTTTTCTTCTAAAGATTCCCTGACTCATTACAAGATCAAAGTTGATGAGGAAACGCTTGCTTCCCGCATCACGAACCTGCGTAAGAGCTATGGCAAAATGACCAACCCTGACGTATCGGCAGACAATGACGTACTTTATGCCGAATTGCAGCAACTTTCTGCTGATGGTTCTGTTTTTGAAGGCGGAATCACCAACAAGGCGACTATTCGTTTAGACCAGGTTAAGGATGAAGAGATCAAAAAATCTCTAATCGGTTTGAAAAAGGATGATGAGGTAGTTTTTGATATTCAGAAAGCATTGGGTAATGATGCTGCACTGGTTGCAAAGGCATTAAATATCAGTGAAGAAGATGCGCAGGATTTAAAATCTTCTTTCCGCCTGACAGTTAGCAATATTAACCGTCTGGAAGAAGGGGACTTGAACCAGGAGTTTTACGATAAGCTTTTTGGAGCAGATGTTGTTAAGACAGAAGATGAGTTCAGGGCTAAGATCACGGAAGAACTGGAATCAATGATGGTTCAGAATTCTGATCAGAAGTTGCAGAACGATATTTTTGAGTTCAGCCTGAATAAGGTGACTCTTCCTTTACCGGATGAGTTTTTGAAAAGATGGTTGAAAGCGACTAACGAGAAGCTGACGGACGATGAGCTGGAAAAAGGTTATGATGATTTCGCCCGCAACCTGAGATGGACGCTGATTGAGAATAAGATCATAAAAGATAATAAGATTGAGATCAAGTACGAAGAGGTTTTCCAGGCGGCAAAAGCCCGTTTAGATGCACAGTTCCGTATGTACAGCCCTCAGCCTGTTTCAGAAGAGCAGTTGGGCCAGTATACGGTACAGTTTCTGCAGGAAAAAGAAAACGCGAACAGGATCTTTGAAGAAGTAAAAGCTAAACATGTATTCGACCATCTGAAAACTGTTGTAACACTTCAGGAAAAAGAAATAGGGTATAAAGAGTTTAACGAATTAGGATAAGCTGCCGCGGCAGCGGAAAGCGGGATAGGTATTGCAGGAAAATCTTGCAATTCTTCGATTTTATTTCCTGTATAATTGGTTAAATTGCCCTTGAAGTTGAACAGGTTCAGATCAGAAAGCAAATTTTAACCATTAAATATACAAGCAAGACACTATGAACATTGATAAAAACGAATTCCGTAAATACGCTGTAAAACACCACAGAATTGGTAGTCAGCATGTAGACAGTTTTATTGGACGTGTTAACACCGCGTCCATTCCTGTTTCGATGACACCTTATATCATTGAAGAGCGTCAGCTGAACGTGGCCCAGATGGACGTGTTCTCGCGCTTAATGATGGACCGGATCATCTTCCTTGGGGATGCAGTAGGTGAGGGTATCGCAAACATTATCCAGGCCCAGTTGCTGTTTTTGCAATCGGCGGATAACAAGCGCGATATTCAGATCTATATCAACTCACCGGGTGGGTCGGTATATGCCGGCTTGGGTATCTACGATACGATGCAGTATATAACTCCTGATGTTGCCACCATTTGTACCGGTATGGCCGCTTCCATGGCTGCTGTATTATTATGTGCAGGTACTAAAGGCAAAAGAGCTGCGTTACCTCATTCAAGAGTGATGATCCATCAGCCTTCAGGCGGTGCGCAGGGTGTGGCTTCTGATATGGAGATCAACCTGCGGGAAATGCTTAAATTGAAAAAAGAGCTTTACGACATTATTGCAAACCATTCAGGTCAAAGTTACGAGTGGGTGGAAAAGGCTTCAGATCGCGATTACTGGATGAAAGCGCATGAGGCTAAAGAATATGGTATGATTGATGAAGTACTGACAAGTACTGCAGAGAAGAAATAATGAGTAAGAATAACAAAGATATAAAATGTTCATTTTGCGGTTCGGGCAAGCAGGATACCCTGATGCTGATCGCCGGGCTTGACGCACACATCTGTGATAAATGCGTAGCCCAGGCAAATCAGATATTGGCGGAAGAGCTGAACGTTCGCAAGAATAAAACAGATTCGTCTGTCACACTTCTGAAGCCGGTTGAGATCAAGGACCACCTGGACAAGTATGTAATAGGCCAGGATCAGGCTAAGAAGGTGCTTTCGGTTGCTGTGTATAATCACTATAAGCGACTAGGCCAGAAGATTGAAAAGGATGAGGTTGAAATAGAGAAGTCGAATATCATCATGGTTGGCGAGACTGGTACGGGTAAGACCCTGCTGGCAAAGACGATCGCTAAAGTCCTGAATGTTCCTTTTTGTATCTGCGATGCCACCGTATTGACAGAAGCCGGTTATGTGGGTGAAGATGTTGAAAGCATCCTGACCCGCCTGCTGCAGGCTGCTGATTATGATGTGGCTGCTGCCGAACGCGGTATCGTTTACATTGACGAGGTAGATAAGATTGCGCGGAAAAGCGACAATCCTTCTATCACGCGTGATGTATCAGGTGAGGGTGTTCAGCAGGCTTTGCTGAAGATACTGGAAGGAACCCTGGTAAACGTTCCACCACAGGGAGGGCGTAAGCATCCCGATCAGAAAATGATCGCTGTGAATACAAGCAATATCCTGTTTATCGCCGGTGGCGCCTTTGACGGTATCGAAAAGAAGATAGCTAACCGTCTTAGAACGCAGACCGTTGGTTATAAGTTTGATAACAATAGTGTAGAAGTAGATCTTAAAAATCTCTACAAATACATTACTCCACAGGATCTGAAAGCATTCGGCTTGATCCCGGAACTGATCGGTCGTCTGCCTGTTATTACGCACTTAAATCCTTTGGACAGGGCTACATTACTGAGCATTCTGACTGAGCCAAGAAACTCGCTCACTAAACAGTATCAAAAACTGTTTGAATACGAGGGTGTGAAACTTGAGTTTGATAGCGAAGTTTTGGAGTTCATCGTCGATAAGGCAATGGAGTTTATGCTTGGTGCCCGTGGGCTGCGTTCCATCTGCGAAGCCATTATGATCGACGCCATGTACGAAACACCTTCGGGAAAAAGTACGAAGGAGCTGTACATAACGCTCGACTACGCCAGGGATAAATTTGAAAAATCAGACATCAAAAAATTAAAAGTAGCATAGATAAGCCCCGGGAAACCGGGGTTTTTTGTTCTGTTATAATATCATAAAATTCAATCAGAACAGGATTTTGAACTGCCCTGAATTCAAAATACCTATATTACAAATAGCAATTGTTAACTAATCAGACTAATATATGAACGAAGAAAAAGAGGTAAAACAGGATCCGGAAATTGTCAGGCAAGCTAAAAAAGTAAAGGAAGTTAACTCGGCCGTTAGAAAAGGCCTTAAAAATAAGGAAGACATCGTCAACAACTGGCTTCCCCGTTATACCGGCAGGCCGCTTGATGAGTTTACTGGTTTTATCCTGCTGACTAATTTTTCGGGTTATCTGACTTTATTCTCAGAATGGCATGACAACGCTCCGATCATGGGCCTGAACAAGCCGATGCAGAGTGTCACTGCTAACGGCATCACGATCATCAATTTCGGCATGGGCAGCCCGATGGCTGCAACCATGATGGATCTGCTGAGCGCCATTAAACCAAAAGCTGTATTGTTTTTAGGTAAATGCGGCGGGCTAAAAAAGAAAAATAAGATCGGGGACCTGATACTGCCGATCGCAGCGATCAGGGGTGAGGGAACGTCGAATGATTATTTCCCGCCAGAGGTACCCGCACTGCCGGCATTCGCCTTGCAGAAAGCGATCTCTACAACCATTCGTGACCTGTCAAGTGATTACTGGACCGGGACAGTGTATACAACTAACCGCCGGGTATGGGAGCACGACAAAAACTTTAAAAAATATTTGAAAGGTTTAAGGGCGATGGCTGTTGATATGGAAACAGCCACTATCTTTACAACTGGTTTTGCAAATAAGATCCCGACAGGCGCCTTATTGCTGGTGTCAGATCAGCCAATGATACCTGAAGGAGTTAAAACCGCGGAGAGCGATTCAAAAGTGACTGAAAAGTATGTGGAGACGCATCTTCGGGTCGGAATAGAGTCATTGAAGCAATTAATTAACAACGGACTAACAGTGAAGCATCTGAAATTTTAGTACTCAGTACTTAGTACTAAGTATTTAGATATAGGGTAGATCATTCATAATTATCTTATATCTCAAACTAAGTTCTTATCTAAAGTCTCAAATCTCACATCTAAAGTCTCAAATCTAAATACTAAGTACTAACTACTCAATACTAACATGTGGTATAACAATATTCTTGAAACCATCGGTAATACACCAATGGTAAAACTAAACAACGTTACGAAGGACGTTAAAGCAACAGTCCTGGCGAAAATCGAAACGACCAACCCTGGTAATTCTATAAAGGACCGGATGGCGGTAAAGATGATTGAAGACGCAGAGAAGTCAGGTAAGCTGAAACCGGGAGGAACCATCATTGAAGGGACTTCTGGTAATACCGGGATGGGCCTGGCGATGACTGCAATCATCAAAGGATACAAATGTATCTTCACCACTACGGATAAGCAATCTAAAGAAAAAGCTGATGCATTGCGTGCCTTTGGAGCGGAAGTCATTGTTTGCCCGACAAACGTAGATCCTGAAGACCCAAGGTCTTATTATTCCGTATCGACACGCCTTGAAGCTGAAGTGCCGAATTCATGGAAGCCTAACCAGTATGACAACCTTTCCAACTCGCAGGCTCACTACGAGTCGACGGGTCCTGAGATCTGGGAACAAACTGAAGGTAAGATCACGCACCTGGTAGTAGGTGTTGGTACCGGGGGGACCGTTTCAGGTACTGCGAGATTTCTGAAGGAGAAGAACCCGAATATTAAGGTATGGGGAATTGATACCTACGGATCTGTATTCAAGAAATACAAGGAAACCGGTGTGTTTGATAAGAACGAGATCTATCCCTACATCACGGAAGGAATCGGTGAAGATTTCCTGCCGGCTAACGTAGACTTCAGCCTGATCGACCGGTTTGAAAAAGTGACCGATAAGGATGCTGCCCTGATGACCCGGGATATCAGTCTCAAGGAAGGCATTTTTGCCGGTAACTCCTCGGGATCTGCGGTAGCCGGCTTGTTGCAGCTGAAGGATGAATTAAGTGAGAGCGATGTAGTGGTGATCATTTTTCCGGATCATGGTTCGCGCTATATGGGTAAGATGTTCAACGAGGACTGGCTGCGTGAGCGTGGATTTTTAACGGATGAAAAGCTGACTGCCGGTTCTATTTTAGCTAAGAGGGAACACCAGGAGATGGTGACCATTGACTGTGAGAAGACCATCCTGGAAGCGATTACCTCAATTAAGACACTCAATATTTCCCAGATACCGGTTACACAGCAGGGTATGATCGTTGGCAAGATCACTGAAAGTGATATTTTGAATTCGGTCATGGAAAACCCTACGGCAAAGGCAAGCAGCGTGAAAGAGATCATGACGCCATCCTTTCCCTTTGTTGACCTGAATACCTCGATTGATAAGATCTCCGGCATGATCAATAAAGACAACACGGCAGTGCTGGTTGAAGATCAGGAAGGAAAGATCGAGATCATCACGCAGTATGATATCCTCAGCGCAATTTCCCTGTAAGCTGCTAAGAAGCGTTATTATAAGCAATTAATCGACAGCGATAGATTTAGTTCTGTCGCTGTTCTTTTTTAGGGTAGTAATTGACAGCTTCCTCGATTGCTGAAAGGCATAGTATAAGATCACACCGAAGCCAAACAGCATGATAAGATGGTAAGGAATGAAGGCAATATCCCGGAAATAGATTCCTGCAATCACCGCGCACAGGAAGTATACAAATAGAATCGTTTCCGGCAGTTCGGATAGTAAAGACCGTTCATCGTTATATCCTTCTGATTCGGAAGATCGCTGAAGTTTAGGGGTGCGGACAAATTCTGTCTTCCGGCCACTGACACCCTGCAGTACTGCTATAGAATTATGATATGACATTCCCAGGGAGACAAGCATAGCCATCGGGAACACTGCTGCAACTTCGCGCAATGATTCACTCACATTGTTACGGATAACAAATATCGTCGTGAAGCAGTAGCTAAAGTTGATGATGAATACAATAAAAAAGAGCGAGTTCAGCGTGAAGAACACCTCCAGTCCCGGTGTGGTATGTTTGATGAACATGACCGGAACACTGAGTATGCTGCTGGCTAAAATGAACAGATAGACATAATTGCCCAGCAGGTGGAACGAGCCGAAGAGTTTTACCCGTAAGGAATGGCTGCTTTTCCATAAATTCCCGATGATCTTTTTGGAGGTTTCGATCCCGCCCTTGATCCACCGGAATTGCTGGGTGCGCAGGGAACTCAGGAGAAACGGCAGTTCGGCAGGAGTGACGATGTCGGCGCAATAATGCAGTTTCCAGCCTTTCAGCTGCGCCCGGTAGCTAAGATCAAGATCTTCCGTCAGCGTATCGTAATGCCAGCCCCCGGCGTCGAGGATGCAGCTTTTACGCCAGATGCCGGCGGTGCCGTTGAAATTGATGAATAGCCCGGATTTATCGCGGCCTTCCTGGTCAATAATGAAATGACCGTTCAGTCCGAGTTCCTGCACCCGGGTAAGCCATGATTGCGAGCCATTGATATGTCCCCATCGGGTTTGCACCAGGCCAGTATCTTCATTAGTAAAATAGGGAAGGGTTTTGACCAGGAAATCCGATTCAGGTATGAAGTCGGCGTCAAAGATCGTAATGAATTCACCCCGGGCTGTAGCTAATCCTTCCTGCAATGCACCTGCCTTATAGCCGGTGCGGTTACGACGATGCCGGTACTCGATGTTAAAGCCCCGGGAAACAAGCAAATCGACCTGCTTCCGGCAAATATCCCGTGTTTCATCCGTCGAATCGTCAAGGACCTGGATCTGCAGTTTTTCTCTGGGATAATTCAATCCTGCTACGGCCTGCAGAAGTCCTTTTACAACGTAGCGTTCATTATAGATGGGAAGCTGTACAGTGACCTGCGGCAGCGTGATATCAATGAGAGGGCTATGCTTCTTTTTCCGGTTACGAAGAAACAGTATCAGCAATCCCAACTGGCCGATGCTGAAAAGTGCTATGAAAAACATCGATACAGAATACAGTATGAGCACGATTGTTTCCCACATAGCGATGTTAAAGATTTTTGAAGATGGTGAACAGGATTTTATAACCCGCAAGTATCGTTCCTTTAAATGTCCCGGACACTTTACTGATGCCGATCCTTTTGCGGTAGCTTACCGGAACTTCCCGGCAGCGCAGTTTCAGCCTGGCAGCCTTGACCTGCATTTCCACGGTCCAGCCAAAGGTTTTATCCTGCATATTGATCTGCTGCAGTGCAGACCATCGAATAGCTCTGAAAGGTCCGAGATCGGAAAACTCAACATTATAGAGCAACCTGATCAGTCGCGTTGAGAGCCAGTTGCCGAAGACCTGTTGCGGGAGCATGGAACCCGACTCGCGGTTCGCATTGGCCCTGGAACCGATAACCATGTCGGCATGGTCTTCAGATATCGGTGTTACCAGTTTCTCCATTTCCTGCGGGAAATCAGAATAGTCGCCATCGAGGAAAACAACGATGTCGTTATCACGTGCCACCGGCGCAATGTAAGCCATACCTTTGAGGCATGCATGTCCATAGCCTTTGCGATGCTCTGTCAAAACCGTGGCTCCTTCATCCTCTGCCACCATCGCCGTGTCATCTGTCGAGCCGTTATTGACAACGATTATTTCAGTAACGAGGTTCTTTGGGATATCACGGATAACCTTGCCCACCGAGGTACTTTCGTTAAAGGCAGGGATAATGACATAGATTTGAGAAGGAGACATCGTAATAAATAAGGAGGAGCGGATGGAATTTAGACTTAGAGGGAATTTTGATCATTGCTTACCTGCTTGTCGAATCTGCCTTTTTCCGAAAGGTTTTCGAGCTTCAATACACCCCGCGGGCAGACTGATGCACAAATGCCACAGCCAACGCAGGATGCCCTGATCACATTTTCGCCTTTTTGTGCATAGGCTCGGACATCGATGCCCATTTCGCAATAAGTAGAACAATTGCCGCAGGAAATACATTGTCCGCCGTTTGTCGTAATTCGGAAGCGGGATTTAAAGCGCTGGATGATCCCCAGGATAGCAGCCATTGGACAGCCGAAGCGGCACCATACCCGGGCTCCCATGATCGGGTAAAAGCCTGTGCCGATCACCCCGGAGAATATGGAGCCTATGAAGAAGCCGTACCACATGGCTAGCGTTCCTGAGATGCCACCAAGGATAGTTCCGCCTTTCCATGAATTAAGCCACAGCAGGACAGTAATAATCGTTATCAGGACTAATATAGGATAGAGCAGCTTTCGCTCGATCTTCCATGCTTTTAATGACTTGTCAGAAAGATGCCGGTAAGGGTCACCCGCTGTTTCTGCCAGGCCGCCACAGCCGCAAACCCAGGAGCAGTACCAGCGTTTTCCGTACTTGTAGGTGAGGATCGGTGTGGCTATGAAGGTCATTACCGCGCCCCAGAAGACCATGAAGATGCCCAGGTTACCGGAAGAGACCAGGTAGCCGACATCATCCGGAAAGAGGTAGGAATATTTAAGCGGCCAGAAATAGGAAAAGTAAAATTCCGGCCGGTTCAGCTTTTCAAGGAAAGCGGGTATTAGAAAGGCAAAGCCCAGCTGGAAGAACATGACGGATATGGTCCGAATAACCTGGTAGCGTACATGCCGGTATTTGGCTATGAAGCGGATCCCCATTACCAGGACTGCCAGGGTATAGAAAATGCTGTACATGAACCATTGATTGGCTGCCTTGTCCCTTAAAAGGTAGCTCAAGGGATCAGCCGTTCTGATCAGTCCCTCCAGCAAGTGCGGGAACCAGTACAGCACAATGTAAAATCCGGTAATGAAAATGGCAACACCCCAGGCTATAGCCCCACGGTCCGTCGAGGGATTGCGCATGATCCCGTTATTACGAATACCCGGAAGCGCCCGGAAATAGGGGAGTGAATAGAAGATCGCTCCGGCGGTGATCAAGCCTCCGATGAGGAGCGATATGGTTAGCGGGTATTTAGCCCCGATTCCGGATAGCGCAATCAGGATTGTCAGGAGTGCCAGGGCAAGCAATGCGGCACCCGTCTTCTGTAGCGGATGACTCTCGCCGGGGGGCGCTATCGATAAAGATACCTGATCAGTCATGGTGTATTAATTTATTGATACAGGTTTAAAATCGGTGCAGGCCAGGAATGCATTCAATATATCCCTGTAATAAGGTCTTGAAAACTCCGGATCAAACCAGCCATGCTGGAGTTCCCGGATACATTGATCGACGGGTTTCCTGTTCCTTATCCACTCTTCAGCTATAAGCTGCCTGAATCGAAGTCCAAGGAAGTTGAAACCAACGATACTGCGGTCGTTTCTGCGATAACTCGCCCGGAAAGATTTCGTTCCGTCGGGATGTTCCCAGTAGAAACTGTCCTGCTCCGGACTTAGTTCAGGAAGCATGGTCCCGTAGGTCTGGTATTCGATATCCAGGAATTTAGCTGAGTTGAACCAAATGCCACGCTGGTAAGCAGTACGGTTCCCGGTAAGCGTGTTCGCTAAAGTCTCCCCCTGCAGTCGGCCGGTATACCAGAGCTGTTCAACCGCAGGGTTATCCGGTCGCGGACTTTCAAACTCCGCACAATCTCCGGCAGCATAAACATTTGCTACATTGGTCTCAAGGTACTCATTCACCAATATGCCCATATTTGTTTTGATCCCGCTGCTTTCGATAAAGCTGATGTTTGGTCTTACCCCTGCAGTTAAGCCTACAAACTGGCAGGGGATAATTTCTCCTGCCTGCGTAATGACTCCCTGCACCTTACCACTATCGCCGGCAATGATCTCTCTAAGTTCGGTTTCGGGCTGGAGGTTGATATGATGTTCTCGAATGTGCCTGCTGATCATACGGGCTTCTTCCTCCGGAAGTGCGTTTGACCAGTAATATTTCTCACGCACCAGGAAATGGACTTTGATCTGCCTGCTTAAAAGCATTTCCGCCATTTCAATTCCGATCAAACCGCCACCGACTATCACAGCCTCGGAAATTCCCCGGGTGTGCAACTCCATATTCTGGAGATCCTGCAGTGAATATAAGCCCTGGACACCCGGCAAATTCTGTCCCGGCCAGTCAAATTTATTGGGTTTCGAACCGCTGGCTATCAGAAGTTTGTCGTACTGTATTATCCGGCCATTCTCAAGGTTTACTGATGCCGATTCGGTATGAACCCGGGATACATACCCTCTTACCAGGTTAATGCGATTTTTTGCCCAAAACCAGTCCTCATAAGGTTTTGTGTGTTCATATTTCATATGCCCCATGTATATATACATCAAGGCAGTTCGTGAAAAGAAGTGCTCGGATTCCGAAGAAATGACCGTAACCTCAGCGGTCGCATCTTTCTTTCTGATACCAAGAGCGCAGCTTATTCCGGTGATCCCGTTTCCGATAATGACGATATGCATGAGGCTGGAAAAGTTCTAAGTTAAATAAAAGATCGTTTGCCGCGATGTGGCAGTATCATTTGCTATTTGCTGTAGATACGAACTTCGATGTTCGTACGGTTTTCCGGACCGCTTATTCCAGTGCTTCCCGCCGATGTGCCTTATATACCGGGTTAAGGTCCTTTACGGGATATGAAAACAGGTAGACATCCGTACCTTTCTCACGGGCGTAAGGATTTTGTACTTCGCCGATCTTGACCATTTCTCTGAACAGGGGTTGCAGATCATCCGGATATTCGTCGTCGACGTAGATGAAGTGTTGTGTCCGGATACTATCGGGCGACCACAACGCATAGCTGCTGTTCAAACAAACGGTTTCCGGCAGCCTGTATTTTTTGCGATAGTGATCGAGAGCGCCAGCCTGGCCATAATTACTTGCAAATAGGGTTGCTGATCCCCTTTCATGTTGGGGAATTCGCTCAAAGGCCCTGGAGGCGGCAACAGCTATTTCTTCCCAGCCCAGCATGTCGGCATAATCCTGGGTGGTGGCATGAAATTGCAGATCTTCCCATTTCAAAGGGAACCTGATCTGCAGTTTGTCCGCTGTGAAGCGGAAGAACTTCAAGGTTGTATCAAAAGGCAGTATCGGAACAGCGATCGGGAGAAAAACTGCGGAAGGGACCAGAAGAGCAGCAACGACAGTATATTTCCATCCTTTCTGAAATCGAAACAAGAACCGGCTGAGGGCCATCCCGCCGAATGCAAACAGTACAGGATACGCACCAAAGCTGTAGTATGACTTTCCCTGCAGCAGGATCAATAGCAAAATAACAGCGAAATACGCATAGCCAAAGCATCGGAACGGCTTTAAAGGACGGGAGGTGAACAGGTAAACCAACCCGCATATCCAGATGATGGAAGCGGTCGCATGTACAAGAAGCTGCTGTAAAATGAAATCGATCGGGTCGATGAAATTCAGCTGGGTTTCCCGAAGCTCTTTCATATGCCTAATGACCGGAAGGTCATAACTTATCTGCCAAAGCAGGTTTGGCAGGAAAATGATGAAAGCAATAGCTAAGGTCGCTAGCCAGGCTTTATTTAGAAGGATCCTTCGCTGTGGAGTCAACAACAGTCCTATAAACAGCGCTAACAGGTAAAATGCAAGGGAATACTTATTCAGCATTCCGAAGCCGGCTGCTATTCCAAGAAAATACAGGAACCTGTTTTGCCGGGTCCTGATATGCCGGATAAGAAGATATGCTGATAAAACCCAAAAGAACTGGTCAAAAACAACAGGCTGCAGCAGGTAGCCTGAAGCCAAAAAGGCGGGGGAGATGATCACAGCGAGACAGGCTATAGAAATGGCAAAGCGTTTTCCTCCTGCTGCCAGCACTGTCAGCCCGGTCAGATAAACGATCAGTGCACCGCATAGGGTAGAAAGCAGACGGGCTGCAAATACGCTGTCACCAAAGAGATTGGACGTAAGCCATGAAACCCCGGCAATAAAAGGAGGAACTTCTTTATATCCCCAGCCGGGATGTTCGCCTAGTGCTTTATAGAGAAATTCGTCGCGATGATATCCGAAATTGCTGTTTGCTGTAAAGTGTATTGCTAGTTTTAGTAAGGTAAAGAGAAGGATGAATAGAAATTCTTTTCGGTTTCGTCTGTAAAACGACATGGAGGCGTAAGGCTTGGTTAACTAAAACTACACAAAAAAGCCCTGCAATTGCAAGGCTCGTGATGTATTAGTGACTTGGGGCGGATGCCGATATGCGGCGTATGTCAGCGCCCAGGGCTCTTAAACGGATATCGATGTCCTGATAACCTCTTTCTATTTGTTCAATATTGTGAATAACGGATGTGCCATTGGCCGATAAAGCCGCAATCAGCAATGATACTCCGGCCCTGATATCAGGCGAGGTCATTTCAATACCGCGCAGCTTTACCTTCTTGTCTAAACCAATCACAGTAGCTCGATGCGGGTCACACAGGATGATCTGGGCACCCATGTCTATCAGCTTATCAACGAAGAACAGGCGGCTTTCAAACATCTTCTGGTGGATAAGCACGTTGCCTTTAGCCTGTGTTGCAACCACCAGCATGATGCTAAGCAAGTCGGGGGTAAAGCCCGGCCATGGCGCATCAGCAAGCGTCATTATAGAGCCATCAATAAACGTTTCAATTTCGTAGTGTTTCTGGGAAGGAATATAGATATCGTCCCCGCGCAGTTCAAATTTAATTCCTAATCGGCGAAAGACATCTGGTATAATACCCAGTTCATTGAATTGAACATTCTTGATTGTGATCTCCGATTCAGTCATGGCGGCCAGGCCTATAAAAGAACCGATCTCGATCATGTCGGGTAGCAAGCGATGCTCTGTACCGCCCAGTTCCGTTACCCCTTCAATGGTCAGCAGGTTTGAACCTATCCCGGAGATCTTTGCACCCATCCGGTTCAGCATCTTGCAAAGCTGCTGCAAATAAGGCTCACACGCCGCGTTATAAATTGTGGTGATACCTTTCGCCAGGACAGCCGCCATCACTACGTTGGCGGTCCCCGTTACGGATGCCTCATCCAGTAGGATATAGGCACCCTGCAGGTTACTGGCATCTACGTTAAAGAAGTTCGTCTTCTTGTCATAGTTAAACTGTGCACCTAATTTTTCAAAACCGAGGAAATGTGTGTCAAGTCTTCGCCGGCCAATTTTATCACCGCCTGGTTTTGGAATAGCGGCCTTTCCAAACCTTCCGAGCAAAGGTCCTACGATCATAATTGAACCGCGGAGACTACCACCCTTAGATTTGAAAATCTCAGATCTGAAGAAGTCAAGGTTTATTTCGCTAGCCTCGAAACTATAAGTATCTTTTTCAAGGCGCTCTACTTTTACTCCAAGGTCACCGATCAGTTCAATCAGTTTATTTACATCCTTTATATCCGGGATGTTGCTGATCGTTACTTTTTCTTTGGTGAGAAGGACAGCGGCGATAACCTGTAAGGCTTCGTTCTTTGCTCCCTGCGGAATAATTTCACCCTGTAATGGCTTGCCGCCAACAATTTCAAATGCGTTCATGTATCAGTAAAAAGTTTTACTGTTTAAAGTCAGAATTATATTCAGGCCGATAAACAATATAAATAAGCAGGTATTAGCTAAGATGCTGGTTAAATAAGATGGTATTAATAACGTTTTCCACCACCATTATTTCGTTGTTGCCGGTTATTGGTACCCTGATTTCGGTTGCTGTTCCGGTTCTTGTTCTGGTTGGCGTTTCGCTGACGATTCACAGGACTAGGGGCACGGAACTCTACACGGGCTAAGTTCACGTTTTCCTGCAATTGCAGATCGCCGTTCGACATGTCCTTTAAGTCTTTGATAATGGTTTCATCGGCAACAGTGTCTTTGTTCCAGGTAACATAGGCCATTTTCATAAAATTGGCTATTGCCTGTATCATGTGTTGCTTGCGGGCAGGCTCCTCTATAGCACGTGCCTTGCTGATCATTAGCTCCACAGTTTTACCATAATGTTTATATCGGATTCGCTGCTGCGGATATGCCAGTGGGGCAGGTTTGAAACGGATGGCATCTTCCGATGGCTTCGGATAGGGAGAATCGACATCAATCTTGAAGTCAGAGATGATATGTAAGTGATCCCAGAGTTTATGTTTGAAATCGGCTACATCCCTCAGATGCGGATTTAAAAAGCCCATCAGATCGATTACTACCTGGGCGTACCGGTTACGCTCTTCCTTTGTCGGCAGCTCAACAATGTACTTCACCATATTCTGCACATTACGGCCGTATTCAGCCAGGATCAGTTTTTTTCTGGTGGTATTATAATCAAATGTCATTATTGTAATTTATGTGGCTGTTGCGCGAACAGAATATGTATCAAAACGGAGCTTAAATTAATAATTTTTATTGCAATGATTAATCTGGCGTGATTCAATCCTACTGATAGCGTCATATTGATCGCTGTTGTTCGCAAATATAAAGGTCGTAAAGATAACTTAAATTATCAGAGACTTAAAATCTCTTATCTCAGCCAAATTGTACATTTTTTTCACAGATCCTTTTAAAAATGTGCATATGAATTAACATGAACTTTTTGTAAATTTATATTAACTAACTTATTGTTTTATAGTCTTTTAAACTTGAATAATATGGCACAGTTGCATCTCCCGCATTTCCCGCATTTTTCCAGAAAGGTTATCTTCTACGGTATCGCGACTATACCGGCTTCGCTCATTGTGTACACCATATTCAGACTGATCGAAAACCTGGTCATGGGCAGAATAAGTTTCTGACGGCAATTAGACTGAAGAGAAATTTCCAATTCCCGGTTATCTGGTATAAGAATTTATTATTATACCCATAACGGATTATGATGGAACTATTCTGAGTTTCGCGAATTTCAATAAGAGCTGTTTCTGACCGAGGTCCTTAAAAAAGATGGTTGCCTTAATGTCGGGTTTATTACCTTCCATATTGATAACCTTGCCATAGCCGAACCTTTCGTGTTCTACTTCCATACCTACCTGTAGCTTCGAGGTATCGCTCGGTGAAAAGCCTTCACTCGGTACATGTGCCTTTGGCAGCATAGCAGTTGTCTTTTGAACGGTCGCTGGTTTGGGCCTGCTGAATGTTTCCTTCTCTTGCCATGCCGAGCGTTCATTATCAAAGAACGGATTTCCGGTCGCTTTTTGCTGCGGTTTGAAATCAAGCTCCAGGTATTGCGCATCAATTTCATCCAGAAAACGGCTCGGCTCACAGCTGGTCAGTGTTCCCCAGCGGTATCGTGAAGTTGCGTAGGAGAGGGTTAGTTTTTTACCAGCCCTGGTGGTCGCTACATAAAACAGGCGTCTTTCTTCCTCCAGATCGGTGCGTGAACTCAACGACATTTGTGAAGGAAATAAATTCTCTTCCAAACCGACCACAAACACGTTGTCGAACTCAAGTCCCTTGGCCGAATGTATGGTCATCAATGAGACAGTATCCGCATTCGGGTTTTTGTCATTATCGTCGTTTGTGAGCAAAGCAACGTCCTGCATAAATATATCCAGTCCGCGCTCTTCAATATCCTCCCGCTCACTGAATTCTTTTATACCATTTAAAAGTTCCTGTATGTTTTCATACCTGCTCAGGCCTTCTACAGATTTGTCAGCATAGAGGTCTTTTAATAAGGTCGAATGCTGCGCAATGTGAAGTGCGGTATCATAAGCTGAATGCGTCTTCGCCATTACCTGGAAGCTCTGGATGAGGGTTGCGAAGATGCTCACGGCACCAGAGCTTCTGGAGTCCAGATATTTAGGAGCTTCGCAAATAATGTCCCATATGGTCAGGTTATGCTGGTCGGCCGCGATAATGATACGTTCCAACGTCGTGTCGCCGATTCCCCGCCGCGGATAGTTGATAACCCTTTTGATTGCTTCCTCGTCATTAGGATTAAAAGTAAGGCGGAAGTAGGCGATCAGGTCCTTGATCTCCTTACGCTGGTAGAAAGAAAGACCGCCGTAGATCTTATATGGAACATTGAGTTTGCGCAGGGCCTCCTCCATAGATCTAGACTGAGCATTTGTTCTGTACAGAATAGCAAAGTCATGATAGGGGCAACCCTTGTTTCCCCGCTCCTGGACAATTGCCTCGGCAATTACCTTTCCTTCTTCATTATCGCTGAATGCACGTAAAACCTTGATCTTATCGCCGGTTTCATTTTCAGAGAATACATTTTTCTTGAGCTGGTTCTTATTGTTGGCGATAATGCTGTTGGCGACATTCACTATATTCTGGGTAGAACGGTAGTTCTGCTCAAGTTTAAAAACCTTCAGATCCGGATAATCCTTCTCAAAATTCAGGATGTTCTGAATGTTTGCCCCCCGGAAAGCATAAATGCTCTGCGCATCATCACCCACGACACAGATATTTTCATTAATGGCTGCCAGGCGCTTAACGATCAGGTACTGGGAAAAATTTGTATCCTGGTACTCATCTACCATCAGGAACTTAAACTTGTTCTGGTATTTATAAAGAACATCAGCATGTTCTCTTAACAGTACGTTTGTTTTAAACAGCAGATCATCAAAATCCATTGCGCCTGCCTTGAAACAGCGCTGGGTATAAATCTGGTAGATCTCGCCAAGCTTCCCCCGGCCGGTCGAAAAGTCTTCAGCCTGGATATGCTCGTTCTTCTGGTATTCCGCAGGTGAAATAAGATTGTTCTTTGCAGTCGAGATCCTGTTGTAAACGAAATTGGCGTTATATAATTTATCGTCAAGCTGCTGTTCTTTCAGGATCGCCCTGATCAGGCTTTTGCTGTCGTCAGTATCATAAATGGTGAAATTCGACGGGTATCCGATCTTTGTAGCCTCCACCCGCAATATTTTGGCAAATACAGAGTGGAAAGTTCCCATCCAGATATTCTTGGCTTCCGAACCGACAACCTTGGTGATCCGCTCCCGCATTTCTTTGGCCGCCTTATTCGTAAAGGTGAGTACCAGAATATTGAAAGGGTCGACACCCTTTTCAATCAGGTAAGCCACCCGGCAGGTGATCACCCGCGTTTTACCAGAGCCCGCACCGGCCACAATCATCACTGGTCCCTCTGTCTGTTTCACTGCCGCCTGCTGCGAAGGATTTAATCCCTGTAAATAATTCAAAATCCGCTCCTTTTTTTGGCTGCTAAATTAAGAAAGAGATTTGAGAAGAGTCGGGATAGTTTTCAACCAGTTTGTAAAAACGGGAAGGGAAAATCATTCGGAATGCAAACTGTGTTTAGAGCTGTTATTCAGGGTTTCATTAATATTCAGGATCTTGTTATCAATGTCCTGTATACATACCTGCAGTTGTTCGACCAGTTCCTCGTGTTCAATCAGGTTATCCGTTTCAAGAATTAACAGTCCTTTAATAGTAGCCACCGGACCTCGTATCTGGTGGGATAGGTGAGAGGAGTATTCGGAAAGTTTATTGTTCTTAATCTTCAGATCACGCGTACGTTCATCAATGATCTCTTCCAGGCTTTGATTAATCCTGTCCAGATCTTCTTTTTGCTGAAGAACCTCCTGGTTAAGTCTGATCAATTGTTTATTGGTCTTATTTGATTTGCGGTTGTTTCTGATAAGAAGGAAGATGGCAAAAAATGCAAGGGCAGTAACCGCGCTGATTGCCCAGAATAAAGTCTTCGTATACTTTTGTTCCAGGATGATTCGTTCGTTCTCCAACTGTTTGGCTTGCTGGCGATACTGTTTATCCCTTAAGGTTAGCTTTGTCGATTCGTTATTTTTATATGTCAGGCTGTCCTGGGTGTATATCTGCTTTAGATATCCCAGGGCTCCCTTATAATTCTTTTTTCGGTTCTCAAGTTCAAAAAGAGTGAAAGTGAAATCGTATTCCAGCCTGGAATCCTGGATGATCCGTGAATAGGCGATACCTTCATCAATGGATTTCTGAGCAGCTTGAAAATCTCCCTTGGCAATGTAAACGGAAGACAACGTCAGGTTACTTCCGGCAACCACAAAGTTCAGGTCGTTTTCCTTGGCTTTGTTAATCGCCTGCTTCAAATAGTTTTCAGAGTCTTTAATCAGGTTCAGCTTAAAATATGCGACCCCAATATTTTGAAGGCACTGTGTCACGCCGGTGGAATTGCCGATCTCTGAAAAATTGGCGAAACTTTCCTGGTAACTTTTTAGGGCCTGGTTAAATAAATGTTTCTTTTGGTACACTGTGCCGATATTGAGATTTAGTCCGGCAATAAGTCCCTTTATCTGAAGCTCCCGGGCTATCTTCAGCGACTTTTGAAAATATTCCAGGCTTTTATCAAAATCGACACTGATGTAAAGGTTCCCGATGTTGTTGTAGACTTTTGCTTCTCCCTCTTTATTTCCATTTTTTTGAAAGTAGCTCAGGGAGTTAAGATAGGATTCAATAGCAATTTCATTCTGGTTATGATAAGAACTGCCTATCCCAATGATACGGTAAGCTTCCGCTATACCATTTAAATAATTTGCTTTTTTAGATAATTGAAGTGCCTTCTTTCCGTAGGCCAGCGTTTGATTCGGATCAATTAGACGGTGTTCATAACCAGCCTGATTCAGCTTAATTATCTCTAAAGTATCTATGAGTGCGGACGACGGGTCCTTGGAAAATGCTGGATTAAAGACGGAAAGGAGAATAATTACAAACGCAAAATACCTCATCAGCTCAAACAATATTTTAAATGGCGACGTAAGGTTACGTATTAAGAGTGAGTTTGCCAAATAAAGGTTTAAGCAATTGAGGACCTGTTTTAACCCCTGTTATCGGCCCATTCAATCAGGCCATATTTATCATCCAGTTTCTTAAATAGTTTACCGGAGCGGCGGCTAAGGATAGAGGCTATTGATGATCGTGTACTGTACTCCTCTGCTAACTCTGGAATCCGTTTAACAATTTCCGCAACAATTTCGTTTGTTGTCATGAATTTATCGTGGTCGTAAAGTACTTTGACAATTTTTTTTGACCATGAAAGAAACTCAAATGATTGGTTTTTTTCTCCTAATGTAAAAGAGGTTAGCGTCTTATTACTATATTCAGCAAGAAATTTTTCGTGTTCCGCTAACTCGGTTAAGAGTGGGTTAAGTATGTCATTAAGCTCATTAACGCGGTTATGAAGGGCGTTAATTAATAATTGTAGTTGTTTGTCTGTTAACTTAATTGACATAAATTGCTAACCAAATATAAACGAATTCCCTTATGGTTAACAAAAAATAAAAATAATTCTTGTATGTATTGTTAATCTTATATATTTGGTTAACAGAATTTACTAAATAAGTAAGCAGTTAAACAAATTAGCAACTCTCAAGCATTAAGAACTAAACATGAAAAAAGTATTATTAGCGGTAATCGCAATGGTGGTAATAGGAATGAGTTCCTGTAAGAAAGAAGAAGGTGCTCAGCCTGAAACTAAAAACAGTGCAGTGAAAGTATTGAACAAGAAAGATACTACCCAATGGGATTAGTAATCTAAATCATTAAAGACTTAAAATCAACCAACACTCAAAAGCCAAGACCCAACATGAAAAAAGTATTATTAGCCGTTATCGTATTATCTGTTTTAGGTATCACTTCCTGCAAGAAAGAAGAAGGCGCTCAACCAGATTCTAAGAACAATGCTGTTAAAGTATTGAACAAAAAGGATACAACTCAGTGGGATTAATCCTGTCCCCCACCTTGTAGTAAATTAACAATCTCTCAAACACAATATTCAATATGAAAAAAGTATTACTATCTGTAATCGCATTGGTGATTATTGGAATGACATCCTGTAAGAAAGAGGAAGGTGCTCAGCCGGACGCTACGAACACTGTAATGAACAAAAAGGATACTACGCAGTGGGACTAATCACTAAAATATCAAATTAACAAACTCTCATACATTAAGATTCAACATGAAAAAAGTATTACTATCTGTAATTGCATTAGTAATTATAGGAATGACCTCCTGTAAGAAAGAAGAAGGCGCTCAGCCCGACTCTAAGAACACTGTAATGAACAAAAAAGATACTACCCAGTGGGACTAATCACTAAAAAATCAAATTAACAAACTCTCAAACATTAAGATCAAACATGAAAAAAGTATTATTAGCCGTTATCGCATTAGCTGTTTTAGGTATTACTTCCTGCAAGAAGGAAGAGGGCGCTCAGCCGGACTCTACGAACACTGTTAAAGTATCGAACAAAAAGGACACTACTCAGTGGGACTAATTAAGCATTAAAGACTCTCAATTAACAAACTCTCAAACTCAAGATTATTATGAAAAAAGTATTATTAGCCGTTATCGCATTTGCTGTTTTAGGTATTACTTCCTGCAAGAAAGAAGAAGGTGCTCAACCTGACTCTACGAACACTGTTAAAGTATCGAACAAAAAGGACACTACTCAGTGGGACTAATAAGACCAGTGGGATTAATAACATATAAACTCAATTAACAAGCTCTCAAAACATAAGATTCATTATGAAAAAAGTATTATTAGCCGTTATCGCATTTGCTGTTTTAGGTATTACTTCCTGCAAGAAGGAAGAGGGTGCTCAGCCTGATTCTAACGCTGTTAAGGTATCTAACAAGAAAGACACGACCCAGTGGGACTAAAACAAGTTCAATTTAAAATATACATAAACTAACATAAACGCCTTATTTTTCAGTAGTTGTAGAGGAATATAATTGTTTATTCTGATGCGAAGGCCTTTTTGGTTTTTCTTTCTGTTATACCTTTCTGCGGTAAATCGCAGGCTGGCAAATGGAGAGTCCTATCAATGGCTTTGCGCATATCCAGGGTAATAAATCCGTATATGACTACAGACATTAACATTTAACAGAAGGTGACAAATTCTTAGGAGTTCCGCGGGCTGAATTAATACACTCGCAAACCGGAAGAATCACCGAACAAAGCCGCATACTGATTCTGCAGACCTTTGATTTTTTGGCGTTATGTCAAAGGTTTTTTGCAGTAATGGGGTATTAAAAGATTATTGCCTATAAATAGCAGTGAGACTGAATTGCCGTTAATAGATTTATATATTTGCTTAAAACATTGAAAAATGCAAGAGATAAAAAAATATGTAGATGCTAATAAGCAACGCTTTTTAGACGAACTGTTCGAATTGCTAAGGTTTCCCTCTGTTAGTGCAGACCCGAAATATAAAGACGATGTTCTGAAAACGGCTGACTACGTTGCTGAGAAGCTAAAGGAGGCTGGCGCTGATAAAGTCGAAGTTTGTCAGACCGCTGGTTATCCTATTGTATATGCTGAAAAAATTATAGATCCTTCCAAACCTACAGTATTGGTTTATGGACATTACGATGTTCAGCCACCAGATCCGCTGGAACTATGGAAGACGCCCCCTTTTGAACCTACAATTCGTGATGGCAAAATCTATGCAAGAGGCGCCTGCGATGATAAGGGACAGGTCTATATGCATGTAAAGGCATTCGAACTGATGATGAAAACTAACACCTTACCATGTAACGTGAAGTTCATGATCGAAGGTGAAGAAGAAGTTGGTTCAAACAACCTGGGTATTTTCGTAAAGGAAAATAAGGAGCGGCTGCAGGCTGATGTGGTTCTTATTTCCGATACTTCCATGATCAGCCTGGAGAATCCATCATTGGAAACCGGGTTGAGAGGCTTATCTTACCTTGAAGTTGAAGTGACCGGCCCGAATCGCGACCTCCATTCGGGAGTGTACGGAGGTGCCGTTGCCAATCCCGCTACAATTCTTGCGAAGCTTATCGCTTCGCTGCATGACGAAAACAATCATATTCAGATTCCCGGATTCTATGATGATGTTCTGGCTTTAACGCAGGAGGAACGCGATGCGCTGAACATGGCGCCCTTTGTTGAGGAGGAATACAAAGAAGATCTGGGAGTGACAGAATTATGGGGTGAGAAAGGTTATACTACACTGGAGCGCACCGGAACCCGCCCAACATTAGAAGTTAATGGTATCTGGGGCGGCTATATTGGAGAAGGTGCAAAGACAGTTTTACCTTCTAAAGCGAACGCTAAAATCTCTATGCGTCTTGTGCCGAATCAACAGTCGGATAAGATCACGAAGCTATTTACCGAGCATTTCGAGAAGATCGCCCCTAAATACGTCAAAGTGAAAGTTACCCCGCACCATGGTGGAGAACCGGTGGTTACGCCAACAGACAGTGTGGCCTATAGGGCTGCTCAAAAGGCAATTGCAGACTCATTTGGTAAAGATCCGATCCCGACAAGGGGAGGAGGCAGTATTCCGATCGTAGCTTTATTTGAGAAGGAGTTAGGTATTAAAACCGTCCTTATGGGCTTCGGTCTCGACAGCGATAATCTGCATTCACCGAACGAGAAATATGATATCGCCAATTTTTACAAGGGCATAGAAACCATTCCCTTGTTTCACAAATATTTTGCAGAACTAAGTAAATAATATATCTTCTTACGGATACCTGCAGGCTTAAAGTCTGCAGGTATTTTTTATTCTATTCTTCTGGCCACAAAAACAAGCTCTACCCGTAAAGTCAAACGCTCAAAAAAGAAGCCGGCTAACAGGTTTTCATGGTGGTGGTTATTACTTCCATTATTATTATTGATCCCTTTTTATTACGGTAAGATTTATTCGCGTGCTGTGGCTACCCTGCAATGGCTGGCAAGCCCGCTGTCAGATGAGAATTACCCGCATTACAGTTCGTATAAGATCAGGATACCCAGTGGTTTCATTATTCATGGTATCGATGTGAGTTGGTATCAGGGGCTAATTAATTGGGATAAGATAGCGTCAATGGAAGATGATGATGTGAAGATTCACTTTTCTTTCATCAAAGCTACGGAAGGTGTTCTTCTGGCCGATCCGCGATTTCAGCGTAACTGGCGGGAGTCTGCCCGGGCCGGCATTATACGCGGCGCCTATCACTATTTCAAACCCGGTAAATCAGGATATTGGCAGGCTCGCTTCTTCCTGCAAACGGTCAATTTTGAGAAGGGCGATCTATTGCCGGTTGTTGATGTGGAAGAACGCGGCAAAGAGTCTGAAGCGAAATTCAACGCGAACCTGAAGTCATTTGTCGACGAGGTGGAGAAAAGCTTAGGGGTAAAACCGATCATCTACTCCGGCTATAAATTTTATGAAGATAATCTTGCTGCCAACTTTCATGGTTACCCTCTATGGATAGCCCATTATTATCGCCCCAGGCTCAAACCGCTTTCCGGAAACACTATGTGGGAATTCTGGCAGCACTCTGACAAAGCCCGGGTAAATGGTATCAGGCACCTGGTGGATATGAACGTATTTAACGGGCAGCCTGAAGATCTTGATCAACTAAGGCTCAGATAAGGCCACAATATTGTCCTTTTCTAATTTATACCGTCCACTTTTCGCAATCTTTAAGAAAACTTTCATCCGCGTCCGCGCCGATACCTGGAAGTTCGGGCAACTCCAGGTGGAAGCCATTATAGCTAACCCCGCTGCTCGCCGGATCGGCAAGATGACCCAGCATACAGGTGTCCATGTCGTAGAAGTGTATATTGGGACTTGCGTAAACAAAGTGGAGTTTAGCACTCAAAGCGATCCTGCTTTCCAGCATTCCACCCATCATGCATGGGATACCTGCTTTTTCAGCCACATCGTGGATCTTAATGGCTTCATTGATCCCTCCCGATTTTGAAAACTTGATGTTAATATAATCACAGGCTCCGGAGATGATAAGCTTCCGCGCATCATGATGATTATAGCAGCTCTCATCGGCCATTATCTTCACCGGGGAAAGTGTCCTTAGCTCCGGCAGGCGGTCGTCAAACCAGCTTCGCATAGGTTGTTCGCAAAACTGGATATTGAGGTCGCCCATCCCCGTTAAAGCTTCAGCAGCCTGCTCGAATGTCCAGCCCTGATTGGCATCGATCCGAAGGACCATCTCCGGACCAACTATTTTGCGAATTCCCTCAATCCGCTCTATATCCTCCGCTGCATTTTTCCCGAGTTTCACCTTGATCATGGTAGCGCCCTGGTCTTTCAGGATGCCCGCCGTCCTGACCATCTCATCCACGGAACCAATTCCTATTGTGATATCAGTTTCTACTTTCTTAGACTCGCCTTTAAGATATTTATACAGTGGAAGATTCTCGGCTTTTGAAGCGATATCATATAGCGCCATATCAAAAGCGCTTTTAATGGTGGTGTTTCCGGCGGTAAAACTATGGAGGTCATTCAGGCGGTCTTCTATCTGAAGCGGATCCTTTCCCTGCCATAATCGCGCAAACTCTTTTGCCATGACAAGGCAGGTTTCCTGGGTTTCCCCTACGATCATCGGGAATGCCGAGCATTCCCCGACTCCATAGATCCCGGCGTCTGTGAAGACTCTAATAAATACGTTCTGGGCAAAGGTCATGGTGCCGGTTGCGATCGCAAAAGGCTCCATGGGAATACTGAACCGGTAGATATCGGTATGTGTTATCTGCATTGTTGAATAAAATTTAAATCTAGCAAATTTTCCACCACCCATATTTTTAACTTTACATTAAACCTTTGATTTATGCCTAACAGACTAGCCCGGGAATCATCACCATATCTATTACAACATGCAAACAATCCTGTTGAATGGTTTCCATGGGGGCAAGAGGCGCTGGCGAAGGCAGAAAAGGAGAATAAGCTCATCCTGGTCAGTATAGGATATTCCGCCTGCCACTGGTGTCATGTTATGGAACATGAAAGTTTTGAAGACGGGCAGGTAGCGGAAGTAATGAACCGGTATTTTGTCTGTATAAAGATCGACCGGGAAGAGCGGCCTGACATTGACCAGATCTACATGAATGCCGTGCAGTTGATGACAGAAAGAGGCGGCTGGCCGCTAAACTGCTTCTGTCTGCCTGACCAGCGTCCCGTTTACGGGGGAACTTATTTTCCGAAAAAGGACTGGGTGAACCTGCTTTTGAATCTGGCCGAGTTCTGGCGGGAGAAACCCCAGGAGGCGATTCAGTATGCAGAGAAACTCACTGAAGGTATTCGGCAAAGCGAACAGCTTGTAATTAACAAGGATGATTCAGCGTTTTCGAAGGATCAGCTGACAGAGATGTTTGATGTCTGGAAACGCTCTTTCGACATGTCAGAGGGCGGGTATAACCGCGCACCGAAGTTTCCCTTACCCAATAACTGGGTTTTTATGCTTCGTTATGCTCATTTAATGAGTGACCAGGCAGCACGCATTATCTCTAAGCTTACGCTCGAGAAGATGGCCATGGGCGGCATCTACGACCAGATAGGGGGTGGCTTCGCACGCTACTCTGTCGATGACAGGTGGCATGTGCCGCACTTCGAAAAGATGTTGTACGATAACGCTCAGCTGGTTTCTTTATATGCGGAAGCTTACCAGTTCGACCCGGATGAACTCTACAAGAAAGTTGTTTATGAGACCCTGGAATTCGTCAGGCGTGAATTGACATCACCGCAGGGTGGCTTTTACTCGGCTTTAGATGCCGATAGCGAAGGAGTGGAGGGGAAATTTTATACTTACACGAAGGAAGAATTAAGGGCCTTACTGGGCGATGATGAAGAACTGTTCAGTATTTATTTTCACCTGACGGAAGATGGTAACTGGGAGGAAGAGCAAACTAATATATTCCTGAGGAAGTTTGATGATGTGGCTCTTGCCGCCAAACTGGGTCTCAGTGTCAAGGAACTGACGGATAAGATCTCGTCCGCCAGCAAACGCCTGTTTGAACATCGGTCACAAAGGGTTCCGCCAAACCTGGATAACAAGATCCTGGCATCGTGGAACGGGATGATGCTAAAAGCATATACGGACGCTTACCGGGTTTTTAATAAACCGGAATTCCTGGAAGAAGCGCTGCGGAATGCTGAATTTCTAATAAAGAATATGGTGCGCGGTGATCAGCTCGTACGGGTTTATAAAACTGATAGTAATCCAGGGTCCGAAGATTATGAAAGTGCCTTTTTAGATGATTACGCATTTGTAATTGAAGGCCTGATCTCACTCTATGAAGCTACTTTCAATGAAAGATGGCTGCTGCAGGCACAGGCGTTCACTGATCATGCGCTGATGAATTTCTTTGACAACGAGAGCGCTATGATGTTTTACACGAGCATTAAGGGTGAGCAGTTGATAGCCCGCAAGCAGGAAATATTTGATAACGTGATGCCCTCTTCGAATTCGACGATGGCAAACAACCTGTTTAAATTGGGTCATTTCTTTGATGATCGTGAATACCTTGATAAGGCTGCGCAGATGCTGAAGAATGTTCAGCCTTTTATGAAGGCATATGGCTCAGGATACTCAAATTGGGGGATCCTACTTCTAAACGAGGTATTCGGCATATATGAGATTGCGATAACCGGCGATAAGGCAGAGGCCAGGAGAGAGGAATTGGAGAAATATTATATTCCAAACAAAATACTTTTGGGTGGTAATGAAGGAAGTTTACCTTTGTTGCAGGATAAATGGGGTGATAAAACCAGGATATTTGTCTGCCAAAACAGAACTTGTCAAATGCCTGTTGAACATGTAGACGATGCGCTAAAACAAATTACTTAACCCGGGTTTGGAAGCAGAACCATTTAACCAGCATCGTTTTCTGCTCTCTCAATCACAAAATTTTTTAAAAAATGAATATTCAACCGAACAGCGTAGTTGCGCTGACTTACGATCTGTACACGAATAAAGACGGCGAAGAGGTTTTTGTTGAAAAGGCAGAGGACAGCAATCCGCTTGTGTTTTTATATGGTGTTGGAATGATGTTGCCAAAGTTCGAAGAGAATTTGAAGGGCCTTCAGCCGGGAGATACCTATGACTTTCATCTGGTTGCCGGCGATGCTTATGGTCATAAAGACGAAAAAGCTATCGCGGACCTTCCGTTAGATATGTTTAAGGACATGGAGCATCCTGCAATTGATTCTTTTATTCCGCTGCAGGATAACGAAGGCAATCAATTCAGAGCCCGTGTTGCCGAAATTTCTGATAATTCTGTAACAGTAGATTTGAATCACCCGATGGCTGGCCAGGATCTGCATTTTAAGGGCAAGATCCTTGAGGTTCGCGAAGCAACCGCTGATGAATTATCACATGGACATGCTCACGGTATCGACGGTCATGCAGGTCACTAGGCTGTAGGTGAGATTCCGATAATAAATATAATCCCGGCTCACACTGTTGCCGGGATTTTTTTTGCTTTCGGGCATCTCCGCAAGTGATTTACGGTGATTCCGCTGGTCAAAAAGGCAGGGTACTCGAAAGATCTTAATTGACGAGTAAGCAACCGCAGAAAATCATCACCCGTATCAAGGATATAGTATAGTTTGCTTTGGATGCCGGTCTACCTATCCATAATCTTCCGTTGCTAACGGAGTACAATATATTCTTACTTAAATAACCGATCCTGTTCCCAGTCTTCCGAAGTGAATTTTTCATCTCTATTTTTTGTGTTGACTAAACAATGCTGTTATGGAAAAGAAAATCACAACTTCAAAAAATCCGGTCATTGAAAAGGTCACTGGCAGGAAAGCCGTCTGGAGAATTCCATTATCGTGTCTGATTGCAACCGCATTAATCCTGACGGGTTGTGACAAGATCTCAGAGAATACGCCGGATAACATTTCCCCTTCGGCTGCTTCCGTTGGTTTGGAACTAATAGCTGATGGTCTGGTTTCACCTTTATCGGTAGTCGAAGCTCCCGACGACAGCCACCGGCTATTTATAGTCGACCAGGTTGGCAAGATCTGGATCGTTAAAGAAGACGGTGCCAAGCTGCCTGAACCCTTTCTAGATATAAGCTCAAAGCTGATTGGACTTTTGCCCGGCTATGATGAAAGGGGTTTACTGAGTATAGCATTTCATCCGCAATACAAGAGCAATGGCAAATTCTTTGTTTATTATACTGCACCACCAAAACCAGGCGGACCTGAGCCAGGTGTAAATTGGGACCACGTGAACCGTATAGCCGAATTCACGGTTTCTGCTAACCCGGATAAAGCCGAGCCCGGTTCTGAAAGAATTGTTTTAGATATCGACCAGCCACAAGGTAATCACAACGGCGGTACTATCGCTTTCTGCGCCGACGGCTTCCTGTACATATCTATCGGAGATGGAGGCGGTGCCGATGACGTGGGGCCGGGCCATGTTCCTGACTGGTATTTAGTAAATGAAGGAGGTAACGGCCAGGAACTTGAAGCTAACCTGCAAGGTAATATACTTCGCATCGATATTAACTGTGCTACAGGCTATCTCATTCCAAAAGACAACCCCTTTGTAGGCAAGACCGGAAGGGATGAGATTTTTGCTTTTGGTTTCCGGAATCCTTACCGATTCTCTTTTGACATGGGCGGTTCACATCAGCTATTTGCAGGTGATGCAGGCCAGGGGCTTTATGAAGAAGTCAGCATCGTTAAAAGAGGCGGTAATTATGGATGGAACGTAAAGGAAGGTACACATTGCTTTAATGCAGCAGACAATACGACTTCACTGCCTAACTGTCCCGACGTCGATCCGGATGGCCGTAAGCTGATTGACCCGGTAATCGAAGTGAACAATGTGGCTAACCCTGCTGGCGGTATCGCGACCACCATCGTTGGGGGAAACGTATACAGGGGCACTGCAATCCCAGATTTTGCGGGCCGGTATATATTCGGAATATTCTCGCAAGGCTTCACCGCACCTGACGGAAAGATCTTTGTTTCGGAATCTAAAAGCAGCGGTTTGTGGTCCTGGGAAGAAATAGTTCTGAAAGATCTTCCAAACAACCTGGGATTGTTTTTGAAAGGATTCGGACAGGATTCGAAAGGGGAAATATATATAACCGGTTCTACCCAGCTCGGTCCATCCGGAAATACAGGAAAAGTTTACCAGCTCGCTATGGTTGAGTAGCAGAAGAAGATCATACTTTGGGTTAAACGGCAAAAGGCCATTTTATTAATTAAAATGGCCTTTTGCTATTATTTAAACACGATGGCTTAGGCCACAGAATATAATTCTTCACGCTGCTGCTTAACAACATCGCTTTTGATATACTCATCGTAGGTCATCAGCTTATCAATTATTCCGCCCGGTGTTAGCTCAATAATGCGGTTGGCTACGGTTTCCGTAAGTTCATGGTCACGGGAAGTGAACAGGATAACTCCCCTGAAATCTTTCATTCCATTGTTAAGGGCCGTGATAGATTCCAGGTCAAGGTGGTTGGTTGGCTCATCAAACATTAGCAAGTTAGCCTGCTGCAGCATCATTCGTGAGAACATACAACGCATCTTTTCACCACCCGAAAGCACAGAAGCTTTCTTTAAGACCTCTTCGCCTGAGAATAGCATACGTCCAAGGAAGCTTCTGACGAATTGCTCATCTTTGTCGCCCTCTGAATATTCGCGTAACCAGTCGATCAGGTTATCATTTTTTCCTTCGAAATACGAAGCGTTGTCATTCGGGATATCAGCAACATTAATTGTCACCCCCCACTTGAAGGATCCGCTATAGTCCGTATCTCTGCCGGTAAGTATATCATAAAGGGCAGTGGTTGCAAGACTGTTATCGGAGAGTATCGCGATCTTGTCACCCTTGTTCACCGTCAGGTTGATGCCGGAAAACAGCACCTCGCCATTAAGCTCTTTCTTCAAATTTTCCACCTGCAGGATCTGATCTCCGGCCTCGCGGGTAAAGTTGTTAAAAAGAATTCCAGGGTACTTCCGGTTTGAAGGCTGGATATCTTCAATATTGATCTTGTCAAGCGCCTTCTTACGACTGGTTGCTTGTTTTGATTTTGATGCGTTCGCTGAGAAACGACGAATGAATTCCTGGAGTTCTTTTACCCGGTCTTCCAGCTTCTTATTCTGGTCTGAACGCTGGCGTGCAGCTAGCTGACTTGATTCATACCAGAAAGTATAGTTACCGGAATAAATGTTCATCTTACTAAAGTCGATATCGACTACGTGTGTACAGACTGTATCCAAAAAGTGCCTGTCGTGTGATACTACCAGGATAATACCTTCATAACTTGCCAGAAAGTCTTCAAGCCAGGAAACCGTTTGAATGTCCAGGTCGTTGGTCGGCTCATCAAGCAAAAGGATATCTGGTTTTCCAAACAATGCCTGCGCTAATAACACACGCACTTTTTGCGTATTGTCCAGGTCTTTTAACAATTTGTAATGAAACTCCTCCTTAATGCCCAGGTTACTAAGCATGGTGGCGGCATCATTTTCAGCATTCCAGCCGTCCATTTCAGCAAAGAGATTTTCCAGTTCACCGGCACGTTCACCATCCTTATCTGTAAAGTCTTCTTTGGCATATAGCGCATCCTTCTCTTTCATGATCGAGAAGAGCTGTTTATGACCCATCATCACCGTCTCGATAACCGGATACTCATCAAACGCGTAGTGATTTTGTGTTAACACAGCCATACGTTCGCCTGGTGTGAAAGCCACTGAACCGCTTGAAGGATCTATTTCCTTTGAAAGGATCTTTAGAAATGTTGACTTACCGGCTCCGTTTGCGCCAATTATACCATAGCAGTTGCCATTGGTGAATTTTATGTTAACATCTTCAAATAACGTTCGTTTTCCGTAACGAAGGGATAGATTGGATACTGTAATCATGCTTTATTAAATGAGGTGCAAAAGTACGGATTTACAGGCAGATACAGAAGTATTTTGGCGATTTGACAATCTGATAACTAAATTTGGCTCCTGAGCTATGAACAAATCGGAGTTACTGCATGCCATTTCAACAACTCTCGTTAAAGCAAAAGCCGAGAGATTGGCTGCTCTTACGGCGAATAAGGAAGTTTCGGTATCTGACCTCCTCGAGCTGACCTTTTATAACCAGCCTGATATAGCGTTTCGGGCCGCGTGGATATTGGAATGCGTTGTGCGTAAGTATCCGGAAAGGTTCGAATCCCTGATCCCGGAATTTTTAGATCGGTACATTGAGCAAAATAACCAAAGTTGCCAGCGTCATTTCACAAAGATCATAACGTGCATTACCGATCCAAAGTGGTCAGCTATGCAGCATTTAGTACCACACTATAATGTTGAACCGATCATTGAGAAAACCTTCGAGTGGCTGATTGACGAGAAAGCGCCGGTCGCGCTTCAAGTAAACTGTATGGATGTTCTCTTTAACCTGAGGAACAGATCTTCCTGGATAGGTGAGGAACTACGATCGCAGATACTATTTCTCCTGCATGACGGCAGCCCAGCTGTTCAAAGCAGGGGTAAAGCCATTCTGAAAAAACTCAAATAATCTTCGGCGCATTAACTAGAACGGCCAGCGCTGTATCATCCAGATTATAGATTGAATAGCTACGGGAATAGAAATAAGATAAGTGATGATTTTTGAGCTAAGTCCGGCGAAATTTCGAAGGGTATAAATGACCGTCATGATTAGCGTTAGGATGATCAGCTGACCGGCTTCGAGTCCAAGGTTAAAAGGCAGCAGGGTGTTTAAGACATTTAATTCCATTCCCATAAAAAGCTCTTTCAATAATCTTGAAAAGCCCATACCATGAATTAAGCCGAATATGAAGGAGAAAACCATACGGTAAGGATGAAGCCTGGTAAGGAAGATATTTTCAATACACGTAAAGAAGATGGTAAAGGCTATCATAAATTCTATCAGACCGGCATCCATCACTATCAGGTTCAGAGCGCTTAAAGCCAGCGTTATAGAATGCGCCAAAGTAAATGATGTAATGATCCATAATAGCTGTTTCCAGTCCTTTAAGGAGTAGATTGCGCATATCACAAAAAGGAACAGAATATGGTCATATCCCTGGAGATCCAGGATATGGAAGAAACCTTGTGCAAGAAAAATGTTAAATTGCTCCATTATGCCGGCGAAAATAGGAAAAGACGCCGGATACATTTATATTTTGTGTTTGTTGCATGCCTTTTGTAGCGTTTTAATCTTAAATTGAAACTCAGGATGAATGATATTAAAAACCGCCTGTTTAATTTGTGCATGGCTTATGTTGATGAGCGAATCGCAAATGCCAGCGAGGCAATCGCGGCAGCCCGGGATTCCTCAAATGACGATACTAAAAGCAGCGCCGGTGATAAGTACGAGACTGGCAGGGCAATGATGCAGCAGGATATCGACAGGCAAACCCTGCAGTTGGGTGAGGCTCAGAAACTTAAAGTTTTTTTAGAGAGGATGGAGCCTGAGAATCAGAGTGAGACCGTGCAGAATGGCAGTCTCGTTTATACAAACCATGGCATATTTTACCTGGCCATAAGTATCGGGCAGGTAGATCTTGAAGGCAAGAGCTACTACGTTATTTCCGGAAATTCGCCGATAGGCGCTCAATTAATAAATCAGCCCCCGGGTGCGCGGGTTAGTTTTAATGGAAGGGATTATGAGATCCAGTCTATCGCCTAAGTTATTCAGAAAAGTCATTTAAGGATGCTTCTTCAGTTTTCACTGAATCTGCTACCAGGGAATTGATCTGGTCTATTTCAAGAGCCGTCAGGTATCTCCACTGGCCTGAATTAAGCCCTTCGAGGGTGATGTTCATGATCCGAATCCTTTTTAATTTAACTACATGATAACCCAGAACCTCGCACATACGTCTTATCTGGCGGTTGAGTCCCTGTGTAAGAATTATCCTGAATCGTTGCCGGTTCTCCTGGCTTACTTTACATTTCTTTGTAACGGTATTTAATATCGAAACGCCGTGAGCCATTTTTTTAATAAAGTCCCGCGATATCGGTTTGTCAACAGTTACCAGGTATTCTTTTTCGTGATTATTTCCGGCCCGCAAGATCTTGTTTACGATATCTCCGTCGCTTGTTAAAAAAATCAATCCTTCCGAAGGTTTATCCAATCTTCCTATCGGGAAAATTCTCTCCGGATGTTTGATGTAATCAACAATGTTGCCTTTAATATGCCTTTCGGTGGTACAGGTTATTCCTACCGGCTTGTTAAAAGCGATGTAAATCGGTGCTTTTTTAACATTCAGCGGCTTTCCGTCTATAAGAACTTCATCGCCGTCGAGAACTTTGGTGCCAACTTCAGGTTTGTTTCCGTTTAATGTTACCCGGCCCTGCTCTATCAGTCTATCTGCTTCACGCCTTGAGCAAAACCCTGTTTCACTGATAAATTTATTCAGACGTTTACTTTTTATTTCAGATTCGGACATTTGTTATGCAGGGAGATTATTTGAGATTTTTATCGAGCCAGCTTTTTATTTCTATACTAAGTAAGATTCGCCGGTTTGTAAAGGCATGGTCAGTATCCCATACTTTATAGATAAGCTTCTTTTTCTTAATGCTGCCAAGATAATCATTCTTCGTATGCTCATCGATCACCAATACAGGTTTCTTCGTTGAGGCAATCATTGATTCAATATTGTAATCTTTAATGTGCGCAAGCAGATCATTTAAATAACTCTCCGGATCTGTTTTTAGCATGCCTAAAGTTGAGATATATTCTTCAAGGCCCAAAACGTTGCTTTGTGCCTCTTTTCCCTGAAGTAAGGTGTAAGGATTGAATACGGAAATGCCTGCTATCGCTTTTATTTTATGGTTTTTGATACCATTGATCATTGCTATCCCGGCGCCCATGCTATGTCCAACTAATGCAATACGGCTTGTATCTATCTTCAGGCGTTCGACATTACTTGAATCCGTAATAAAATCCACCACGGCGCTGACATCCTGCAGACTGTTGGAATAACTATACTTTCCTTCAGAACCCCAGCTGCCGCGGTAATTGAAATAAACGACGTTATAACCGCCTCGTCTCAGGTTCTGAGCCAGATCAAGGTTACGCTCATTTCCAGGCATGCCATGCAGCATGACTACGGTAGGGTGAAGCCTTTTGCCATTTGCCGTATAACTGAATCCATATATGTTTGAACCTGAAGAAGGAATTTTCAATTCAATTATTCCTGCCGGCGATAAAGAATCAGGCATTTCATCTTCTGATATGAAAGATTTGTCAATTTTCTTTTCAAGTTTAAGTGAAGTTTGATTTTTGCAGGAAGAGATTACGAGAGAGGAGCAGGACAGCAGGATGATAACTGCTAAGTAAGGTTTCGGCATATTCTTTTTTTTCGGTAAAATAAACAAATCCGCGGAAAACAATTGGCATAAAAAAACCCGGAACATGTCCGGGTTTTTAATTGTTAATCGTCGTATTATTTTACCTGGAAGCCTACTGCGGTATCTCCCCACATTAAGGAGACCTTACCATTTTTCGCGATGTTAAAAGTCATCTTTTCAGTATTGGCCGTAGCTTTTGACGGTTTTACATCAACACGTAAGGCATCATCAGCCTTGTTGTAGTCTGTTCCCCATTGTTTCCAGGTTTTGTTAAAAATAATTGTCCATTTATCGGCCCCGGGAACGCTGTATAAGCTGTACTTTCCGGCGGCAAGGGTTTTGCCTTCGATCTTCACATCTTTATTTGTTTCGAAGACTGTAGCTTCGTTAGCTCCGGTACGCCATACTTCACCATAGGGAGCAATTTCTTTTCCAATAGTGCGGCCATTTACTGAGGGCTGACTATAATCAATGGAGACTGTTGCACCCGATGCAATGGTTTCGGAAACTTTAGCCGGCGGACTAGGCCGTTTGCTTTTATCTTGTTGGGCAGATGCGTTTATCCCGGTAAATAAGCCGGCGATCAGGGTCAGTATTAGAATCTTCTTCATTTTTTTAAGTTTTTATAATAACCATTTATCGATTGAAAATAAAGATTATTAATTAACAATGAATAGATTATTCAGTTTCAATCTTGTTACTTACCGTCAAAACTGTTGACAATACTGTTATGCAGTGTTCGCGGGCTCCAGTAACCACTGGCAATGATCCTTCTGATCGTAAAAAGGGGATCTTGCTCATCACGTTTTTCTGCAAGTACGAATGCTCCGTCAAATCCGCGTTTTTTTAATTCCGGAATAGCCTCAGGATTCCATAATCCGAATGGATAGGCAAAGTATTTAATGTCTTTTCCTGTGATCTCCTTTAAGGTTTTTGTGGGCTTCTCAATCTGAGTTACCCAATCCTCGCCCTGGTATTTTTTCACATTATGGTGATCCCAGGTATGTGAGCCGATCTCATGTCCTGCGTCAGAAAGACTTTTCACTTGTTCTCTGCTCATGTAGTTAGGACGGCCCAGCGAGACGGTCATAATAAAAAATACTCCCTTGAAGCCATACTTTTTCATTTCGGTTTCTGCCACGGTAAACTGGTCAATTACGGTGTCGTCATAGGTAAGCATGATCGGCTTGGAAGGAAGCTCAGTACCGTATTTCAGGTAACTGAAAAGCTGATCGGGTAATATCGTATGATATCCGCTGTCTGCAAGCATCTTCATCTGTGCCTTAAATTCAGCAAGAGGAACGATGTAATCCTTTGCGCCTTTTGAATCTGTGGCTTTCCAGTTCCGGATCTGGTGATAGCATAAGATCGGCACCTGTGGCCGCGCAAGTATTTCAGCAGCAGTGGCAACTTTAGTGTTTGACTTTACTTCAGCTGTACCTTCAACCTTGCTAGCTGCAGACTCCTGCGAGGCAGGTAGCGAGTCCTGGATAGACTGGGCTTCTGAGGTAGATTGACAGGAAGAGTTTAGGAGCAGGATAGCTGAAAGAAGAACGGGAATTGAGTTTCTCAGTAGGGATGAAATGTGATTGTTCATATAAAAACTAGAAATTGAAGGTGATAAACAGTGATAAAACGTCGCGAAAATATGTAATCGGTATAGATGTATTTAAAAAAATAATAAGTTAAACAGGTGGTTAATTTAGTTTTTCTGACGATCATGCAATTGAACCGGTGATTTGAGCAGAAACTGATTATTACATTACCTTTGCCCATTAATCGGTGAAATGGAAAAAGTATTGCAGGCCCTAAAAATAGCTGCGTTGAATGAGATGCAACTGGCATCCATCGATGCACCGGTAGAAAAAGATATTGTACTGCTTTCTCCTACAGGCTCCGGAAAGACCCTGGCCTTTTTACTGCCGCTCTTTAAGCAGTTGAATCCTGGTGCTCAGGGAATCCAGTCCTTAATATTAGTGCCTTCCCGCGAGCTGGCTCTGCAGATCGAGCAGGTGTTTAAAAGCATGCAAACGGGCTTTAAGGTTAACTGTTTTTACGGCGGCCATTCAACCCGTGTTGAAAAGAATAATCTAAGCCACTTGCCCGCGGTACTGGTCGGAACACCGGGTCGTATCGCATATCACATCCGGGCCAATAGTTTTGATCCCGGCACCATCACCACGATGGTGCTCGACGAGTTTGATAAATCGCTGGAGTTTGGCTTTGAAGAGGATATGGCGTTTATCGTCAGCAACCTGACAGCCCTCAAGAAGCGGGTGCTTACTTCCGCTACCCGGATGCAGGAGATACCTCCGTTTACGGGTGTCAAAAATAATGTAGTGGTCGATTTTCTCGGAGATACAAACACGCTGCCGGATCTCCAATTAAAGGCAGTAAAATCGCCTGCCGCTGCCGATAAACTTGAGACGCTTTTTTCACTGATCTGTAAGATTGGGAGTAAGCCCACCCTGGTTTTTTGTAATCACCGGGAAGCTGTGGACCGAATCAGCCAGACTTTATGGGACAGCGGCCTTGAGCATGATGTGTTTCATGGCGGATTAGAGCAGGAGGACCGGGAACTTGCCTTATTGAAGTTCCGGAATGGCAGTCACCGCCTGCTGATCACGACCGACCTGGCCTCCCGGGGGTTGGATATCCCGGAAATCGAATATGTCATTCACTATCAATTGCCGCACACTAAAGAGGCTTTCACTCACAGAAACGGTCGTACCGCACGTATGAATGCTTCCGGTACGGCTTATCTTATTCTTGCCGAAGATGATAAGCTGCCTTATCTTGACACGATGCCGGAAGCCGAAAGCGTTCCGGAGGAGGATATTTTGCCTGAGAACACCCCCTGGGTTACGCTATATATCGCTGCGGGGAAGAAGGATAAGATCAACAAAATTGATATCGTCGGCTTGTTATTAAAAAAAGGGGATATTCAGAAAGAAGACCTCGGCCGTATTGAGGTGTGGGACTTTGCCGCATACGCAGCGATCAAACGATCCAAGGTTCATGCAGTATTGGCACGGATCAAAAATGAAAAGATTAAAAACAGGAAAGTAAAAATTGAGATTTCCAGGTAGGACGATCGCCTGATAAAAATATAATTATGAGCAATAACGATGTAATGAAGAAGCTTCGGGTAGCGCTTCAGTTGAACGACGATGAGATTGTTAAGATCCTTCAGCTGGCGAACTTTAAGATCACGAAAAGCGAATTGGGCGCAATCTTTCGTAAAGAAGATCATCCCAACTACAAACCCTGCGGCGACCAGATCTTACGTAATTTTCTCAATGGCCTGATCATCTATAAGAGGGGACCGCGTCCTAAGCCTGAAAATAAAGAACAGGACAGTTAATCATCCTTCTTATAGTGTTTACGTAAGATCAGCATCAGGATATTTAAGCTGAGTGAGAATGCATTGGTTATCATGATCGGCAGGTCATCCCTCAAAACTCCATAATAGGTCCATAAAGCAGTGCCGGTAACCAGCATCCAGAACATGAACGGTGCAACATCTTCGGCTTCTTTCGTCTTGATGGTCTTAAATAGCTGGGGCAGTAAGGACGATGCCGTCAGAATTCCTGCCACAAGACCGACAGCTTTGATCATTTTCTCATCCATATTCATTGTTTTAGCCTGTTCCGAAGATTGGGTCAGGATGTTATTATACATCAGTTTTACGAACAATGTTTGTTGAGGGGACGAATGAGAAGGACTGTAAACGTCTGTTCGTAACACCCCGATTCATTGTAAATCAATAGCTTAATCTCCATTCCTGCTGTAAACTAATTTCAGCTGCATAAGGACGAGTCAACCGGCAAAATTTGTGCAGTCAGCGAGCGGGCTAACTACATGCTAACTATGTACTAACTATATGCGCCCTACATAATAACAGGGTCACAACATAGTTAGTAACCTGTTATTATATAAGGATCAGATGGCAGGATTATATCAATACCGTTTTCCGGAATCCGATTAGGGAGGGTAAGCTGATTTGTTTTTTGAAGAACAATGCCCCGGCCGGCTTGTTAAATTGGAAAACTTACTACTATGTCAACCAACGAAAACATCAATAACCCTAACAGGAACCAGGAGTATTCACTGGAAAATGAAAGCCGTTCCCAGACTCAGAACAACAATGGAAATATAGGCCGCGAAGAAGGGAATGAAGAAGAGGTTAACGGCAGTTTCATTGATATCTCGAATGATAGTAATAAAGAGAAACCGGCTAATGAAGAAGGCGTCCGGGAAAATCAGGAACATCATTGGGTGGGCAATCATGGTCAGCGAAGTTCAAACCGTCCTGGTTCCCGGTATACAGACGACTTCAGCGACCAGAATCTGACCGATGGGGTACAACAGAACAGCGGCCGGAACCACGTCACCAATGCCGGCGGTACTTCGCAGGAAGATCTGGCAAAGGGTAAAACCGGCCTGACCGATGAAGAAAATAATTCTTAGAAAAGTCCGTTGAATATTCCTTTTGGCAAGGTATTTATTCTAATTAGTAAACAATAAAAATTTATCCTTATGAACTACGACAGAAATAAATCAACAATCGGAGCTGTATTATTAGTAGGTCTTGCAGCAGGGGCAGCCGCCTGGTATTTACTAAAAACCGAAAAAGGCAGGGAAACTGCTAACAATTTGATGAATTCGTTTAACGACCTAAGCGCAAATTTTAAAGACCGTGCGTCCGACAGTTTCGCCCAGGTTACCGAGCAGGCTAAGAACGTGATCGATAATCTGAAGAGCAAAACTTCACAATACTAATAATCTACCTTTTAAAAGCCAGGTTGAGAGTTTAATACTTTCATTCCTGGCTTTTTTGTGTCTCAGGATGGCTGAACTTCCGGAGTTTTTGCCGTTAACTGAAGCAGCGCCTCGTAGTAGTGCTGGTAACTGTCCGGATTTGTAAACATAAACAGGAATGGTTCAATCAGTTCCAGTTCCATAAGCGTAAACCTGCCGCCTATTTCCAGTCCGTCAACCCGGGCATATAAACAACCTTTGGCAAAACGCTCGACATATTCACATGCCGATTTCAACAGATGCTCGGGAGCTGACTCAGCATGAATGCTTCCGCCCAGGTAATGCTGAACACGAAAATCGCCGGGCTTCGCTTTTTTGAGGAGGCTATGGCTGAACTTCCCGTTGAAAAATAAAAAAGACCATTCACCTGTGCTCTCTACCTCTTTGAGAAAGGGCTGTACCATATAGGCTTCTTCCGTAAGAAATTTATTAATGACTGCTATAGATTCCTGGTAATTCGAACGGTTGATCTTTATTGTATTTTTGGAACCACCGCTGATGCACGGCTTCACAATTAAGGTATCGGATTGCAGGCTTTCGAAGCATTTCTCTATTTCTGGTTTAGAGTCCTTTTCAAAATACAGGGTAGGGGTGACCGACAACCCGGCATCTGCTATTTCCTGAAGATAATGCTTATCACTGTTCCATTTAACTGTTTCCACCGGGTTAAGCAGCCGTACCTTCAACCGGTCGAGGGTCTCTAACCACTCATAGAACTGATTGATTTTATCGAAATAATCCCATGGCGATTTCAGGATGGCAAGATCATACTGAGCCCAGTCAACGTTCGGATCTGTCCAGATCTCAAGGCTTATATCTAAGTTGTTTTTCTTTAAAAAGGTGAGTAGGATAAGATCCTCATTTTCTACGCCCGAGGCGTATTGTCCTTTATCCTCGTAACAAACGTAAGCTATCTTCATTTGACAGTATCTTAATATGTGTATTCCATTCAGGCAATCCCTACCTATGCACACGAATGATTTATGCCCCGCAAAGATATTTTTTATTGATTAGTGAGCTGTCAACTTAAGAAGTTTTTTAGGTGATCAGCTACCCCTCGCTCTCGCACAATTCCTTGGAGGGAACCCCGGCAGGACGAAAAGTACATAATCTGCTGGAACCTGACGGAACGGGCGGTTATCATTCCCGTCTTGAATTTTATTTTAGCCCTCGGACAAATACCTGTGAACGAAGGCAACAGACATGGCGCCCTCTCCTGCGGCAGAAGCACATCGCTTTATTGAATTGTGCCGGACATCACCTGCCGCAAAAACACCGGGTATATTTGTTTCGAGGTAATAAGGAGTACGATCGAGCGGCCATTTTTCAGGCGGCTTACCCTGCTGAAGCAAGTCGGGGCCTGTAACTAAATACCCAGCCTCATCGCGTATGATGCCTACCTCAACAGCCCATTGGGTGTGCGGTTCCCCACCAATGCAAACAAACACTGAATGTGTCTTCTCTTTTCGCTCTTCGCCAGTTTTACGATCCATCACGGTAATCTCTTCCAGGAACTCATTGCCATGTAAAGCGGTAACCTCGGTTTCGGTGAGCACCTCTATATTTTTCGTATTATGTATGCGTTCGACGAGGTATTGCGAAAGGGTCTCCTTTAAAGATTTATTACGTATAACGATGATTACACGATCGGCGTAAGGAGCAAAATGCATGGAAGCCTGCCCGGCAGAATTTCCACCACCAACGATAAACACATGCTTTCCTTTAGTATAGGCTGCTTCACTTGCCCCAGCACCGTAGTATAATCCTTTACCCAGGAACTGGTTCTCGTTAGGCAAACCAAGACGCCTGTACTGTACCCCGGTTGCACAAATGGAAGTGCGTGCAATTATTTTAGTTCCGTCATCGAGATAACCCACGCCTTTAGCAGGAGTAAACTCTGCCCGGACACCTTGACGGGCAAGAATAATTTCAGCACCAAAACGGTCAGCCTGCTCCCAGGCCCGCTTGGCTAATTCCGAACCACTAATGCCTTGGGGAAAGCCAAGATAGTTTTCAATTTTAGAGGTGCTGCCGGTTTGGCCGCCAATGGCATATTGTTCCACTAAAATAGTTTTCAATCCTTCAGAGGCACCGTAAACAGCAGCACTTAAACCTGCCGGACCTGCACCATATATAGCCAGGTCGTATTCGGAACGTGAAGGATTGCGGAACCAGCCAAGCTTCTCAATTATCTGCTTGATATTCGGGTTTTCTTGTCGGGTCCCATCAGGAAAAAGACAAACAGGCAGGTTACGGTCAAACAGACCCTCCACACCTGCAAGCTTCTTTGCTTCTTCATTCGATTTACATTCAATCCACTCATACGGAATATCGCACCTATGCAGAAAATCACGGATAGTATATGCCTCTGCAGAGCCCGGCCGTCCAATTATTTTTACCAATGGAGCGGATATGTTGTTTTCTGATGAATTTGCCATTGTTTACTGCGCCTCCGCGGTCATATTCATGAACACAAACTGGTTGTCAAATACATCCAGCTTGATCTTACTGTCTTTATCGACTTTTCCTGAAAGAATACTTTTCGACAATTCGTTCAGTAGTTTTTTCTGAATTACCCGTTTCAAAGGCCTTGCCCCGAACTGAGGATCATAGCCCAGCTGTGCCAGCCAGTCCAGCGCCTCGTCAGAAGCCTCGATCTCGATACCCATCTCAGCCAGTGTTCTTTGAACGCCTTTAAATTGCAGATCAACAATATCCCGAAGTTCATCCCGTGTAAGCGGTGTAAACATAATGAGATCATCAATGCGGTTCAGGAACTCCGGACGGATCGTCTGTTTTAGGAGTTCAAACAATTCGCTCTTTGTTTTCGCGATCACTTCCTCGCGGTTGACTTCATCCAGACCCTTAAAGTTTTCCTGGATAAGGTGTGAACCGATATTGGAGGTCATGATTATAATAGTGTTTTTGAAATTCACTACACGACCTTTGTTATCTGTAAGACGACCATCGTCAAGTACCTGGAGCAGGATATTGAAAACATCCGGATGAGCTTTTTCAATTTCATCGAGCAGTATCACTGAATAAGGTTTCCTGCGCACAGCTTCCGTAAGTTGTCCCCCTTCATCATAGCCCACATAGCCCGGAGGAGCTCCGATCAGGCGTGACACCGAGTGCCGTTCCTGGTATTCACTCATATCAATGCGGACCATCGCGTGCTCATCGTTGAACAGGAATTCTGCCAATGCTTTTGCCAGCTCGGTTTTACCGACCCCGGTAGTTCCAAGGAAAATAAATGATCCGATGGGTTTGCGTTGGTCCTGTAATCCAGCACGTGATCTGCGTATAGCATCGGAAATAGCTTCGATCGCTTCATGCTGACCTGCCACCCGTTTATGAAGTTCATCTTCAAGGTGTAACAGTTTCACACGTTCACTTTGAACCATTTTGGTGACTGGAATACCTGTCCACCGGGAAACCACGCCTGCGATATCCTCCGTGGTTACCTCTTCCTTCAGCATGCGACCGTCAGCCTGGTTTGCTTCCAGGTCTTTTTTCAGTCTGTCAACCTCATCCTGGGCTTCTTTGATCTTGCCATAACGGATTTCGGCCACCTTACCATAGTCGCCCGCCCTTTCAGCCTGGTCGGCCTCCAGTTTATAATTTTCAATTTCTTCAAGTTTCCTGTTGATGGCATCTACCAGGTCTTTTTCACCCTGCCATTTTGCTTTCAGCGAATCACGCTCCTGTGTGAGGTTAGCGATCTCTTCGCTAAGTTCAGCTACTTTTTTCTGATCGTTCTCCCGTTTGATCGCTTCCCGTTCAATTTCGAGCTGCATGATCTTTCGGTTCAACTCATCAACTGCTTCAGGAACAGAATCCATTTCCAGCCTTAACTTCGATGCCGCTTCATCCATCAGGTCTATCGCTTTATCTGGCAGAAACCGATCAGAGATATATCGCTGCGATAATTCAACCGCCGCAATGATAGCCTCATCTTTTATCCGGACCTTATGATGGGTTTCGTATCGTTCCTTCAAGCCCCGGAGTATGGAGATCGCGTCCTGCGTATCAGGCTCATCGACCATTACTTTTTGGAAACGCCGTTCAAGTGCCTTGTCCTTCTCAATATATTTCTGATATTCATTGAGTGTTGTTGCTCCTATAGCACGAAGCTCGCCACGTGCAAGTGCCGGTTTTAATATATTGGCGGCATCCATGGCCCCTTCGCCACCGCCGGCACCTACCAGCGTATGGATCTCATCGATAAACATAACGATCTCGCCGTCACTCTGCGTTACTTCCTTTATGACGGCCTTCAAACGCTCTTCGAACTCACCTTTGTATTTAGCACCTGCTATAAGGGCTCCCATATCAAGAGAATAAACGGTCTTGCTTTTCAGGTTTTCAGGAACATCGCCCTGGATAATACGGAATGCGATGCCTTCGGCAATGGCGGTTTTACCAACACCCGGTTCACCTACCAGGATCGGATTGTTCTTGGTCCGGCGGGACAGGATTTGGATCACCCTCCTGATCTCTTCGTCACGGCCGATAACGGGATCAAGCTTGCCGGACTCCGCATATTCGTTCAGATTGCGGGCATATTTATTAAGCGCATTGTAAGTTGCTTCGGCATTCGGATCAGTTACCCGGGTGTTGCCGCGGAGCTCAGTGATCGCCTTTTTCAGGTCTTTCTCGTTAACACCTGAGTCCTTTAATATGGTGCTTACCTTGTCTCCCGAGCTCAAAAGCCCAAGCAGAATATGTTCGACGGAAACAAACTCGTCTTTAAATTCCTTCAGGTAGCTTTGTGCCTTCTGTAAGGCCGTGTTTGCAGATGACGACAGGTAGCTCTCACTACCGCTCACTTTAGGGAAGCTTTGGATCTGAGCGTCTAACACCGAATCGAGACGGCTGATATTGACGTTTAGCTTTTTCAGCAGGTAGCTGATCACATTCTCGTCTACCAGTAATAAACCCTTTAAAATATGCGCGGTCTCAATAGCCTGCTGCTGGTTGCCCGAGGCTATTTCCGAAGCCTTCTGAATGGCTTCCTGTGCTTTTATAGTAAAGTTATTGAAGTTCATAACACCTGATAATCAAAACAATGACCATGTATATGAAAGCAGGTATTTCGGAAAAAATGACGGTATTTTCTAAATTTCCAATGACTAATTGTCGGTTGAGAGTAGAATTGGACTGTTATATTAACAGCATCCTTATTCAAAAATGACTGTTTTGTTGCCGGCAATAAAAACCCGGTCCTGCAGGAGCAATGTGAGGGCTTTCGAAAGAACAGCAGTCTCCACTTCTTTGCCGGCAACCACCATGTCGTTAACGCTAAAGGCGTGATTCACCGGGATGATCTGTTGAACGATGATCGGTCCCTCATCCAGGTCGTTTGTAACGAAATGCGCAGTTGCCCCGATGATCTTGACACCGCGTTCATAGGCCTGCCTGTAAGGACTGGCTCCTATGAAAGCAGGCAAAAATGAGTGGTGGATATTGATGATGCGATTTTCAAACTGCTTAATAAATTCCGGGGAAAGTATTCGCATGAATTTGGATAGTACAATATAGTCGGGACTGTAGTTTTGAAGGATATCTGCAATCTCATTTTCAAAATCGGCTTTCGATAGATTTTCATGGGAAACATGGTGAAAGGGGATTTCGAATCGCCTGGTAAAATCCGAAAGGTTACTATGATTTCCAATGACACAACACACCTCGGCATCAAGGGACTTAAAGAAATGCCGGCTTAAGGTATCCGCCAGACAGTGATATTCTTTTGTAACCAGTATTGCGATCTTTTTCTCCTGGTTAGGATTGATCCTTACAGCGGCTTTCGAAGGAAGTTCTCGCTCTAACTCGATTTGAAGGGCCTTTAAAGAAGGCAACAAGCCTGAACACTCTATCCTGGTGAAAAAGGAAGCGGACTGTTCATCGACAAATTCGCGCATTGAAGTGATGTTCAAAGTATGATCAGCGAGTATGCGGGAAATGGTTGCCACAAGTCCAATCTGATCTTTGCATTGAATTAGTATCAAATTCTTAGTCATGAGTAAGGATTTATAGCAACATACAAATAAGATTATGGAAAATTTAGGAAAATCCTGAAGTTCCGAACGTTAATGAGTTGTTCGTTGTAGGAAGAGATGATAGGGAGGATGTTTGGAAATGCCCGCAAAAAAAAAACTCTGATTTCTCAGAGCTTATCATTGACCATTTTTAATCTTTCTGTCTGATGATCTGCCAGTTTCTGCAGCGGACCGCTTGCCAACATTTTCATCATCATATTTAATTCAGCAGAAATGGTGTGTATCGCTTCCGTAGCTCCATTACCAAGGTCATTCACTGTCCATTTTAACTCAACAGGAAAGGGCGCCTGTTCTGAAGGAACTATAACAATTTCCTGGTTCTCTGAACGGGACGCGACCTTCAATGCCAGTTTTGCCATGTTTTGGATAGTAAAACGAGCTTCATCTGTTGTTGAAGACCAATTGTAGATATTTTCGGGCATTAACTGCTGATGATTATTCAGATCAGCAAGAAAAGCATAAACTTCAGAAGCTGGCTTATCGATAGTTGTCTTACTTTGAATGATAGTCATTTGGATCAGGCTGTTGTTTGATGAATCGAATCGCCCCACTCTGAGGGATTCTCCCGCCATTGGCGTAATAAGTTAAGGTCATCCTCTGACACAAAATTATGATTTGCCGCATAGTCTATCAGCGCGCTGTAATTAGACAAGGTTGTAAACCGGCATTTCGCATTTTTGAAATTCTCTGTAGCGGCATCAAAACCATAATTGAAAATAGCGACTAATCCTGCTACCTCCAGACCAGCTTCCCGGAGGGCTTCGACCGCCTGCAGGCTGCTTTTGCCCGTTGAAATTAAATCCTCCACGACAACAACACGCTGACCTTCGGAATATTCACCTTCAATCAAATTCCCCCGGCCATGACCTTTAGGCGCCGAACGCACATAGATAAAGGGAAGTCCCAATTCCTGGGCGACTAAAACACCCTGTGGAATTCCTGCTGTCGCTACTCCCGCAACAACAGAGACAGATCCATACTCTTCCTGTACCAGGGAAGCAAGTCTTTGGCGGATATAAGTACGTATTGAAGGGTGAGAAAGCGTAATACGATTATCGCAATATATTGGAGATTTCCAGCCGGACGCCCAGGTAAATGGATTGTTGGGTTGTAATTTAATTGCTTTAATTTGCAACAAAAATTCCGCTACTTTCTGTTCAATCTCATTCTTGTTACTCATACCGCAAATGTATCAAATATATATCAACCAAACCGAGTTAATCATTACAGAAACTGCTAGTCAGTCGTTCTCAAATTACCAACGAATTGATTATGAGGGATTTGAATTTTTTAGTTTTTATAACCGCTTCCGGGATGTCCCTCATCCATCTGTTTACCTGATGACTACACCTAATGCCAGGCAACTGTTTAAAAAGATCAAGCTTTCTTTAAGGTTCATTAAAGCCGCCGGTGGTCTCGTACGCAACGAAGAGAATAAATATCTTTTCATCTTCAGGAAGGGAAAGTGGGATCTTCCAAAGGGCAAAATTGACGATGGCGAAAAAACCAAAATAGCAGCTGTTCGGGAAGTGGAAGAAGAATGCGGAATTAAAGTGACCCATCTCGACGAAAAACTGTGCAAGACATACCATATCTATGAAATGGAGCGGCAAACAGTATTAAAGAAAACGACCTGGTACCGCATGAGAGCAAATGATCAGCCGAACCTGGTACCTCAATTAGAAGAAGACATAACGGAAGCCCGCTGGCTTTCACCGGCAGATTTTGATTTAGTAAAGAAAAACACCTATCCGATGATCAGGGACGTCATCGGCCGGATTGAAGTGTAGGAAACATTTATAAAAATTCCCTCGCTTCTTTCGGAATAAACTGGCTGACGTCGCCGTGGTTTCTTAATATATCGCGAACAATTGTGGAACTGATGGATGAGTAACCCGGTTTGCTGACGATAAAGATGCTTTCTATCTCCGGAACCAGTGCGTGGTTCATCTGTGCGATGGCCTTTTCATATTCAAAGTCAGATACCGTACGAATCCCTCTGATCATATAGGACGCGTTGATCTTTTTACAGAATTCTACCGTTAAACCTTCATATACCATTACCTCGACCTTAGGCTGGTCGGCAAATACTGCTTCCAGCATTCTCTTCCGCGTATCAGAACTTAAAAAAGAAGGCTTGCTGCTGTTGAGTCCGATACCCACAATCACTTTATCGAATAATGAGACGGAGCGTTTGAGGATATCAACGTGTGCTTTGGTGACCGGGTCAAATGAGCCGGGAAACAGGGCTATCTTCATAGATTAAAGGTAATAGATTTAATTTGATGATCTGAAATTTGGCAGGTACAGCCTGACTATTCCTTTCCAAAAAAGCTAAATGACGAAGAGCCATACAGTCTTTGTTCCTTAAAATTAGGATGATTGTCCAGTTTTTTCATGCTGGGATGCTCAATAATAAGATATCCCCCTTCTTTAACCAGTGCCCGGTCAAACACCACCTTTGCGATCTCAGGAATTCGTGTAAGGTCGTAAGGAGGATCTGCAAAGATCAGGTCGAAAGGTTCGGTCTCCAGTTCAAGAAATTTAAAGACATCCGCTTTATAGAGCTTGATTGTTTCCACTTTTAATTCCTTCGAGATTTTCTTCAGATAATTAAAGCATCCAAAGTCACGATCAACAGCTACCACTTCCGGAACACCGCGGGATGCGAATTCAAGCGATATATTGCCTGTGCCACTGAATAGGTCCAGTACCCGGATATCCTCGAAATCAAACTGGTTATAGAGGATATTAAAAAGGGCTTCCTTTGCCAGATCGGTCGTGGGTCTTACGGGTAAATTAGCCGGTGGATTGATCCGTAATCCTTTTAATCTCCCGCCGATTATTCGCATAGATCCAGGCTTAAGAGGGAAAAAAATTCGTGGGTTGGAACACGTTTAAATGCTCCGTTTCCACTATTCATTAGCTTAACATCTGTAAACGATACCTGTGTGAAATATTTAGTTATACGGAGGTAGTTTTCATCTCCCTCTTGTATCTCACCGGAAAGAGTCACATAAGTACTGTCGTCGATAGACAGCTGATTAAGGAGGTTCAGGAGGAAATAGTTAAACTCATCAGCTGTAGGGATTTCAAAGATATTGTAGAATTCAAATATTCCACTCTGTATAAAAGCTGCTTCAAAACAATTTTCACCAAAATTTAAGAACAGACCGCTTGGGTTTCCGCTTATGATCAGGTTATAAATTCCTGCAATAAAGGGATTTGCCTGACTAACGATAAGCGGATCCTGAAATGAATTTTTCACACTGCTTTCAAGATCTGCTTCGATTGCAGCAACAGTCCTGACCTTGTAAGGCTTGATATCTGAATTGAGAAGGGCTGCTTCCGGAGGTGATGCTATGTACTTGCTGTATTGCGATACATCATTGCCGGAGTACAATTCTTCCGGAATGAACGTAAAGGCTTTTGTTTCCACGCTGATCTTTACTTTCCGGAATTCCTGTCTCAGATATTCATTTTCTGCCCGAAATAGTTCGAGTCTTTCTGCATTACTTATTGTATCAGCATGGGCAGGAAATGTTTTTCTAACCAGAACGCCCAGGCGATCGTGGTCTTTGTCGACGATGGCGTAAGAATAGGAGTGAGGGGCTAAATGAATAAGTAAATGGCAATTACCTGCATCATCCAGGTTGAAATGCTCATCGGTTAAGTGGATCGGACTATTCATCATCTGCAGGCAAAAATAAACTTTCTGAGCTAATATAGCTGATTTAAAATTCCGTGTTAAATCGCTTTTGGGTATTATAGGTTAGCTCATACAGATTGTGCAAATTTGCGGCATGCAGCCAGTCCATATACTGTTGGAACAACATTTCGGTAAAACACCTACCAGTCAGCAGCTGGAAGTATTTGCCTTGCTTGAACGGTTCCTGAAGTCAGGGAATGGCGATGAATGCTTTCTTCTAAAGGGCTATGCAGGCACGGGAAAGACTACCCTGATCAGTGCCCTTGTTAAAGTATTACCGCGGATTAACAGGAAATCTGTTTTGCTGGCCCCCACCGGCCGGGCGGCAAAAGTAATAAGCAGTTATTCCGGGAAAAAGGCCTTTACTATCCACAAAAGAATATACAGGAAGAAAGAAGCAGCAAGTCCGGATATGAATTTTGTGTTAGCGGATAACCTTGCCGAAAATACCCTTTTTATCGTTGATGAAGCTTCCATGATCTCAGACGAGGCAGGGGATTTCAGTCGCCAGAGCCTGCTGCATGATCTGGTGAGCTACGTTTACAACGGTAAAAACTGTACGCTCATGCTGGTGGGTGATACGGCACAGCTTCCTCCGGTTGGGTCACCTGATAGTCCGGCGCTGAATGTATCGGTACTGAAGGATCATTTCGCAATGGATGTATTCAGTTATGAATTAACCGATGTCGTACGCCAGGAAAAGGCCTCTGGTATCCTCTTTAACGCTACTTCTATACGTGAGCTCATCCGGCAGGAGAATAACGTTTTTCCACAGATAGATATAAAGGGCTTTTCAGATGTCTATCGCATGACAGGGGAGAAACTCGTTGAAGGATTAAATTACGCATACAACAAATTCGGAATGGATAATACGCTTGTAGTATGCCGTTCCAATAAAAATGCAAATGCTTACAATCAGAATATCCGTAACCGCATTTTATACCGTGAGGAAGAACTGACGGGAGGGGACTATATTATGGTGGTTCGGAACAATTATTTCTGGCTTCAGAATGAAGATAACAGCAGTTCTTTTATTGCTAATGGAGACATCGGCCGGATACGAAAAGTCCGTAATATGCATGAGCAGTACGGATTTCGTTTTGCAGAAATAGTGCTTGAATTGGTGGATTATCCGGATGACGAACCTCTAACCTGCAAGGTTTTGCTTGATACGCTGTATGCTGATACACCCAGCCTGTCATCGGCAGATAGCAAACGCCTGTTTGAGGCAGTTATGGAGGATTACCAGCACATACAGAATAAGCGGATGCGACTGCAGGAGATCAAGAAAGACCCTTATTATAATGCCCTGCAGATTAAATTTGCCTTTGCAGTTACCTGCCATAAAGCGCAGGGAGGGCAATGGGAAGCTGTGTTTATCGATCAGGGCTATCTGACTGAAGAAATGCTGAATACAGAATTCCTGCGCTGGCTCTATACCGGTATCACCCGGAGTTCAAAGGAACTATTCCTCGTTAATTTCAGCGATCAGTTCTTTAGGAACAAGGAGTAAAAGAACAAGGAACAAAGAACAAAGAGCAAGGAACAAAGAATAAGGAATAAAGAATAAGGAACAACAGAGTTGGATGAATGCTGGAAAATAAAAAAGGACCAAAGCAAGCGGTTTATCCTTGTTCTTTGATCCTTTATCCTTGATCCTTTAAAAAAGGACCAAAGCAAGGGGTTTATCCTTGTTCTTTGATCCTTTATCCTTGATCCTGTTAAAAAAGGACCAAAGCAAGG